>CAZPUT010000010.1:0-25939 GCA_964589845.1 uncultured Candidatus Nitrotoga sp. | reverse complement strand
AATAGCACAACAATAGGGGTCTACCATAGAATTTGCAGATGACGACCGTCAGTGAGATACGCTTTCATCTGACGGTCGTCATCTGCAAATTCTATGGTAGACCCCATGCATTTTTTGCATGCATTTTCTCTCATTTGATGATAGTGCGCCTCAAGCTGCTTAAGAGTCGATGCAAGATATTCAGTGCGTGGCATGTGACCCCCAACGTAAAGCTAACTGGTGCGCGCTGGTTTTGCGCGCGTCCGTGTTGAGCGGAGGGTTAGGCTGGATTGCGGCTCTACAAGCCGCCCTGTGACGTACTTGTGAAGGACACTGGACATCAGCGTTTGATAAGGGATTGCTTCTTCTGCGGCCTTGGCTTGAATGTCATTAAGATCACGAGAGGAAATGCGAATATTGACTCGCTTGTCTTTAGCCAGAGATGCGGAAGCCATTGCCGCAAAGCGTGCAATTTCACCTTTATTTTTTGGCGAAGGCTGCCATTCGCCTCTTTCAAAAGAAGCCAGAATTTCTTCTTCAAGTTTACCTTCTTTTTCCATTTCAACGCTCCTCATCAAGATATATCTGAGTGGCTTTTCGACTCGGGATGATCGTTTTCAGGAAGACATCTTGCTTTGTTTCCACAAACGGCACCAAGTAGGCATAGCCACGAATGCGAACCACAAACATGCGTTGGTCCGGATATTGAACTGTGTTCGTGTGGTCTAGCACGACAAGAATGCCACCATTTGACATGGCCGACACGACCTCCTCAAAAGATACGCCGCGCTCAGCTTTGAGGCGGATATTTTTCTCGGTGCTCCAGTTCACAGGTTTCATACTACGAATATTACACTTGTGTGCCTTATGGCATCAAGAGCCTAACTAAAAAACTGGAGTCAGATCAATTTAAACCAGTCATCCCCTCCTCCGGTAGACCAATATTTGAAGTCCCAACCCTTATCGGTTGGGACTTATTTGCTCAGATCGCCAGTCCCCGCCAAGTGCTTTGAGCAAAGCTGTGCTGGCGATCAAGCTTCGGCCAGTTATATTGAGGCTGCGCATATCCGCATCAAGCGCTGTGGCCTGTGCCGTGACTACATTCAGGTAGCTCACTGTCCCGGCTATATACTGGTTATTAAACAGGGTCACAGATTCCTGCGCAGACCGTGTCGCTTCAAGTTGTACCGTGGCTTCTTCACTCAGGATGCGTAGCGTAGAAAGATTGTCCTCAACTTCCTGAAACCCAGCCAGAACAGTCTGGCGGTAATCAGCAACGCTTTTGTCAAATGAGGCAATGGCCTGCTCTTTTTGGGATGACCGCAACCCTCCGTCAAACAATGTGGCCGCAATATTCGGTCCAATAGACCATACCCGCCTTGGCAGGGATATCAAATTAGAAAGCAGAGAACTTTGATAGCCAGTTGAGGCTCCAAGTATGAGAGATGGAAAATATGCAGCCTGGATCACGCCAATCTGGGCATTTGCGGCTTGAATGCGACGTTCCGCTGCGGCAATATCGGGGCGTCGCTCCAGCAACTCTGACGGGAGGCCAGCAGGAAATTCTGGCAAATTTGGCAGGATTAAGGTTGGCTTGATTAAAAAATTGGAAGGAGCTTTACCAATCAGTACTGCGATCGCATGTTCAAGCTGTGCTCTTTGCACGCCAAGATCTATCGCCTGAGCTTGGGTGGATTTTAATTGTGTATCTGCTTGAACAACATCAGAGCGTCCTGCGATGCCGGCTTCATAGCGATTTTGAGTAATTTGAAGCGACCGCTTATAGGCTACAGTTGTTTGTTCCAGCAATTTACGTTGTGCGTCATTGATACGCAATTGTAAGTAAGTCTGTACCAATGTAGATTGGACACTTAGCAGTGCCGATTGCAGGTCTGCGGCACTGGCTTCAGCTGACGCTTGATTGGATTCGACGGTGCGCCCTATTCGTCCCCACAAATCGGCCTCCCAGCTGGCACCCATTAATATCCGGTTGGTATTGTTAATCATTGCGGTGGAATTGCCTGGAATTACTACCCCAGCGTTGGTTGAACTTGCGCCTTGTCCCCGAGTATGAGCAAAGCTTCCGGTCACTGTAGGGAAGTATCGTGAGCGCGCAACACCAAGAAGAGCGAGCGCCTGCCGGTATTGCGCTTCGGCGCTATGTATATTTTGGTTGGAGATTGATACTTGTTGTACCAGTGCGTTTAGCTGGATGTCACCATATATTTCCCACCATTTGCCGCGCAGAGTGTGATCTCGAGGATCTGCCAATTTCCATTGATTGGTTTCTTCCTTGAAAGTGGTGGGAGGTATAACGCCAGGTCGTTTGTAGTCGGGTCCCACGGCACATCCGGCCAGGCTTAAAACAGCCGGCACACAAAATGTTGCTATCAGTATTTTTATATTAGTCATAATTCATGTTTGTTTCGCAGCTTCAAGTGATTTAACTTGGGGTTGTTGCTTCCGAATTTTTTGACACCATAGCCGAAATCGATCGAGGTATAGATAGACTACGGGTGTCGTGTAGAGCGTTAGCAATTGACTTAAAATCAGCCCGCCAACGATAGATATTCCCAGTGGTTGGCGCAGTTCAGCACCCATGCCCGTGCCCAGGGCGAGCGGCAGTGCGCCAAACAAGGCGGCCATGCTGGTCATCATGATTGGACGGAAACGTAATAGACAGGCTTCATAGATCGCATCACGTGGATTCAAGCCACGTTGCCGTTCGGATTCAAGTGCAAAGTCGATCATCAGGATCGCATTCTTTTTGACAATACCGATTAGAAGGATGACGCCAATCAACGCGATAATACTAAAATCCATTTGGAATGCGAGCAGCGCTAGAATTGCGCCTACTCCCGCCGACGGTAGCGTCGAAAGAATGGTTATGGGATGGATGTAGCTCTCATAAAGAATGCCGAGAACGAGGTACACCGCAACCATCGCGGCAAGGATGAGTACAGGCTGATTCTCGAGTGACATCTTGAAAGCTTTGGCTGTTCCCTGAAAGCTGCCATGCACAGAAGAGGGTACGCCGATCTTCACCATGACATTCTCGATTTCTCGCGTAGCATCTGAAAGCGACACGCCGACAGGGAGATTGAATGAAATCGTAGAGGCGGCAAACTGACCCTGGTGATTAATCGCCAGTGGCGTCGCTGTTTCTTCCCAGCGGGCAAAAGCGGCCAGCGGCACTTGCAGACCGCCGGGGGCAATCAAGAACACGTCCTTCAGTGCATTCGGGCTCTGCAAATATTGCGGGGCAGCCTCCATAACTACTCGATACTGGTTCAATGGGTTATATATTGTTGATATTTGGCGCTGGCCGAACAAATCGTTCAATGTCGTATCGATCAGCCTCTGCGTCAATCCTAGCCGTGCAGCCGCATCGCGGTCGATGATCAGCGAGGTCTGTATGCCTTTGTCTTGTTGGTCGGTGTTAACGTCCGCAAGTTGCGGTAGCGAGCGCAATGCCTGGCGGATGAGAGGCTCCCAGGTACGCAATTCATTAA
Organism: uncultured Candidatus Nitrotoga sp.; assembly: GCA_964589845.1. GTDB lineage: Bacteria > Pseudomonadota > Gammaproteobacteria > Burkholderiales > Gallionellaceae > Nitrotoga. The sequence goes on along the minus strand of CAZPUT010000010.1, from coordinate 22,448 downwards.
TCCCATCTGCCTGGATTGTATATTGGAATTGTGCGTTGCTGGCACGACCACCGACGCTAATATCCTGCACCGATTGCAGAAACAGGTTGGCACCGGGTTCATGGGCGAGCTTGCCGCGCAACCGGGCGATGACCTTGTCAGCGGATAACTGACGTTCATCCAAAGGCTTTAGCCCAACGAACATTCGTCCAGTATTGATTTGTCCTCCCCCGGTAAAACCCACGACGCTATCCACTGCCGGATCCTGGCCGACGATGTTGACGAAAGTGGCAAGTTTGCCTCGCATGGCCTGGAAAGAAATGCTTTGGTCTGCCTGAATGGCTCCCATCAAACGGCCGGTGTCCTGCTGCGGAAAGAAGCCTTTGGGAATGATATTGTAAAGATAAACATTAAGGCAAACCGTTGCCAGAAGTACAAGCATCATGATGCGACTGTGTGCGAGCGCCCAATCGAGCGATACCCGGTAGCCGTTCAATAGCCCATTGAAAATGCGCTCACTTACCCGATGGAAACGTCCGTGCGATGACTCCGAGCGTGGACGCAATAGCCGTGCACACATCATGGGTGTCACAGTCAGCGATACAACCAGCGACACCAGAATGGCCGCCGATAGCGTGATGGCAAATTCTCGGAACAGTCGCCCGACGATACCGCCCATCAACAAAATTGGTATGAATACGGCGACCAGAGACAGGCTCATTGACAGTACCGTGAAACTCACCTCGCGTGCCCCTTGTACCGCAGCTTTAAATGGCGCAACGCCGTTCTCGATGTGGCGAGAAATATTTTCCAGCATCACCACAGCATCGTCCACCACAAATCCGGTAGCGACAGTCAGGGCCATAAGCGAGATATTATTCAGACTGAAACCGAGCAGATACATCACGCCAAAGGTGCCGACCAACGATACCGAGACCGCAACGCTTGGGATTAAAGCAGCCCGGACGTCGCGCAGAAACAGGAATACAACCAACACCACCAGCGCGATCGAAATCAACAGCGTATGTTCGACTCCGCGTAACGATGCGCGAATGGTCGGTGTGCGATCCGATGCCACCGACAGGGTAATTGCCGCCGGTATAGAGGCACGCAATAGAGGCAACAATTGCTTCACCTGATCTACCGTTTCAATGATATTGGCACCCGGCTGGCGATTCAGGATCAGCATTACTGCCGGTTTACCATTGACCAGTCCGGCATTTCGGATGTCCTGTACTGAATCCTCTACTTGAGCAATATCGGTCAGACGGATGGGCGCGCCGTTACGATAAGCGACGATAGTCGGAAGATATTCAGCAGCAGTTTTGGCCTGATCGTTAGCCAGTATCTGCCAGCGCTGGTCCCCATTTTCAAGCAAGCCTTTAGGCCTGTTAGCGTTAGTGGCGACGATCGCCGTACGCGCATCCTCAACGCTTATGCCAAACTTGTTCAGGGCGCTCGGGTTGAGTGACACGCGCACGGCAGGTAGCGAACTGCCGCCTACAGTCACCAAGCCAATTCCTTTCAATTGGGATATTTTTTGAGCGAGGATAGTCGATGCCGCATCGTACATCTGCCCTCGACTCATTGATTCCGAGGTAAGAGAAAGAATCATGATGGGCGCATCGGCCGGATTGACTTTGCGGTAGATAGGGTTGCTGGGAAGGCCCGTGGGCAATAGATTCCGCGCCGCGTTCAATGCCGCCTGAACGTCACGCGCAGCGCCATCAATGTTGCGGTCAAGATCGAATTGCAAAGTGATTCGGGTTGAACCCAGCGAGCTGGACGAACTAATTTCGGTAACACCCGCGATGAGGCCAAGCGATCGTTCAAGCGGCGTGGCCACCGTTGCAGCCATGGTTTCCGGACTTGCCCCCGGCAGGTTTGCCTGCACCGAGATTGTCGGGAAATCAACTTGTGGCAAGGCTGCGACAGGAAGTAGTGTGAATGCAATGACCCCCGATAAAACGATACCCAGTGCCAATAGCGTGGTGGCAACCGGGCGATTTATGAAAATTTCGGAAAGATTCATGGCTACAAGACCGGGTTACATCTCAGGTATGGTCGGCAGCTGGGGGCGATTTGAAGCGTTGCGCCCACTGATCAAAAGCAAGGTAAATAACCGGCGTTGTAAACAGAGTCAGTATCTGGCTTACCAGCAATCCTCCCACCATCGTGATGCCCAGAGGATGGCGCAATTCCGACCCGACGCCGGTACCGAGCATCAATGGAAGTGCAGCAAGCAAGGCGCACATGGTCGTCATCAGAATCGGCCGAAAGCGTAACAGGCAGGCTTCAACGATTGCTTCGCGTGGTGTTTTGCCCTGTTTACGCTCCGCATCCAGCGCGAAGTCGATCATCATAATGGCATTTTTTTTAACGATGCCGATTAGCAGAATGATACCGATGATGCCGATTACCCCAAGGTCGGTGCGCGACACCAACAGGGCCAATAATGCCCCGACTCCAGCTGAAGGAAGCGTGGACAGAATTGTGACTGGGTGAATGTAGCTCTCGTAGAGCACGCCCAGAACAATATACATGGTTACGATAGCCGCAAGAATCAGTAGCAGCATGTTGCTCAGAGAAGCCTGGAATGCCAGGGCAGCTCCCTGAAAACTGGTTTGAACACTAACAGGTAGTCCAATTTCTTGTTCCGCAGCGCGGATAGCCTTCACGGCCTTACCCAACGAAGCGCCGGGCGCCAAGTTAAAGGAAATAGTGGCGGCGGGAAACTGATCGATATGGTTGATGGACAGGGGTGTCGCACGTTCTGAAATACGGGCAATCGATGATAACGGCACCTGGCTGCCATTCAGCGATACGATGTAAATTTCGTTCAGAGCTTCCGGCCCCTGCTGAGACTCGGGCTTAACTTCCAGCACGACGCGATACAGGCTGGATTGGGTGAATATGGTTGAAATAAGTCGCTGGCCAAAGGCATTGTATAAAGTGTTATCTATTGCCGCAGGCGTAATGCCAAGCCGTCCAGCGGTGTCGCGGTCGATCTCAATATATGCCTGTAAACCCTGGTTCTGAACGTCGCTGTCAACATCAATGAGCTCCGGCAATTTGCGCAGATGCTCCAGCAGTTTTGGTGCCCATTCGGCTAGTTCGACCGGATTGACGTCTTCGACACTGAACTGGTATTGCGTGCTACTTACGCGCGTCTCAATAGTTAGATCCTGCACCGGTTGCATGTACATCTCTATTCCCGGTACCTGTGCCAGACTGTGTTGCAGGCGACGAATCACGCCAGTTGCGTCAGCGTTACGCGCACTCTTTGGCTTGAGGTTAATCAGCATGCGGCCACTGTTCAGCGTGGCATTCGTGCCATCAACGCCAATGAATGACGACAAGCTCTCTACCGCAGGGTCTTTCAGCACAACCTGAGCGAGTGCCTGTTGTCGTTCGGACATCGCCGCGAAAGAAATTGACTGAGGGGCTTGGGTCATGCCTTGAATCACCCCGGTGTCTTGCACCGGGAAAAAACCTTTAGGCACGAACATATAGAGCAGTACGGTAAGGCCCAGTGTGGCTCCAGCCACCAGCAATGTGGCAAATTGACGATCCAGTACCCAGTTGAGCATGACGCCATAACGCGCAATCACCCTATCGAAAAAAGCGCCGCTCCTGCGGTAAAAGCGACCTTGTTCGGCAACAGGCACATGACGCAGCAATTTTGCACACATCATCGGCGTGAGGGTAAGCGAGACCACGGCAGAAATCAGAATTGACACCGCCAATGTGATGGCGAATTCGCGGAATAATCGGCCGACAACGTCGCCCATGAACAGCAGCGGAATCAGTACAGCGATTAGCGAAAAGGTCATCGAGATAATGGTAAAGCTTATTTGCTCAGCGCCCTTGAGTGCCGCTTGCAAGGGTGAATCGCCCGCTTCAATATAACGCGTGATGTTCTCGATCATTACGATTGCGTCATCCACCACGAATCCGGTAGCAATCGTTAGCGCCATCAGGGTCAAGTTATTGATGCTGAAACCCGCCAGATACATCACGCCAAAAGTGCCGATAAGCGATAGCGGTACGGCAATGCCGGGGATGATGGTGGCGTACACGCTACGTAAAAACAGGAAAATCACCATCACCACCAGCGCGACAGAAAGCATCAATTCGAAGCGGACATCTGCCACCGAGGCACGGATTGTAGTAGTCCGATCAGTGAGAATCTTGACATTTATAGATCCAGGTAACGTAGCTTGCAGTTGCGGCAAAAGCTTCTTGATGCGATCCACCGTTTCGATGACATTGGCCCCGGGTTGACGCCGAATATTCAGGATCACGGCCCGAGTCTGGTCAGCCCAAGCAGCAAGATGGGTGTTCTCGGCTCCATCGATGGTGTCGGCAATATCACTTAAACGAATCGGGGCGCCATTGCGCCAAGCGACAATAAGATTTCGGTATTCTTCGGCTGACTTGAGCTGGTCGTTGGCGTCCAGGGTTGAGGCTCGTGCCGGGCCATCAAAACTGCCTTTCGCAATGTTTACGTTGGCGTTTCCGATAGCAATGCGAATATCGTCGAGGTTAAGCCCGTTTGCGGCAAGTGCTTTGGGATTAGCCTGGATACGAACCGCAGGCCGTTGACCGCCGCCAATACTAACCAGGCCGACGCCAGGCAGCTGCGAAAGTTTCTGTGCCAAGCGTGTATCTACAAAATCTTGCACTTTTGGCAGCGGCAGCGTTTCGGACGTGATCGCCATCGTAACGATAGGTGCATCAGCTGGATTGACCTTGCTGTAAATCGGCGGCATCGGTAGATCAGTAGGCAGAAAAGTAGTGGCAGCGTTAATCGCTGCCTGCACGCCCTGTTCGGCAACATCAAGACTGAGATTGAGCCCGAACTGTAGTGTGATGACTGAGGCGCCGCTTGAGCTGCTGGAAGACATCTGGTTCAGACCGGGCATTTGGCCGAACTGGCGTTCCAGTGGTGCGGTAATTGAGGATGTTGTCACGTCCGGGCTGGCACCGGGGTAAAAGGTGGTCACCTGAATAGTCGGGTAATCAACCTCCGGCAAGGCTGAAATCGGCAACAAACGGTAAGCCAGCATTCCTGACAACAGGATGGCGGCCATTAGCAGTGTGGTTGCAACGGGCCGGACAATAAACAGACGTGAAGGGTTCATGCCCCGTCTTTGCTCTCGGCCGGGGGTTTGCGGCGATTTTGGCGCTTGTCACCTTTGGGCGGGCCTTTGCTTTCTGCGCCCCGTTCGCCGGGGGAACTTATCTCCACTTTTGCGCCCTGACGCAGCTTGTCCGCACCGTCGATTACGACTTTCTCTCCGGGAGCCAAACCCTTCTCAACGGCCACTATATTGCCCGAAATTTGTCCGAGCACGACAGGTCGCAGGCTCACTGTTTTGCTTTCATCCACCACATAGAAAAAAGTTCCCTGCGTGCCACGCTGGGATGCTGAAGTCGGAACTAAAGTGACGCCATGTCGAGTTTCGATGCGCAAGTGGATATTGACAAACTGATTCGGAAAAAGGGCGTTGTCAGAATTTGTAAATTCTGCCTTAAGCTTCACAGTTCCAGTGGTCGCATCAATCTGGTTGTCTATCGTCAGCAGTACGCCGGTCGCCAATTTATTCTTATCATCACGATCCCAGGCTTCGACGGCCAGCTGTTGATCCGCCTGCAGTTTGCTGATCACTGTAGCGAGATTGTCAGAAGGAATTGAGAAAATGACGGTAATCGGCTGGGTCTGAGTAATAACAACCAAACCACCAGTATCAGTGGCGCGAACCATATTGCCTGTGTCAACCAGGCGCAGCCCAAGGCGACCGGCAATCGGTGCCGTAACGCGAGTGAAAGCAAGCTGAAGCTTGGCGTTATCCACCAGACCCTTATCCGTTTGCACCCCCCCCTCATATTGTCTTACCAGCGCGTCCTGTGAGTCGACTTGTTGTTTAGCGATAGAATCCTTCGCCAGCAGGCCGCGATAACGAGCCTGATCGAGCCGCGCATTGGCAAGTAACGCCTGATCCCGCATTAACTGACCATTTGCTTGATCGAGTTGCGACTGGAAAGTGCGCGGGTCAATTTCTGCAAGCAAATCTCCAGTCTTCACGATTTGGCCTTCACGGAAAGCAACTCGTACAAGCTGGCCATCGACGCGTGGTTTGACCGTTACAGTGTTGCGTGCTGTAACAGTGCCCAATGCGTTGATCACTATATCGATGTCACCTGTTTGGGCGATTGCAACCGTCACTGGCACGGCTCGGCTTGCACCATCCTTGCCGCCACGTCCCACTGGTGGAGTTTGCTGTTCCTGCTTCCCATATAATAAAAAGATCGCAAGTGCTCCGGCGGCGACTAAAACTCCGATCGTAATCCAAAGGGCTTTTTTATTCTTCATTCAACGTTCCTACCGTTAATTTGATGCAATTTATGGCTGCCTTTACTACAAATTTAACAACGAGACTTTCAACGGATCAATCAAATTCTTCATGAATCGCTCGCAATTTTTAAATCCGACTGTCACTGTGTAGGAAGGATCTATGGGTGATTATATTTTATTTGCTCATGCCAATTTACTTGAAATATAAATTTTATTCGATTCAATATGGTTGGTTATCCTCACTTGAATCATTGATATATCAAGGCATTTTACCGGTTTAGTCTATATCAAGTTTGAATTGCTCGCGTTCTTCCGAGCCGCTATCACTTTCGTTACGCTTGTCTTGATATAAACCCAAGCGCATAATCGCCAAAGAAATATTCAATGTTTTCGGGGGCTTGTTGTGACTAATGATGGTTGTACATTCGATCGTTCCGCTGCCGAGGAGCTTGTCAATTTGTCTGTTGGGAGTTGGCGTTTCAGTCGTCTGTTCGGTTGTTTACTGCCCAAAAGGGGCGCTGGTGATAGTGCGCGCTATGTTAATCAGTACCATTGCTATATCAAGCGCATTGGAGAGATCCATAAGGTGGTTGGGTTCTCGCTTGGTATTCGAACAAAACAACTCATTGTTAAATTCATATGTACCTCTTTTTTGACCTTGTGTTGTCATTTTGGCAACGCATCTGCGGGTGACCTCTCCCAGACCATAGACTTAGTCAGACCTTCCATTGTAGCTGTCGGAACACTATTGCACACACGCGCGCCGCCAGCCAATTTTCTTGGAACTGGATTCGCTGTAGGAGATGGTCTCCATATCATTACCAATGCTCATGTTGTTCCGCAAGAACTAAACACGGAAAAAAAGGAATCGCTGGCTATTTTTGTTGGTCGCGGCGCATCAGCCAAGGCCCGGCCTGCAACCATAGTGGAGGTTGACGTTGAGCATGACTTGGCACTCTTGAAAATCAGTGGCGAACCCTTGCCTGCCTTGGTGATCGGAAATTCAGATACTGTAAAAGAGGGAGAAACAGTCGCCTTTACCGGATTTCCCATTGGCATGGTACTGGGACTTTACCCGGTGACGCACCAGGCCATTATTTCGGCTATTACCCCTATCGTTATCCCAGCGCTGACCACGAAACAGCTCGACATCAATATAATCAAGCGACTTCGCGCACCCTATTTGGTATTTCAACTGGATGGAACTGCCTACCCCGGGAATAGCGGAAGTCCGCTGTTTGACCCTAAAACAGGCAAAGTTATTGGTATCCTCAATATGGTGTTTGTAAAAGGCACTAAAGAAAACGTGTTAGCCCACCCGAGCGGTATTTCATATGCTATTCCCAGCAGTTACATCCATGCAATCATGAAGCAATAAATGCTTTGGAGATGCCCTTAACACTCGAACGGATGACGCAGCACGATGGTTTCATCGCGATCCGATCCAGTGGAGACCATGTCAACCGGCACTTCACAAATTTCTGCAATGCGTTGAAGATAGTTGCGTGCTTCCAGCGGCAGGTTTTCATAACGCTTCACCCCCACCGTGCTGCCGCTCCAGCCTGGCATGTCTTCATAGACCGGCTCACAGCCAACCAAAGATTCTGCGCCTACTGGCAGGATATCGCTGTACTGTCCTTCGCTACGATAGCCCACACCCAAACGTAGCGTCTGCACACCATCCAGCACATCCAGCTTAGTTACGCATAAGCCTGACACGCCGTTAATTTGAATGGAACGCTTGAGCGCAGCCGCATCAAACCAACCGCAACGGCGTGCGCGTCCGGTGGTGGAGCCAAATTCATGGCCTTTCTCTGCCAGATGCTTACCCACTTCGTCGTCTAACTCGGTTGGAAAAGGGCCGGATCCAACGCGTGTGGTGTAGGCTTTGGTGATGCCCAGTACGTAATGCAACATTTGCGGGCCGACACCGCTACCAGTACAAGCCGCTCCTGCGATGCAGTTGCTGGAAGTTACGAAAGGGTAAGTGCCGTGGTCTATATCCAGCAAAGTGCCCTGCGCGCCTTCAAATAGCAGATTCGACCCGGCTTTGTTCGCTTCATACAATGCGCGTGGCACGTCCAGCACCAATGGTTTGATGCGTTCAGCCAGCGCCAGCGTGTTGTCTAATGTCTTCTGGAAATCGACTATTTCGGCGTTGAAATAATTTTTCAATACGAAGTTATGATAATCCAGCACCTCGCCCAGTTTGGCGGCGAAGCGCTTGCGATGGAATAAATCCTGAAGGCGGATGGCACGACGGGCTACTTTGTCTTCATAAGCCGGGCCGATGCCGCGTCCGGTCGTCCCGATTTTGGCCGCGCCCTTAGCCACCTCACGAGCTTTATCCAAGGCCTCGTGATAAGGCAAAATTAAAGGACATGCTTCGGAAATACGCAGACGGCTATAGACATCCACACCGGCAGCGGCCAAGCCATCCATTTCGTCAAGAAGCGCTTGTGGCGACACCACTACACCGTTACCGATGTAGCACATCACGTGCTCGCGCAGGATGCCGGAAGGGATGAGGTGCAGCACGGTTTTTTTACCACCGATTACGAGCGTATGCCCGGCATTGTGGCCACCTTGGAAGCGCACCACGCCTTGTGAATGATCAGTGAGCCAATCGACTATCTTGCCCTTGCCTTCATCGCCCCACTGCGTACCGATAACTACAACATTTTTCGACATTACTGATTCCTGATTTACTATTGATCGTTGTCATTCAAAGTTACCCCCACCTTTTCGGCAAGTGGGTGAAAAAATCTAAAGTTTCATTTTTACCACGTGCCATGCGCCATCGCGCATGATTAGTTCGCTGTCACAATTGAGTTCAGCGCGCAGTTCCACAGCGCCCAGAAAATCAATGATCACTGCGTGCCCCTGTGCGCGTAGCTGCGCAATTTTTTCATGGAGTGCTGAATCATCGCGGTGTGGTGCCAAAATGCCCATAGGCTGCGCGTGTTGCTCCAGCAAGCCATGCAACTGGCGTAAATCCATGCTAAAGCCGGTGGCGGGGCGGGCGCGGCCGAAGCTTTTGCCCACGTCGTCATAACGTCCGCCCAAAGCGATGGCGTCATGGCTGCCTGCATGATAAGCGGCAAATACCATGCCACTGTGGTAGTTGTAGCCGCGCAGCTCGGCAAGATCGATGCCTATGCTGTGTGCCAGAGGTTGCAGATGGGCCGCAGCTTGTTCCAGTTCATTCAGCGCTGCCACTACTTCAGGATAATTCGGCAACGCCGCACGAGCATGCGCTATCACCTCTATCCCACCGTACAATGTTGGCAATGCCAACAGCGCATTTTTCACTTCCGGCATCAAGTCAGCTACCAATGGCCGCAATGCAGGCACGTTCTTGCCTTGCAATGCGTCGGACAACTCTGCTTCCAGATTTTTTGGAATCCCCGCGCGACTTATCAGCGCGCGAAACAGAGAAACATGGCCAAGATCAAGATGAACCCCTTCGACACCGAGTAGAGCCAAAGCCTGGAGCATTAAACGCTGTACCTCCAGATCACTTTCCAAGCCGCTGTGACCATACAGCTCTGCACCAATCTGTAATAATTCGCGTGTACGCATTAATCCAGCAGGCTGGGTGTGTAGCACGCTTCCGGCATAACACAGCCGGGTTATGCCTTGACGATTGAGCAAGTGTGCGTCGATGCGCGCCACCTGTGGCGTGATGTCGGCGCGCAACGCCAAGGTACGCCCACTCAATTGGTCAACCAGCTTGAAAGTGCGCAAGTCCATATCATGGTTGCCAATGATCTGCAGAGACTCGGCATATTCCAATAACGGCGGTGCTACTAATTGATAACCGGACAGGCGCAGCAATTCGAGCACATCGGCGCGCATGCGCTCAATGCGCCATGCCTCATCCGGCAACATATCCTGAATGTATTCTGGCAATAGCCAATTCGAATTCGGCATTATTTCACCCAATACAGTAACAGTAGCCCGGACAGCATGGCAGTGAGGCCGATAAAACGGATTTGTCCATCAGAAAACAGCACCAGTTTGCGAAGCGCATCGCGCCACAAGGCAGGAAATAGAAACGGCATGATACCTTCGATAACCAGCATCAATGCCAACCCGATAAACCAATAAGTCAGCATACTGAAAACCTCTACTTATTTGCCCGCCTTACCGGAACCCTTGAGATACTTAAAGAATGCGGAGCTGGGGTCCATCACCATGACATCGCTCTTATTTTTGAAGCTCTGTTTATAGGCATCCATGCTGCGATAAAATGCATAAAACTCTGAATTACGCCCAAACGCGGCAGCATAAAGCGCAGATGCTTTTGCATCCCCATCCCCCTTTATTTTTTGCGCGTCACGGTATGCATCGGCGAGCGTCACTTCTCGTTGCCGGTCAGCATCGGCGCGGATCTTCTCACTCTCGGCATTGCCGGTTGCACGTAGCCCATTGGCAACGCGTTTACGCTCGGCATCCATCCGGCGATATACCGATTCACTGATTTCAGTCGGGAAATCCACTCGCTTCAGGCGCACGTCCATAACTTGTACCCCGATTTTGCGGGCGTCTAAATCGGCCTTTTGACGCAGTGTATCCATGATTTTGTCGCGTTCGCCGGACACCACTTCATTGATAGTTCGCTTACCGAACTCCTCACGCATGCTGGAATTTACCGTCTGCATCAAACGAGTTTTGGCACGGATCTCGTCCCCTCCCACACTGACGTAATACTGCTTTACATCGGCGATGCGCCACTTGACGAAGGAATCCACCATCACGTTTTTCTTCTCGGCGGTGATAAACCGTTCTGGTTCCATGCTATCAAAGGTCAAAATGCGCGAGTCGAAATAACGTACATTCTGTATCAACGGAATTTTGAAATAGAGGCCGGGTGCGGTCTTTACTTTCACCATTTCACCGAGTTGTAAAACGATGACTGTCTGGCGCTGATCTACCACGAACATGCTCAGACTGAGCAAGATTAATGCTGCGGCTGCACCAATCAAAATATTGACAAAATTGGTTTTCATTGACGTGCCTCCCTGTTGCGGCCACGCAATTCCTCGCGCGCGCGCGGCATTGCAGCCGCAGCTTCATTCATCGGTACGGGCGGAACCGCTTGTTGTTCAGTATGGCCCGCTGCTTGTGTCTCGGGTGAAGGTGGCGCACTCTGTGCTGTGCTTTGAATCAGCTTGTCCAACGGCAGGTACAGCAGGTTGCTACCACTCTTCTGATCCACCATTACCTTGCTGGTGTTGGTCAAAATTTGTTGCATCATGTCGATATACATGCGTTCACGAGTAACAGCAGGTGCTTTCTCATATTCCTTCAGCACTTGCTGGAAGCGGCTGGCATCACCCTCGGCACTGGCGATCACGCGCTGGCGATAACCTTCTGCCTCCTGCATCAAACGCGCTGCCGCACCTTTTGCTCTGGGTATTACATCGTTGGCGTAAGCCTGGCCTTCGTTCTTCTGGCGTTCCCTGTCCTGTCCCGCCTTCACCGCATCGTCGAATGCGGCCTGCACCTGTTCAGGCGGTTGTGCATTTTGCATGGTGACTTTGCTCAACAGGATTCCCGATTTATAGCGATCCAGAATATCCTGGGCGAGTTTGGTAGTAGCTGCGGCCACCTGTTCGCGCCCTTCGTACAGTACGAAGTCCATCTTGTTCTTGCCAACGATTTCACGTATTGCAGTTTCTGCCGCTTGACGTACATTTTCATCTGGTGCGCGGTTATTAAACAGATACTCGCCTGGGTCTTTCAAGAAATACTGAACGGCGAATTGAATATCGATGATGTTTTCATCATCGGTCAACATCAGCGACTCTTTTAATATCTTGTTTTTGACGTTTTCACGGTAACCGATTTCCACCGTCCTAACTTGACTAATATTTACGACTTCGACGGACTCAATAGGAAATGGCATATGCCAGCGCGGGCCGGGCTGAGTTGTCTCGACAAAACTGCCGAAACGTAGCACCACGCCACGCTGGCTAGCGTCCACGATGTAAAATCCGCTTGCGATCCAGATCAGCACAACTACAATTGCTATCAGGCCGATGCTGGCATTGAATTTATTAGAATTGCCACCGTCGCCAGTGTTTCCAGTGCCGCCCCCCTTGTTGCCGAACAGCGCGGAGATTTTTTTATTAATGTCGCGCAACACAGCTTCTATGTCGGGTGGACCGCCGTTGTTTTTTTTGCCCCATTGAGGGTCATTCAATCCCATAAATCATCCTATTTAATCAAATCGTTAGTTTCAGGGATATCCCATTGTGTCCGTGTATTACATACTTCCGCCAACGCCGCACGCAATTCATCTATCCCCGCGCCAGTTTTAGCGCTCAAATAAATGCGTGTAATTCTAGCATATTCGTCACGTTGCACGCTTGCGGGTAAATCCTGTAAATCAATCTTATTGAATATTAAAATTTGCGGGATATGCTGTGCGCCAATTTCCAGCAATACTTTATTAACTTCAGCTATCTGGTCAAACCGTTCCGAGCTGTTGGCATCCACTACATGCAGCAACAAATCGGCTTGCGCTGTTTCGTCTAATGTGCTGCGAAAGGCTGCAATTAAACTATGCGGCAGATGACGAATGAAACCGACCGTATCCGACAATACCACCTGGCCCGATCCTTCGATATATACGCGCCGAGCAGTTGTGTCGAGCGTGGCAAACAACTGGTCTGCAACGTAAGCATTCGCGTGGGTCAATTTATTAAATAAAGTAGACTTGCCCGCGTTAGTGTAGCCAACGATAGACACCGACAACACATCCGAGCGAGTGCGTGACCGGCGTAGCACTTGGCGATGGCGATGAAGTTTATCCAGGCGTTCCTTCAATAAAACGACGCGTTTATCCAGTTTGCGTCTATCCAGCTCCAACTGTGTTTCGCCTGGTCCGCGAGCACCGACTGCATATTTCTGTTGGCCCATGTCGGTATTCATTCCAACCAAGCGTGTGGAAAGATATTTAAGCTGTGCCAGTTCCACTTGCACCTTACCTTCATGGCTTTGAGCGCGCAGGGCGAAGATATCCAGGATCAGCATGGTGCGGTCAATGACACGTGCTTTGATTCTGGCGGTAAGATTGCGCATTTGCGCAGGGGACAGGTCGTGGTTAAAAATGACCAGCGGAACTTCGTTCTGCTCCACAATGGCGGCTATTTCATCCACCTTGCCGCTACCCGCAAATAACGATGCATCAGGACGATGCCGCCGTCCTTCCACTAATGCGACGCAACGCACACCCGCGCTTTCCGCCAGCAGGCGCAATTCTTCCCGGCTTTCTGCGTAATCCGGCGCACCCAAATCCAAGCTGACTAATACTGCCGTGTTAATTACCGCAGTGCTTTTGTGCATTACTCAGCGTCTAATGGAATGCTTATGGCGCGTGCGGGAACAATGGTGGAAATGGCGTGCTTGTAAACCATTTGTGTGATTGTATTCTTCAGAAGTACTACATACTGGTCGAATGATTCCACCTGACCTTGCAATTTGATGCCATTTACCAGATAAATGGCGACCTGCACATGTTCCTTACGTAGTGCATTCAGGAACGGGTCTTGTAATTGTTGCCCTTTTGTACTCATCGTTTTTGCTCTTATTGGTTATGGCGGGCAACTACTTTACTGGATTTCTCGACTATTCGAAAGAGTGTATGGCTTGTATTTGCTTGTAAATTTCAAATGATCCAGAATTATTTAACACGTTACCGCATTCAGATCAGAGATTTCCATCCTTCATCGAGAATTCGTCCGATTTGAAATTTTGAATCTGTTCGTGAAGACAGCAAATAAAAATCTTAAATTGCTGATTCGTCAGTCTCGCCGGTGCGGATTCGAATGATTTGTTCTACCGAAGTAACAAAAATTTTGCCGTCACCAATCTTTCCGGTATGTGCTGCCTTAACGATGGCGTTTACAGCGGCGTCCAGCATCGCAGCAGTAATCACGACTTCGATCTTGATCTTGGGCAAAAAATCCACTACATATTCTGCGCCGCGATACAGTTCTGTATGCCCCTTCTGTCGTCCGAATCCTTTTACATCGGTCACGGTTAATCCGCTGACACCCAGCTCGGATAGTGCTTCACGCACTTCATCGAGCTTGAACGGTTTGATGATGGCTTCGATTTTTTTCATGGAAGTTCTCGAAATAAAAATATAGTTAAGTATAACGTATCTAAAAGCCGTCCTGATAACGCACGGTGATCGGATAGCGCCAGTCCTTGCCAAAGCCGCGGTCGGTAATACGCACGCCAACGGGTGCTTGGCGGCGTTTGTATTCGTTGATGCGGATCATATTCACCACCCGATATACATCCGCCTCGGTATAGCCGTGCGCCACGATCTCAGCGATGGTTAAATTCTGCTCCACATAATAAGTCATTATGCCATCCAGCACATCGTAAGGTGGCAAGCTATCCTGGTCGGTCTGATCGGGCTTTAATTCTGCGCTGGGCGGTCGCGTGATGATGCGCTCCGGGATCACCCGGCTTAAGCTGTTACGGTAGGTAGCCAGACGATATACCCAGGTTTTGCTGACGTCTTTGAGCACTGCAAAACCGCCCGCCATATCGCCATATAGGGTGCAATAGCCAACGGTCATTTCCGATTTGTTGCCAGTCGTCAGCACCAAAGAGCCGAACTTGTTGGACAAAGCCATCAACAAATTGCCACGTATGCGAGCCTGTAAATTTTCTTCGGTGGTGTTGGGTGTTAGCCCCTTGAACATACCCGCTAATGTAGTGAGGTAAGCGTCAAACGTCGGCTTGATGTCTAATTCATCGTAGCGCACGCCGAGTATGACGGCCATTTCGCGCGCATCATCCAGGCTGATTTGCGCGGTATAGGGCGATGGCATCATTACCGCGTGCACCTTGTCTGCACCCAGCGCGTCTACTGCTACCGCCAAGGTCAGCGCCGAATCAATGCCACCAGATAAACCCAATAACACACCCGGAAAGCGGTTCTTGCCGACATAGTCCCGCACTCCCAGGCACAGCGCGCGATAGATGCTGTCCTCAAGTTCGCGTGCAGGAATTTTCTCGCCAGTCATCAGCTTGCCGTCGTGGATTTCAATCAGCGCTAGCGTTTCTTCAAAAGAAATAAACTGATGCGTTAGCGTGCCGTGTGCATCCATCGCAAACGAAGCGCCATCGAACACTAACTCATCTTGTCCGCCCACCATGTTGGCATAAATTACCGCCAGGCCGGTTTCACTAATACGATCACGAATGATTTTATGGCGCAATGACTGTTTGTCGATGTGATACGGTGAGGCGTTCAGCACCAACAATACCTGCGCGCCAGCTTCGCATGCACGTTGCGCCGTATGATCCTTCCAGATGTCAGCGCAAATGTTAAGTGCAAATTTGACGCCCTGCATTTCAAATATGCAGGGCGAATTACCGGGCGTGAAATAGCGTCTTTCGTCGAACACACTGTAGTTCGGCAACTCATGCTTGTGATAGGTGGCGATGATCTTGCCGTCGCGCAATACAGAGGCAGCGTTGTAGCGCTTTCCGTCTACTTCATGTGGATGCCCTACTACCGCGGTGAGTCCCCCAATTTGTTGCGCAAGCTCATGCAATGCCTGATCGCAGGTACGGTAAAACCCAGTCCGCAACAGTAAATCTTCTGGAGGATAACCGCATAAGCTTAACTCAGGCGTAAGCAGTAAAGTGGCTCCCTGTTGCTTGGCCTTTTCTGCATAAGCAAGGATCTTGGCAGAATTGCCCGCCAAATCACCCAGCATGCAATTGATTTGTGCAATCGCAAGTTTCATAGTGAGTTCTGAGTTCAAGTAGGTAATGGATGGGTATCATACCAACGTTTGTTAAAGGCAATAGCGTGGCCAAGTATTCATTGTCTTGAATAAAACCGTACTTCCTGTTTCAATCCGCCTGTAAATTTAAAATGATTACGGACAACCATGATCCATGAACCAGAAAAAATCGGCATAATCGGCGGCAGCGGGATTTATGACATTAATAAAGGGGTCAAGCCTTGACATCACGCATCCGGCCTAACGTTGTGTCAAGACTTGCCCCCTTTATTTTGCTTGCTCCAGTTAATGGTAGGGGCAAAAAATCTTTTGCCCCTACGTCCTTTGCCTCGATGTTGATAATTCCATGTACAAAATGGCATGCGCATCAAGGGGCTCAGTCTTGACATCACGCATTCGGCCTGACGTTGAGTCAAGACTGGCCCCCTTGATTTCGTGTTGGGCTTCGCAAGCTCAGCGCCAACCTACGCTTGCTACAATAGAAGGTGCGATCCACATGGGAATGATTGGTTCCCTTCAATGGCTAGTGTCAACGCTGCAATTTCATCCGATGTTGCAATGTTGAAAAATGCCGGATGGCCGCAAAATGGACCATCTGCATCGACGCAAAATGGATCACCTGCATCGACGCAAAATGGACCACTTAAATAATAGTAGAGGATGCAATGTCGTTTGGAACAGCACTTTCCCATCGTGGCGGCGGCAATTGGATACAAGCGGGTAGACGATTAGTCGTTGGGATATTGGCGCTTTTACTGATGCAGCATGTCTGCGCCGCACCGTCTGAACGTGTCGATAGGCTATCGGATGTTGATGAGCTACCAGATGTTGTCGTGATTGTCGTTACAAGGGAGGCGACCCACCGATACGTGCTCCACAATGGTAGCTTTACCGAGATGCCGGATGGATTTTTGCCAGAAAAGAATTCAAGCCCATATACGCATCCTGCCCTGCGTAAATCGTTTGAGCATCAACTTTTGATACAAGGGGAGCCTAAAAAAAACCGAAATGTTCTGCCGAAAGGAGCTGAGTGGGCTCTTTTCAGCACTGACAAAAAGCGTGTTGTGTATGGCTTTGACTCTCCCTTTGGATCGAAAAGCCTCTCATTGGTTGTTGCGCGGACGGATGAGCAGCGCGTCATTTATTCGGCCGTTGATCCAGCGGTCAGTATTAATGAAATACGCTGGCTACCTGATGCGAAGTCGCTTGTAATTCTGGAATCGAAAAGCCGTCTGTCGATGACGCCTCTTGGCATTTTTGGAGCGTTATCGGGTCATGGTATGCCCGTGATCCGCTATACCCTTCGGATTGTTTCGTTCGATAGTGACGATACGGTGAGTGTTAAGAAGTTCCCTTGCCGCGAAGTTTTGACGATCCAATGGCATGCCTCGACATGAATGAATAGCCATGTAGGGTGGGCACGTTTTTGTGCCCACGTAGAAAATCTCACCGTCGCCGAAGGCGGAAACCGAATCGCCGACACGATCTACGTTAGCCCAGGCTGCGCTTGCTGTCTGCCCCAAAATGACGATCCGCGTGGGCACAAAAACGTGCCCACCCTATATGGCTGCATTAGCCCAGGCTACGCTTGCTGAGTCCAAGTAGGAAATGGATGGGTATCACACCAACGTTTGTTAAAGGCAATCGCGTGGGCAAGCATTCATCGCCTTGAATAAAACTGCACTTCCTGTTTCAATTCGCCTGACAATTTAAAATGATTACGGACAGCCATGATCCATGTACCAGAAAGAATCGGCATAATCGGCGGCAGCGGGATTTACGACATTGCCGGGTTGACCAACAAGCGCTGGGAAAAGGTCGCTTCGCCGTTTGGAGAGCCATCTAGCGAGTTATTGTTCGGTGAACTGGACGGCCACAATATTGTGTTTTTGCCCCGTCATGGTCGTGGACACAAAATTCCTCCGACCGAAATCAATTTTCACGCCAATATCGACGTGTTGAAGCGGGTAGGGGTGACCGATGTCATTTCAGTTAGTGCTGTTGGTTCCTTGCGTGAGGACTTGCCGCCGGGCACGTTCGTGATTGTTGATCAATTTATCGACCGTACTTTTGCGCGCAACAAGTCATTTTTTGGCACAGGATTGGTTGCGCATGTCTCCATGGCTTACCCTGTTTGCAAAAGGCTAGGCGATCATATTGAGATGGCCGCGAGAGAGGCAAATATCCCTGTCGTTCGTGGCGGTACTTATCTGGTTATGGAAGGGCCGCAGTTTTCCAGTCTGGCTGAATCGAATCTCTATCGTTCCTGGGGGTGCGATGTAATTGGCATGACCAACATGCCAGAGGCCAAGCTCGCCCGTGAGGCAGAGTTGTGTTACGCCACCGTGGCGATGGTGACTGACTTTGACTGTTGGCATCCCGACCATGAGCATGTCACGGTAGGGCAGATTATCAAGATGCTCACCGAAAATGCGGATAAGGCGAAAACGCTGGTAACGCACCTCGTTCCGAAAGTGCGCACTGATGCTCTGGCCGATATCTGTGGCTGTCGTTCGGCATTGGAATTTGCGCTGATTACTGCGCCGGAAGCGCGTGATGCAGCCATGATTGAAAAGCTGGATGCGATTGCGGGTCGGGTGTTGAAGGGTAAGTCATGATGCCATCCGGTGAAGATGGCCTGCGCCTACAGTTACTGGATGTGTCCCAGCGTTTGCTCGATCAGGGTTTGAATCGCGGAACTTCCGGCAATGCTGCCGTGCGTTGTGGTGATGGCATGTTGATTACACCGTCTGCGATGGCGGTAGCGAATATGACACCCGCAGACATGGTACGCATGGATTTGGATGGCAATGCCCTGTGCGGTGGCAAGCCCACCAGCGAGTGGCGCTTTCATCGCGACATTCTAGCCAGCCGTCCTGACGTGAACGCTGTCATTCACACGCATTCAGCGTTTGCCACCACATTGGCCTGTTTGCGCAAGGATGTTCCAGCTGTGCATTACATGATTGCGGTGGCGGGAGGCAATAGGATCCGTTGCACACCCTATGCGTTGTTTGGCGAACAGACACTTTCAGATTATGCATTGTCCGCGCTGGAGGGCCGAAAAGCCTGCCTGCTGGCTAACCACGGCATGATTGCGTTGGGTTCGGATTTGGCTGATGCGTTGACGGTTGCCATCGAGGTCGAGTTTTTGTGCGAGTTGTACTGGCGCGCTTTGCAGGCAGGTGAACCGCACATTCTTACGACTCAACAAATGCACGACGTACAAGAAAAATTCGTCGATTACAAAAAGCACACCTGACAGCCCTGAAAATATATGCCCATTAAATCTCGTATTCGCACCATTCCGCACTACCCCAAGCCGAATATCATGTTCCGCGATATCACTTCTCTCCTTAAGGATCCGATAGGCTTAAAGATCACCATAGATGAGCTGGTACGTCGCTATGCCGACATGGAAATCGATAAGGTAATCGGTATCGAAGCGCGTGGTTTTATAGTCGGAGCGCCACTGGCTTATGCCTTGGGTAAAGGTTTTGTGCCGATTCGTAAAAAAGGCAAGTTGCCTGCAGAAACTATAGGGCACGACTACGAGCTGGAATATGGGACTGACCGTATCGAGATTCATACCGATGCGATTACTCCGGGCGAAAGGGTACTGCTTGTGGATGATCTAATTGCTACCGGCGGTACGGCGGAGGCGGCAACCAGACTGATCGAGAAGATTGGCGGCAAAATTGTTGAATGCTGTTTTGTCATTGATCTACCGGATATCGGCGGACGTAAGCGCTTGGAGAAACATGGCTACAGTGTGTTTGCGCTGTGTGAATTTGAGGGTGACTGAACGCCTGAGCTATTGTTTTTGAGGTGTCATGATGAAAGTTGAAACTCTGCGTTGGTCGGATGATGTGCTGGAAATGATAGATCAGCGCATTTTGCCTGCCACATTTACATACTTGCAGTACGATTCTGCCGCTGCTGTGGCTGAAGGCATCCGCAGCATGGTCGTGCGTGGCGCGCCAGCCATCGGCGTGGCGGCAGCCTACGGCGTGGCGCTGGAGGCACATCGTTTACGCGCTGTTTCTGATGAATTTTTCCAGCGCGGCATGAATGAAGGCTTTAATACTCTTGCTAAAAGCAGGCCGACTGCGGTCAACTTGTTCTGGGCGTTAGCCCGCATGAAGCAGGTATGGCAAAGCGTATCGAGTGAATCCAACTCGCAAGTAGCGATGCGCCTGTTGGCCGAAGCGCATGAGATTTTTGCCGAAGATATTCGCATCAATCGCGCTCTGGGGTCGCACGGTGCCGAGTTGTTGCGGGACGGCGCGCGCGTATTGACCCATTGCAATGCCGGAGCGCTGGCTACAGCTGGCCATGGCACTGCGTTGGGTGTAATTCGGTCTGCCGTGGAAGCAGGTAAAAAAATTTCCGTGATTGCGGACGAAACGCGCCCCTTTCTGCAAGGTGCGCGCCTGACCGCATGGGAGATGGTGCAGGAAAAAATTCCGGTGACCCTCATCACTGATAATATGGCCGGTTTCATGATGAGTCACGGAGAAGTGGATGCCGTAGTGGTCGGCACGGATCGTGTAGCCGCGAATGGTGATGTTGCCAACAAGATTGGCACCTATATGGTTGCCGTGCTGGCGCAGCGCCACCACATTCCATTTTATGTGGCCTGTCCTCTTTCCACGATAGACATGTCCATCGCAAGCGGTGTGGGTATTCCCATCGAAGAACGTCATGCAGACGAGGTAAAAGGCTTCCGGGATTTCCACTGGGCTGCGCAGGGTGTGCAGATACGCAACCCTTCGTTTGATATTACACCTGCTGAATTGGTTACAGCGCTGATTACCGAAAAGGGAGTGATTTATCAACCTGATGCAAGAAAACTGCGCGCGCTATTCAGTTGATGGAAATGCCAAGTTTTTTCAGAATACTTGCGCTACGCCATTTGCGCTAGGCACATTGCTCTTGTTGGCGTGAATTTATATTGATGATTTTAAAATATAATTTGTTTTTTGTTTCAAAATTGAACATTTTATTTGCTTGTTGCAGGCATTTAAATTAGCTCTTGACAATTAATACCCGGGCACTATATTGAAGAAACTTAGTCAGAGCAGTTTGGGGAAGTGATGCATGCGGCAGCATTTTTTATGCCGTAATTAACGATGGGGCCAATATGAAAATAATTGTACAGTTTGTGATCTTGCTTTTAACGTTAAATGGCTATGTTTTAGCAGAAGAAGTGTCGACCACAACAAATAGTTTGGGGCAAGTGCAAAAGCAAGCAGAAGCCGGTGATGCCAGCGCTCAGACTCGCATGGGATGGATTTATGCCAGCGGCATAGGTGTACTTGTAGATGCCGACAAGGCCGTGGAGTGGTATCAAAAAGCGGCAGCTCAAGGGTACCCCAAGGCTCAGTATGAACTCGGGATAATGTACGGCAGTGGTGAAACTGTGACTAGTGTAGCGAAAGATCCAAACAAGGCCGCAGAGTGGTTCCAGAAAGCTGCAGCGCAGGGATATCCAAAGGCTCAGCTTGAACTCGGGAAGATGCACCTTACCGGCGAAGGCGTCACGAAAGATGCCATCAAGGCCGTGGAATGGTATCAAAAAGCGGCAGCGCAGGGCATTGCCCAAGCACAGACTAGCCTCGGATGGATGTATCAATATGGTAGGGGCGTGGCAAAGGATGGAGTATTGGCTTATGCATGGCACAATCTAGCTGCTGCACAGGGCAATGAAGATGCGAAAAAATTACGCGACTTAACCAACTTGAATTCCGTTCAGCGCGCCGAAGCAGAACGACTGTCCGCAAACTGGAAGCCGGGGCAGGTGTTGAGCCGGTAATGGGATTTATTGGTAAAACGGCGTCAGCGCTGAATTAACTTTCCAAATGAAGTTGAATGGGGTCTAAAAATGTCCTTGGTAAATATCTATATGCGCATTACAGGAAAATTGCTCTTTACGTTGTTGCTTACTGTTGCGGTGAGTGCGTATGGTCAGTCAATGTCACAATCGCCAGAAGATCTGGAGGCAGAACAGAATCTTGCGCAATTGAAAATGGTTGCGGAATCTGGTGATGCAAATGCACAGTACGATCTAGCGTGGATGTACGATACCGGTGGGAATAATAAAATCTTGGCCAAAGATACCCACAAGGCTGCAGAATGGTATGAAAAAGCTGCAATACAGGGCCATGCCAAGGCACAAGCTGGCCTTGGCATGTTGTATGTCAACGGCGATGGTATGCGTAAGGATTATGTCAAGGGTGTGGATTGGCTGCAAAAGGCATCGGCGCAGGGGAATGCCGACGCGCAGTTAAACCTCGGTTGGCTGTACCGCGACGGCAAGGGCATACCAAAGG
>CAZPUT010000009.1:0-27016 GCA_964589845.1 uncultured Candidatus Nitrotoga sp. | reverse complement strand
ATGGTGGTGACCCAATTAACCGAATGGAGAGAAAAATGTTGAAATCGCACAATCTTAAAGTACTTGGTGTGACCGCTGCATTAAGTATGTTAATTAGCGCCACAAACGTTGCGGGCGCCGTCGCGATCATCAAGATTGATGGCTCAAGCACCGTCTATCCTGTCACCGAAGCGGTGACAGAAGAGTTCCAGAAAAGCAAAAAAGACGCAATTAAAGTGACCGTCGGCATTTCCGGCACCAGCGGCGGATTCAAGAAGCTTTGCCGTGGAGAGATTGATATCGCGAATGCGTCTCGCCCGATCCTGAATGAGGAAATGAAGGAATGCAACAAGAACGGCATCAAATATATTGAGCTGCCTGTGGCTTATGATGCGCTGACCGTGGTGGTCAATCCTCAAAACAATTGGGTGAACAGCATGACCGTGGTCGAGCTCAAGAAAATGTGGGAACCGTTAGCTCAAGGAAAAATTATTAATTGGAATCAGATTAATCCTGCCTGGCCAAATGCTCCCCTGAAATTATTTGGTCCGGATTCTGACTCCGGCACATTCGATTTTTTCACTGAAGTTATTGTTGGCAAGGCCAAGTCCAGTCGCCTCGATTACACTGCGTCTGATGACGACAAATTACTGGTGAATGGTGTCTCTGGCGATAAAAATGCCATTGGCTACTTTGGCTACGCCTACTACGCTGAAAACAGCAATAAACTGAAGGCTGTACCGATTAGAGTTGAGGAAGGTAAGCCGCAAGTTCTGCCTAGCTTGGAAACGGTTAAAAACAGTACCTATCGGCCTCTTGCGCGCCCGATCTTCATCTACGTTAGCGCCAAAGCTGCACAAAAACCTGAGGTCAAGGAGTTTGTCGAGTTCTACCTCAAGCAAGCACCGAATTTGGTAGAGGAAGTGAAATATATACCGTTGCCAGATGCCGCCTACAAGCTGGCCCTGGATAATTTCACCAAGGGTAAAACCGGTACTGGTTTCGGTGGTAAGTCCCATGTCGATATCAATTTCAGCGGTATAGCGGAGGTAGGTGTGTCAAACGAAGTGCTAATGAAACGTGAAGGCAGAGTTTTCCCATGGTAGGTCGTTGCAACCAGGATGATATATACCAATAAGAGCAAGATGCCCAAGCCTGCTGGATAACTTTTAGACCTGCCATGCCTAACATTAACTTGCTTGCCCGTTCTCGTTCAGCTGTGTGGCACCCCTGCACGCAGATGAAGCACCATGAGACTTTACCGCTAATACCTATTCAGCGTGGGCAAGGGATGTGGCTATACGATTTCGACGGCAAGCGCTATCTGGATGCGGTGAGTTCGTGGTGGGTGAATTTGTTCGGGCATTGCAACCCGTTCATTAATGCGGCCATTACCCTACAGTTAGGGCAGCTGGAGCATGTGATGCTGGCTGGCTTTACTCATGAGCCGGTGGTGCAGCTTTCCGAGCGATTGGCGCAACTGGCCCCTGCCGGGCTGGGCCATTGTTTTTATGCCTCGGACGGCGCATCGGCTATTGAAATTGCGCTAAAGATGAGCGTACATTTTTGGCGCAACAGTGGTCAGCCTCGCAAGTGCGATTTCATCAGTCTGCAAAACAGCTATCACGGCGAAACACTGGGCGCATTGTCAGTGACCGATGTGGCCTTATTCAAGGGCGCATATGGTGCGTTGGTCAAGCAGAATGCCACGGTATTAAGCCCTGACTGGCGCAATGCAGAGCCAGGAGAAAGCGCACGAGACTATGCTGTGCGCTGTGCTGCACAGCTTGAAACACATTTGCAGCAGCATCATCACAACATTGCCGCTTTCATTATCGAACCGTTAGTCCAGGGGGCTGCGGGCATGATTATGCATCACCCGGTTTACTTGACCCGTGCGCGCGAGTTATGCGATCAATATGACGTGCATCTCATTGCCGATGAAATTGCAGTGGGGATGGGACGGACGGGAACGATGTTTGCTTGTGAGCAGGCAGAAAAGTCCAGCAGTCTGGATAATACAGAAGAGGGTATTTCGCCGGATTTCCTGTGTTTGTCCAAGGGTCTAAGCGGTGGCTATCTGCCGCTATCCGTGGTGATGACCACGGATACTATCTATCAGGCATTTTATGCTGATAAAGTGACGCGTGGTTTTTTACATTCACATTCCTATACGGGCAATCCGTTGGCCTGTCGTGCGGCATTGGCTACTTTGGAAATCTTTGAGCAAGATGATGTCATCGCAACCAACCGCAACAAAGCTATTTATCTAAACCGCATTGCTGAACCCTTACGTAACCACCCCCGTGTAAAAAATTTCCGCAACACTGGCATGATCTGGGCATTTGAGGTGGATAGTTTGCACGACGATTTCGCGCAACGCTGCTTCAGTCTCGCGCTGGAAAAAGGGTTGTTGCTGAGGCCGATGGGCAATACGATATACTTCATTCCACCCTATATCATCAGTGAGGCTGAAATGGATATGTTGGTTGAACATACGCTAACAATCATTGCTGCGATCATCTAATTAAGCCAAAAGAGCAACTCAACTAGTCATTCCTGAAAAAGCGGGAATGACGGATGTATAGAGGTATTCATGAAGCTGCTACACACCTTGCTACTCATCCTTTGTCTTATCCCTAGTGCTCACGCTGCCACGTTGCCGCCACCAGTGTTGAAAGCGCTGCAGCTGGCGCGCATTCCGCTGGGCAGTATCGGCGTGGAGGTACGCGAGGTAAATGCGCGCACGCCGCTCATTAGTGTGAACGCGAAGCAGTCGATGAGTCCGGCCTCAACCATGAAGCTGCTCACTACATACGCCGGGTTGGAATTGCTAGGCCCTTCGTATAGCTGGAAGACCGAGGCTTATCTTGA
Source organism: uncultured Candidatus Nitrotoga sp. (assembly GCA_964589845.1). GTDB lineage: Bacteria > Pseudomonadota > Gammaproteobacteria > Burkholderiales > Gallionellaceae > Nitrotoga. Next base: position 24,163 of record CAZPUT010000009.1, on the reverse strand, counting down.
TGGCAAGCTGGAACAGGATGTGTTGCACGGTGACCTGATCCTGAAGGGTTACGGTGATCCCAAATTGACGCTGGAAAAATTATGGTTGTGGCTACATGAGCTTCGTAGTCGCGGTCTGCGTGAGATCCGCGGCGATCTGGTGCTGGATCGTAGTGTATTCCAGCTCGCTCCGCACGATCCCGCGGAATTCGATAATGAGCCGATGCGTCCCTACAACACGGGACCGGACGCGTTGCTACTTAATTTTAACTCTGTACGCCTGCGCTTTATTCCAGAGGGCGAAAAAATCAAAATTATCAGCATGCCGGAACTTGCTGGCATCAGGCTGGACAACCGCGTTACGGCCGCAACCGTACAAGGAAATTGCAACGACTGGAATGATGCGCTTTCCATGCAATTGCAGGGCGATACTCTGCTTGTACAAGGCATTTATCCAGCCCAGTGCGGTGAGCGTGAGCGACATGTCAGCTTGTTGTCCCACCCAGGCTATTTGTATGCCGTATTTCGTGCGTTGTGGCAGGAGATGGGTGGCCTGCTACAGGGTACCTTGCGTGAAGGTACCGTTCCAGGGTACGCGATGCTGTTTGCCACGCACCATTCCGCGCCTTTGGCCGAACTGATTCGCGACATTAACAAATTCAGCAACAATGTCATGGCGCGTCAACTTTTTCTAAGTTTGGGCGGGACTGCTGAGACACCCGCCAACTTCACTCACAGCGAACTGACTATACGTAATTGGCTAACGCAAAAAAAATTGCACTTCCCTGAACTAATACTGGAAAACGGTGCCGGACTTTCGCGCCGGGAACGGATTAGTCCGCGCAGTCTGGCATTGTTGCTGCGTAGCGCGCAGCGCAGCCCTTTTTCGACGGAATTCGAGGCTTCCTTACCCATCGTCGGCGTTGATGGCACCTTTAAAAAACGCCTCACGGGCAGCGAAGCTACCAACCACGCCCATTTAAAAACCGGCTCGCTGGAAGGTGTGCAATCCATTGCCGGATATGTGCAATCCCGTAGCGGAAAGCAATGGATTTTGGTATTTTTAATCAACCACCCCAATGCTGCAGCCGGGCAGCAGGCACAAAACGCGCTAATCGAATGGATACAACGACGATATTGAATAAAATTCGATGGAATAATTTTCAGTTTCTGACTGGAGTTCCTATTAACATTTGAGGCTTTGTGATGGTTGCATCAGGAGGAGCAGAGATGGCTATGTCAAATTGACGCTATGCTGGCTGCTATAATCCGTGTTCCTATTATTCAACTCACGTGATCAATATGCATACGCTCATTTGTGGCTCCTTGGCTTACGATGTCATCATGGTGTTTAACGACCAGTTCAAAAACCACATTTTGCCTGAGCAGATACACATCCTGAATGTCTCCTTTCTGGTGCCGGAGATGCGCCGGGAGTATGGCGGCTGCGCAGGTAACATTGCCTATAATTTGAAACTGCTCGGTGGCAATCCGCTGATCATGGCGACGGTAGGTGATGATTTCGGTCCTTATACCTCTCGACTGGAGAAGTTAGGCTTATCGCAACAATACATTCGCCATGTACCGGACAGTTTCACTGGACAAGCTTTTATCACAACCGATCTGGACGATAATCAGATTACTGCCTTCCATCCTGGTGCGATGGGCTTCTCTGAACAGAACCATGTGTTCGATGCCAAGGGTGTCACGCTCGGCATCGTATCGCCAGATGGGCGTGCAGGCATGTTGCAGCACGCGCAGGAATTCCATACGGCGGGCATTCCCTTCGTGTTCGATCCGGGTCAAGGTATGCCGATGTTTAGCAGTGATGAATTATTAAGCTTCGTCAAGCAGGCGGATTATGTGACGGTGAATGACTACGAAGCAAAGCTATTGCAGGATAAAACCGGCAAAAAAATTGAAGAACTCAGCAAGCTGACACGTGCTTTCATCATTACCCTCGGTGCAGAAGGGTCTCTCATTTATGCGGATGGCAAAGAAGTACGCATCCCAACGCCCATGGCCGAGACATTGCTAGACCCTACTGGCTGTGGTGATGCTTATCGTGCCGGTTTGCTGCACGGCATTCGGCAGGGCTGGGATTGGGATACCACCGGGCGCCTTGCCTCCTTGCTAGGCTCTCTGAAAATCGCCAGTCGTGGCGGACAGAATCACCAGCCAACGCGCGACGAGCTCACCACTCTGTTTCAGAAATACTTTGGCTATTCCATTAACCTGTAATTTCTTCTACCGCGCGATCTTGCTTTTTCTTCCGCTTGCGGGAAGAGTGAGGGCTAAGGCCGGCTGGGTGATGTGAGCTTTTTTTAATCGAGTGGTCGAGTCGACGATATATAGATTATTATTTGCCCGGCGGCATATAGCCGGAAGGCATTTCCGCGCCATCGCCAAAGAAATGATTTTCCATTTGTTGGGCTAAATATTTGCGAGCATGAGCCTCTGCAAGATTTAAGCGGTTTTCGTTGACCAGCATGGTCTGGTGTTTGAGCCACGCAGCCCAAGCCTCTTTCGAAACCTGCTCGAAAATGCGTTGCCCCAACTCGCCAGGATATGGCGCGCGCTCCAGTCCTTCTGCCTCGTGGCCCAATTTTATGCAGTGCACCATTCTTGTCATTATTAAGTTCTCCAATAATTTAGTTTAGCATTGTAATGTTGGCATCAATCACGAACACCCGCAAAGATTCAATTCATTCCATGTACGATTTGATCATAAATTTTTCAGAAATACTTTGGAGCGGCGCTGATAGTTGTAAAGCATTTTTTTCTGTGTAGGCAATTGCCCGACATCCGTTTCTTTGAAGCCCCGTTCAATAAACCAGTGAGCAGTGCGCGTGGTCAACACGAATAATTTGTGTAGGCCTTGTGCTTGAGCCTCGGCAAGGATGTGCTTAAGCAGTACGTCGCCGTAACCTTGTTTGCGGTAGTTGGTTTGCACGGCGAGGCAGGCAAGCTCAGCGGCTCGCTCTTCGATAAATGGATACAATGCGGCGCAACCGATGATGCGGTGGTCATGTTCCAGCACCACGAAGCGCCCAATTTCACGTTCCAGTCGCTCGCGGCCACGTCGTACCAGTATGCCTTCAGCTTCCAATGGTTGCAACAGTTGCAAAATGCCGCCCACATCATTAATGGTGGCATCACGTAAAGTGTTAAGTGTGCTTTCCATCACCATGCTGCCGATACCGATATCACTGAACAGTTCTTGTAAAATGGCACCGTCAATATGGCGGCTGATCAGGTGCGTGCGCGCTACGCCTGCCTCGCAGGCATGTACCGCGCAGGGCAGGAACAGCGACACATCTTCCGGCAACTTGCCTTTCTCGGACAAGATGGTATTGACATCGGCTACGGTTAATTCACGCAGTAAATTGCCGTGCTTATCCTGTACACCGTCCATGTCCATCAGAAAAATCAGTTTATCTGCGTCGAGCGCGATAGCGGTACGTGTTGCGACCTCTTCCAGAGTAAGGTTGAATACCTCGCCGGTAGGCGAATAACCAAGTGGGGAAAGTAAAACCACTTCATTGTGCTCAAGCCGGTCTTTGATCGCTACCACATCTACTTTACGGACGCTGCCAGTATGCAGTAAATCAACGCCATGAATTACACCCATCGGCTGGGCGGTGATGAAGTTGCCACCCGCGACGCGGATATCCGCGTTAGTCATGGGAGAGTTCGCCAAGCCCTTCGACAGAAGAGCCTCGATTTCTACCCGCACGCGACCCACAGCTTCTTTTACGCATTGCATGGTTTCTGAATTGGTTAGGCGGATACCATGGTGATAGTGATCTTCAAGATTGTTGCGCGATAAGTGACGTTCGATTTGTGGACGAGCGCCATGTACTAATACGAGGCGCACCCCCAAGCTTGAAAGCAGATTAAGGTCGTGGGTCAGCTCGACGAAGTTACCATCTGCCACTACTTCACCGCCGAACGCTACCACGAAAGTGCGGCCACGGAAGGCGTTGATGTAAGGCGCAACCGAACGAAACCAAGCAACGAATTCGGAGGGAGGCACAGGACTGTGTGGCATGCTTTATCTATTGGCTAGCGGATTGAGAAATGGCATGGATCAGACGTTTTGCGAATGATGTCATGAACACAACAAGGGCGATTGGATATGCTATGGTTTCATTCATAGTTATATTTATGTCGGGTTGTTCATAACATCGCTGATGTCTGCTTGTTCAATATTCCCGTGCAGGCCATAGTTTTAAATTATAAAAAAGTAATGGAAATAAGAAGTAATGGTAAAGAACTGGTCATAATCTTAATTGCTGGTGCGCCCGGCGGGAGTCGAACCCACGACCCTTGGCTTCGGAAACCAATACTCTATCCATCTGAGCTACGGGCGCTTTTCAAGCGTTACAGTATAACGTACCCATGGTTACCATGCACACTGTAACAAATGGCAATGTGATAATTAAGCCTGAAAATAATGATGTTTTTTTGAAGAGATCCTAAAAATCAAATAATTATTTACTAAATTAAAATAACCGGTGTTTGCAAGGTCTTATAGAGTCATTCCTTAAGCGGGAAGTTGCTCACACAATATGGCTTACAGTAAATCTAAAATGAAATCTAGATTTTATAGATTTGCTTAATGCGAACGTGCGAGATGTTAGTTGCATAAGCGGACGTTTGAATTAGATTTCAATAGGCTGGAGTTTAATTGTTTCTTCGGTCGGCCAAAAAAACTTGCGTAATTTAAATGGGCAGTGATAAACTTCATAAGTCTAGAGGGATCACAAGCACAGTTAGTTTTTTAACCAAGCAGTATTGGAAAGGGGGAGACGTTATGTTTGAGAATGTGACTACCGGCCAAGTTCTTTTGATGTACGTATGTATTTTTGGATTTATTTTTGGCATGGCCGCAATCTTATTTAAAAAGAATTCTTAGAAAACAAGGCTAAATAATGCTGCGGGTAGTGGAAATATTGTTTTTGGAGGTATTCCGAAAGCATAGAATGTCTTTCACTGCGGTTGAAAGACCAACAACTTGTAAAGTTGTTAGGGGAAGATTAAATTGAAGAATTTCAAGAAATAAGGGGGGGAAATGCGCAAATCTACATCCATGTTGTCGTCATGGCTTACAATAATAGCTATTACTGTATTGGTATCAGGAACGGCCGCCGCTGCGGAAGCTGGAAAAGTTAGTGCGAATCCCGCTAACGGCAAGGTCATCTTTACCCAAGGAAAAGGGGATGTTCCAGCGTGCCTATCTTGTCATGGAGAAAATGCATTAGGTAATGATGCTATGGGCGCGCCCCGCCTAGCCAATGTTGGTTACGTTTATCTCGTTAAACAACTCACTAATTTTGCTGCGGACAAGCGAGTTCCCTCTGGGCTGGGCGCGGTAATGAACGGATTTGCCAAGGCGTTGAGCGAGCAAGACCGCCGTGATGTGGCTGCATTTGTGGATAGTTTGCCCAGAAAGTTTGAGCCGTCTGATTTGAAAGCTCTTAAAGCAGAGGGGCAGCAAGTTGGCAAGTCGCATTTGGGGAAACTTTTGGTTCATAGTGGTGTAAAGGGTAAGGTAGCCTCTTGTTACTCATGCCATGGGTTTAATGGGCGCGGTGCCGATCCTATCTTTCCGGCAATTGGCAATCAGAAATATGTATATTTGGTTAATCAATTGAAAAGCTGGCGTGATGGCACAAGAAATAATGATCCGGTAGTTGGAGGTGTTCCAATGATGCAAGCGGTAGCGAAAACGCTTACAGATGACGACATTTATAATGTTGCTGCATATTTGACTTCTGCTCCGCCAGTGAGTGTACGAGACGGCCTCGTTATTGATAATCAAACCGTTTTGAAGGAAATTTTAGTTCGATAGGGGTCCTTAGCTATTGAATTTTATATTTTGTTTGTAAAATCCCCGCGTCGAGTTGTTCTGGACGCGGGGATTTTATTTATTGGAAGTGTACATTAAGTAGTTGGGAGTAATTCGGTATGGCAATTAGCAATATGAAGCTTGGAGAAAAATTGCTATTTGGGGGGTTTGCACTGATTGGTATTATGGCTTTTGCCAGTTGGGTGGTGCTAGAAGTTGTCAGGTCACGTTTGGACAAGCCGATGTATCCAGTGCTTCAGTATAATTTTTCCGCAGAAGGCTTGCGCGGATCTGAGATATTTCGTACAGCGGGATGCACTATCTGCCACCGCGCAATGCGTAACGGCACAAATATGGGACTGGTTCTCGACGGGATCGGTTCCAAGCGCACCCTGGAGTACCTGAATAAATTTTTAATAGATCCAGAAGCAACGTATCCTGGAACGACGATGGATCATGGCCCTTCTAAAGGAGCTGCTTTCGTGGCGAAATTGCCGCAAGCGGATTTGCAAGCGATTGCTGTGTTTCTTTCCGAGTTAAGAGCCAACCCAGGGTCTAATGCGTCTCGGCTCCCACCGGTGGGTGGAGAATCCAAGTTTATTGATGAAATGGTTAGGATGTGGGCGCCAGATAGTTGGAAATCGGAGCATAAAGATGTACGAGAAGAAGTGAAATTAAAAGCGAAAGAGATTAAGCATGATACAGGGACTAAATGAGCCTTGGGCTCAGGATAAAGAATATACCAAATATACATTATGGTTTATCTACGCATGCATCATTTACAGCATAATTGGTTTTTCATGGGGGGCGTTGATGGGCGGGATTCCCACCTTTAGACATTTTGTTAATAGCGGGATACCCGGCCACAGAATCGTTTTAGGGCATACCCATATTAATTTGCTGGGATGGGTGGAAATGGCTATTTTTGGCGCAGTATATTATCTTATTCCACGATTAGTGCGTCGCTCCATCTATAGTCTACGCTTGGTCAAGATTCATTTCTGGATGCATAATCTAGGCTTGCTGGGGGTCGTGGTTTTCTTCAGCGCTGCGGGGCTTATTGGAATTTTCATTGAGGATGACGGAGAGTTGGCGGCATCACGTTTTATGTCCCTCTCAGGAATTTTCGGTAGTGTGGTTTTATTGGCTAACATTATCTGGGGATATAACATATATCGCACATGTAATGGATGGAACCGACCCACGTGAACATAAGAATATTATGGCTGCTCGTTGCCTCCTGCCTTGTTAGTGGCTGTGGCGAACAGTTTTCCGCATGGAGCATAGGGGGGGCTTCAATGGGAGTGATGCAGAAGGGTATGCTTGCGCCTAGTTTGCCGACCAAAACATTGGCAGATGTCGGCGGAGACATGAGCAAAATGACGACATATCGTCAGCCAGATGCGCGCATGTATCAATACTCATTGGATAAGGCCTTGGCGCTCGGTAAGCCTATCGTCCTGGAGTTTGCCACACCTGGCCATTGCACCGTATGCGATGGCCAGTTGCAAATAATGAAAGCACTATTGGAAAAATATCAAACTCAGGTGCTTTTTTTACATATGGATCAATACCAAAATCCGCAAGCATTTAAGGCATATCGCGTGATGGGTGATCCTTGGACTTTCTTTATAAATGATAAAGGTGTTGTTAGCGGCGTTCAGCCTGGACGCATGTTGCATGGTGAAATGGAAGCGGGAATTACAAAGATTCTTAAGGCAGGAACAGAAAGTCACGCGGGTTGATATAGAGTGAATGTTACGCGTTTCATTTTAGTGCAAGACCACAAAGGCATGGTGTGGGATTTATTGCTGTATGTGCCTACAGTGGTAGCTTTATTGTCAATGGTAGCCAAATTTTGGTATAGCGGAGATGTCAGTTTGGCATATTTGTTTTCATTTCTGGCCAGTTTCTTTTTGATCGTTGGTGCCAACCGAATATTGAAAACACGGTTAATGTTGCTGCCTACCGCGCCTATCGCAATTGAAATAGGTAAGCCGGTAACTCAAATTATTATGCGCAATGGAGAGCAAGTGGAGTTAGTGAAAGATGTGCGAATTTACGCGGATTACTCAGGCCGATCGTTTGGTCTGGCAGGTCTGGATAAATTAGGCCAGCGCATGCAATTTGTATTTCATAAGGGACAGTTTTCCAGCATAAAAGATTACCAAGCAATTCAGGAAATGCTTAAAACTAGCTAGACATCGTATTAAAAAACAGGGGAATTTCTAATGATTTCATTAGAAATTCCCCTGTTTTTTAATACGATGCTGCTCTAATGAACGGTCGGGGTTAAAAATAGACTAAAGTGAAGTGAATAAATGGTTACGAAGTAACTACCAGGTATGGCCGCCCAGAAGAGCTAATGGAGAATGTAAATAAGGTGCGTAGGCATAAAATATGCTAACAGCTGGCACAGTTTGGGCCGCATTGGTGACCTATGCGTTAATGTTGACAGCATTTCGATACGCTAATCAACGCACGTTTCACATGCTGGTAATGATTTCTGTAATTTTGTTTGATTTAGGGATGCCGGTTTATCTCTATCTTTATAAGGGCTGGTATCGGCGTTTGATTGTAGAAAGCGAATTGACTTCATTTCTAGTATGGATACATTTCATGATGCTTGTGATGATGTATGCGTTATATGTAATGCAAGTTAAGACCGCTCTGCGTATGCTGCGTTGTGATAACAGCGTGCGCATTGATCACCGTGCGCAAGGTAAGGCAGTGCTGCTGGTACGTGCCCTAGTCATTTTTACAGGCGCCCTACTTGTAGAGCCCTAGAAATTTAAAGCGGCGCGGGAGATCGCTATTTAATGCCCTTGCGGCGTTGTGTTACATCCCAAACCATCAATCCTATAGCCACTACACCAACGATACAAGTGACTATAATCAGTAAATTTTCAGTTTCCTTGCTAACTAAGCCACCAACTAGCATATGCACAGCATAGCTCATGATGAACAGGGAGCTGAGAGCTACGATTAAATAAATTATAATTTCTTGTATGAGCTTATACATATCGTTAAAATAAATCTTTCGCCAATTGGGGCACGAGCTAACTAAACCCGGCTAACCTTTAGCTATCAACATAGTAGGATTATTGGAAAATTAATTACGCAATGCACATATGGTCTATTTACCATTCTTTAGGTTGGCTGGTGCATTAACATTTTTGAAATGTAAAAGTACCCCGCCTGGCTGTAATGCGATAGTTTCAATGACACCTCCACCAAGAATAGATAGGTTCCGGGCTAGCGCTGTATTGTTGGCTTGCCGTGGATTGAATAACAAGTGGGTAATGCTGTGCAGCATGGCGAGTTGAGCCTGCGGATCTTTTGCAGCGGGGGGTAACGGCAACGTATCGCATTTACATGCGATCATGGTACGGCTTGGCCATTGACTGGCTACACGTAAAGAAACAGGATTTCTTCCGCCTTTGTCTTCTTCAGCAATTTTCCGGGCATTATCAGCCTCTTCAACAAGAAAGTGAATTAATTGATCCTCTTCAGATAGAAAGCCAGACTGCCGAATTTCGTAATGGCTTTTATCAGCCCGCATAAATAATGAGGAAAGAATGATAATAAATAGCATCATCAGGCCCCGTTGCTGCACAAATCCTTTGCCTGCGCGGTCATGATGCAGCTGTAATAACAACGGAATTCCAAAATACAAAATAAGGCTTAACGCAATTATGCCCCATGCCGAATCACTTGTTGTGACTCCCAGCGTCAAGCCAATAAGTAAGGTGCGTCCCGTAAAGTCTGACCATAGGTTGCGGAATTGCTTGATCACGACGATTACAAGCCCCACAAGTACACACGCTCCAACTATCCAGCGGACAGCAGATATCTCACCACCCAAAGACGATCCGAGTATAGTAATTGCGAGACTTTTAATAGGATTTTGGAACCATTCGATGTAATTCCAGCCCCTTAACATAAGTAAGGTAAAGAGAACAACAAAACTTATACCGATAAAAAAATATTTTTGCTGCTTTTGATCCAGCGGATCTTTGTACCATGACCAAAGCAACGCTAACGGATAAGCAAGGCCAATGGGATGCAAGCTTACGCTGAAGGCGCTGACAAGTAATTGAGAAAAATACCAACCGCCACCCGGGCGAGGATTTGCGCGATATTCCGCATTCAACCATGCACCCAAAGCAAACGCCGGCAACAAGTAAATGCCGGGAGAGAGTGTATCAATTTGTTCCAGTATTAGCGGCGATACAATCAGCAACCCACTGGCAACTAACGCACTTTCAGCATTGACGTTGTGTCGGTTCCATAAGTACAGTAACCAGATAGAAAAGGCAAGCAAAAGAGCGGTGAAAACTTTGGCTGCAAAAACATTGCCGGTCCAAAGAAATGCCACAGGTAAAAACAACAATGCACGTAAATCAGGCGCACCAAAAGTTACAACCGAAGCTGCCACCTGATCAGCTATTGACCATACTAATAAAAGGGATTTGGCAGAACCCTCATCTAAACTGTAAAGGTCTGGGCGCAACAAAAAAAGGATTGCCCCGCCCCATAAAGATAACGAAAGATATCCCCAATAGCGAAGAGGCATACGCGACAGAAAGGTATTAATGTTCATAATCAATATTATTGTTTGGTTTAAATGCACTATGCCTTGACAAGGTTAAGCGTAGGGTTTTATTATATCACTGCATTTTTATATCACTGAATTTTAGTAATTGCTGGTATCGAACAATACCTTTTGCCAGAAGGAATTCGGTTGCAGAGTAAATGTGCTTGAAAACATCCGAGTTCTGCTTAAAGAATTAGTAATATAAATCTAAATATTTTAGATAAACCGGGGGAGGAAATTAAAAATGCAAAGACAATCAATACCATCTAGGTCATTTTGGATTATTATCGTTGCGGGATTTGTAACAGGTATGGGTAATGGTAGCGTTTTTGGAGCTGCCATTATGTGTTGGATGGGACGTGCAGGATTTGAAGATTGGGGCGGAGTAGGTTCTGGTTCATATATACCTACAACATTTAATGGGCTTATGACTTTTTGGATGCTTGCGTTTGGCTTTGCGTTTACACTAATGCTGGCGCTCGCCTTAAAGCGACATGATGCGATTGAAAATGGACGTCATGGTTAATCATGGGCTTGCCTGTGTGTAAGTTACTTTATAAATCTGACGACCTTAAATAAAGGAGGGAAAACATGCTCGTAATAATAGCAGGAACGTTTTGTATGCTCTTGGCGTTTTCTAGTATGTGGCTATCGTGGTATGTATTAATGCCGCACAAAAAAATTCATTTGCCGGATGGTACAGATGCATTGGGTGGGATAATCGGCGGTACGGTAGGCGACATAATTAAAGAAGAGATATCTTCGGTTGCACCGCATAAAACGTCAAAAAAATAATAAGTTAAAATTATAGTGGACTTAACGCTAGTTGCGGCAGCCAATAAGTCTGCCAAGAGCTAAAACAAGGAGATGCAGCATGATTCTTAAGTATTTATTCGGTAAAAATGAGGCTATCCCGGTCGGTTCGGCGGCGATTTTCTTTGGTTTTTCTTCCATAATGTGGTTTGTGATCGGAACTGGGTTGGGGTCATTCAACGCGGCTAAGCTTGCTTTCCCTGATTTTGTGACGGGGACGGAAATGTTTGCCTTCGGTCATATGCGTCAGGTGCATGTGCTGGCGGTAATTTTCGGCTGGATTTCGATGGCGTTCGCAATGGCCATGATGTATATCACTCCGATATTGGGGAACACCAGGCTATGGTCAGAGAAGCTTGGTTTGTGGAATTGCATGATGTGGAATATTTCTCTACTTTTGGGTCTGTCCCTGTTGTGGATGGGGGTGACCTCCGGTCGTGAATATTCTGACTTCCCGTGGCCGCTGGATCTTGCTATAGCCGCATTTATAAGCATTCCATTGGCGGTTAACGTATGGATGACCATAATAAAGCGCCGTACTCAAGGTATTTATACGACCAACTGGTTCTTTGCAGCCGCAACTTTTATGTTGATCATCGTATTTTTGGTGGGAAATCTACCAGAGTACTTCCACCTTACTGGTCTGACAGAAGCTTACATGACTTGGTGGTTTGCACATAACGTTCTTGGACTGTGGATTACTCCGGTAGCAGCGGCAATCGCCTATTACGTTATCCCAAAGGTGACAGGTAATCCGTTGTATTCTCACCGAATAGGCCATTTGCATTTTTGGTCAATCGTCGTGTTTTATTCCACTCCGGCTGCGCACCATTTGATGTCGGCTCCTTTGCCTGAATGGCTAAAGTCTTTCGCTTCAGTGGAAGGGGTGTTGATTCTGGTCCCGGCTATCGCATTCGTGTCGAACATACTGTTGACCATGCAGGGTAAGTGGAATATGTTTGTCGAAAACCTTGAGGTACGCTTTACCGTAGTTGGTGTATTGCTGGCGATCCCGCTCAATATGCAGGGTGGCTTCCAGCAAACACGCTCAATCAACTGGTACATTCATGGTACAGGTTGGATGGTGGCGCATGCGCATCTTGCGTTACTGGGGTTCTCGACGTTTCTCGAGGCAGCTGCCGTATACTTGGGTTTGCAAACATTGATGAAGCGCAAGCTTTATTCGCTGACTTTAGGAAACCTGCATTTCTGGTTGTTGTTGATCGGATTTAGTACCTACTGGATATCAATGACAATTGCCGGCTTAATTCAGGGCGCTGGTAAAATATATGAAGTGCCATACATCGATGTCGTGATCGCTGAGCATCCTTATATGATCGCACGTTGGTTGGGCGGGACTATGGTGTTTTCTTCAACCCTTATTTGGTTATATAACATGTGGATGACTGCGCGTGAAGGTACTGTTATTCCGGCCGGACGTATGCCACACGAATTGGCGTATGAACGTTAAACCTAAAACACTAAGCCAGAATCTGGGGAGAAAACTATGAATTTTAGAGAGTATAGAATCGGTTCAAGAATGTTTGGATTGGCATTCGCATTGTCAATGAGTATAACCTTGCTGTTTCCAAGTTTTGATCTCGCGGCGTCAATCGTCTCCGAGGTTGGCTTGGATAAGCAGCTGACTTCAGGGTGGGATTCTGGGTGGCAACTTTCAGATCCATTGCTGAATGGACTGAATAAGCCGTTGAAAGTGTTGCTTAGGAAGGATCCAAAAAGCGGTGCGCCGATGGAGCCTGTGTATGCATACGTCTATCCTGCAGGAACGTCATTGCCGAATGGCGTGACTCACACTGCCAACTTGGGTCACGGCGTTGAGGAGCTTAGCGTTAAGGAAGGTCGTATAAAAGAAGCAAGAAAAGAAGATGGTGTTGTTTTCCTGATTAAGAAGAGTGATCAATTGCTGAATTTTGAGGATAAGCCACTTGCATATATGGAAAATGCGACAGCCACAAAAGGCTGGACACCAGGTGAAGTTTTAAAACAAGCTGCAGATTCAGATATATTGCATGCCGGGTCTGGAAAAACAATGTTTGTGCGAGAGGGTTGTTGGTGGTGCCATACATTGTTGCCTGAACAAACGCAAGATTGGCAAGTGTTTGGCGCTCCTCCTATGCTTGGCGATTTTAATGGCGAATCACCAACAGCGTTTGGGTCTGACCGCAAGGGACCGGATTTGCTGCATGTTGGTTCACGCAATGCATCTAGAGAGTGGATGATGTTACATTTCTTTAATCCGCGATTAGTGCAACCGCATTCCATCATGCCGCGTTTTGATTATTTATGGGGCGAGGTCGACGCTGATGGCAAAAAAATTGATTTCAAAAAATGGCGTTCTGAGTACGATGAGTATCGGGAAGGTAAAATCACTACTCCTCCAGACGTCCCCATGTACGCTAAAGATAGCGAAATTCGGAACTTAATTGATTTTGTTATAAATCTGAAATAATTTAAGGGGGACGATATGACTTGGGTATTTAATGCACCGCTGGTAACTTTGACACACGCAGAGACTGGGGAGCGAAGCAAAGCACTTTGGGAGGCTGAAGATCTTGGTGGGATGACAGAGGATAACAACCGTTTGCCAGTTCCTGTTGTCATTCTGGTCGCGCTAACGATTGCAACAGCATTCCTGACCACGGTCCCTCTCTGGGGACAGCGGCCTACAGCTGCGATCTACGTTGACTATATTAAAGTTATGGATACTCCTGAAATCCAGTCGATACAAGAAGCTCAGGGTGATGATGCAGCAATGAAACGTATTGTTGAAATTAATAAAGACAGTCAATTCAAAGCTCAGCTGGGTCGACATCCGGTAAGTATGGACGACTTGCGCGTTCTGAAGCCGCAAATAGAGGAAGTAATGAAGCTTCCAGGTGTGGATCTTAAAGATTACACTGTTGTAGGACCAGTGGTGAAAATTGCTAATTTTGAAGGTAATTTTCGCGCTAATGGTAAACGAGTACGTCAACAGCCTTGGTGGGATAAAGGATATACGATTGATTTGTTTTACCTTACGATGTTTTTTATTGGTGTAACAATTACTGTGAAGCGATTGCCTGCATATCACTGGCAGCCACGCCATCATGAAGTTGACCCACGTCACGGTGAAAGACGGCATAACGCTTAATTTAAAATTATATTACGGAGGCATCAGATGATAGATCTGGATTATGGACCAATATGCTTTGCGGCGGTAGTTACAATAGGATTTTGTGCTCCTTTTTTCTATAGTTTCTTTGTGGACAATTATGATAAGAAAAATCCTCAAATAAGGTCAAAAAATAGCTAGCATTGCTGTTGCAAGTTAAATGAATAAGGTATGCCGCCGTACGGGCGGCATAATCTTTTTTACAAGGATTCATTGGGAATGAATGGAGATTATTATTTATTCCTTTCTTGAAGGATTAAATGTCGGCAGATTTTTTAATGTGTTAGCTAACTCAACATACTCACCAAAATTAGATCTAAGCATAGAAGGGATGCGCAGTCAGCAATTTAGCACAGGTGTGTTTTTTTTCATGCTGTTGGGCGTAGTGGTGTTCTCTGGTATTGTGTATATGGTGATGTTCGGAAATCATGCGCCAAAAAAAATGAGAACTGGTGAGAAAGTGATGTTTGGCCTAATAATTACAGGCATCATAGTTGCAGTCATTTTTGGCGGATTGCAAATGTTGGGCGGGAATCTTTACTAGATTAACCACGAGGATAGTTACATAACGACCGATGGAGAAAAAATGGAAAGCTACTTGCAATCGTTAGATGATGGATGGTCTATTTACCTTTGGCTTGTTGTTGGAGGAATGATAATTCTTGCTGTCATTTATTGGATTAGATGGGGACTAAAAAATGAGCAATTCGATGAGGACATTAAATATCTAGTATTTGATGAAGGCGATAGAGAAAAAATGTCACCTCAAGAATATGCAAAAAGCCGCGAGGTCAATGCCGCACAGATGCAAAGCCGAGAGCGTGTTTTAAAGCGTCAGGAAAAAGAAAAGCAACAGGACCAATGAAACTAGGCGAAAAAATTGTTTTTGTAATAATTACAATTGTGGTTGTAGGTTTTATGGGGCGCAATCTATGGCGTCTCAATACTATTCAGGAAGTCGATAAAGGAATTCCTTATTACAGCACCGCATCTGCAGCTTTGGAACGCGCTGCTATGGATATATATCGCCAGCAAAATTGTAAAAGCTGCCATTCATTGTGGACAGTGCGTGATCTTATGAAAGCCGTACCCGCTCCGATATTGGACGGTATGGGTTCATTGCGAAGTGAAGACTGGTTTTACCAGTATTTTTCTGCTATAAATCCTCAAACAATATTGCCATCCCGCTTAAAGAAAGAGTATCAAATGCGATCGTATGCGCATCTGCCTGAAAGTGAACGGCGACTTCTGGCGCGCTATATGGCAAGTCTGAAGGTACAAGACTGGTATCTTGAAGAAACGCGTAAAGCCGAACAAGAAATACTTACTGGTAAAGAGTATCGCCCATGAGTAAATTGCCTCCCTTGACCGGTACCCGCTTTTTCAGAGGGGTGGTGGCACTTATTATGGGTTGTGCGCTGAATTACTTTGGCGACCGCCTACTTGGAGTAAAAATAGAATTATTTCGCGGCATTCTTGACTTCAATGGCCTATGGGTCATCGATATGTTAGTGCTACCTTTTTTTGTAGGTGTATTGGTTGCTGTTATTTTTGGACTTGGTGGCAAGTGGCTGTGTTACTTCCCTCCACTTATAGTTAAATCGATTAGTTACTTGGAAAGTACTTATATAAATGCAGTTCCGGAAGATACGTCGATAATGCCATTTGGCATGTGGGCTTTGTATGTGACTGTAGTAATGACTTCGGCAGCCTTCGGCGGGGTCATGGGTGAAATCATGGTGAAAGGAACATACGGGAGAAGTCCCCGAGATATTTTATATAAGCAACGTGCCAGTAATAGAGAAGGTAATATTAGATGACAGTTACTTCTGCGAACAGAAAAACTGCGCTTCCTGTTGCAGATTATGCACGTCGCAAACGTTACTTATCGGCTACATTTATAATTTGCTTTGTCTTGTTAGCAATTGGGATTACCTTGTATGTGGTTAATCAGGGGTTCGATCGTATGGGAGAAATGCGCACACGCGCAACCTACGAATTGAAGGATGAATCATCCCATATACGCGCTGCCGGTGAGGATTTAGTATTGCATAGTGTGCATGAGGCAGAGAAAAAACATGCGGTAGGGTATAGCGCTAATGAAATTGAAAGCTTGCTCTCCAAAGAGGAGTGGCTCGAAGTAGAGAGTATGGTATTGATCCCTGAGGGAGCTTTTTCGATGGGTACAGATTTAGAACGTGCAGATGCACAAAACCGTCCGAAGCATACAGTTAAATTACCCGCCTACTGGATAGACAAATATCCTGTAACTAATGCGCAATATGCCAAATTTGTAGTTGCTACTTCACGTCGCCCGCCGCTGAACTGGAAAAAAGGAAAAATTCCTTCAGGCGAAGCGTTGCGCCCCGTTACTATGGTCTCTTGGTACGATGCAACAGCTTATGCTAAGTGGTCAGGCAAACGACTTCCTTCTGAAGCGGAATGGGAAAAGTCCGGGCGTGGAACGGATGGAAGGCGCTGGCCGTGGGGTAACAAGATGGAACCGGAGCGGCTGAATACTTACTATAATGTGGGATCTACAACCAATGTGAATGCTTATCCAAACGGCGTTAGCCCCTATGGAGTAATGGATATGGCGGGTAACGTGAATGAGTGGACGGCGGATGATTTTGCGCCTTATCCTGGATCTGACGCGCCGTCAGATTTGTTTAAAGGAAAAATTGTGCAGGCGACAAATACAAAAGAGGTTGAGCTTGTGCCGACTGGGGGGAAATACAAGGTATTGCGTGGTGGCTCATGGAAAGGGGATCCATTCTCATCTTCGGTATTTCATCGAAATTTCGCTTTTGCAAATTATGCTTCCGATTTTTTTGGATTCCGCTGTGCAAGTAATCCCGGGGTAAAGGACAAAAGACGGTGAAAGTGCTTAAAGTCTTGCGGTATTTGGGAATGGTTCTTGGTTTCTCATTGTCTTCGGTAAAAATGAGCTATGCAGTGGATAGCTACCGTTTTCTTCACGTGCATATTGATACGCTCTGGTATATTTTTTTATTCCTGCTGGGTGTTATTTTTGTTCCCTTTATTCTGATGGCGGTGTTGACATGGCACTACGCGGAAAGCAAAGCCGAACCGAAAGAACAGCAGACAATTTCAGTTGAGAGTGAGAAATGATGGTGAGTGTAAGGGGTGGCTCCTACGCACGTTTAATAGTGTGCTGGCTGATTACAGCGATGCTACTTATATTTTGTGCCATACCAACTGCGCGAGCTGATGATAACAATCAGAAGGGTGATAGCGCTAAGGTGATGGAGGCGTTTGAAAAGCAAGCAAGCCAGATTAAAATAGATAGGCCCTCAACCATACAAAAAAAGCATTTGACTATGTTTTTATTGGGTGTGCCATTGTTAATCTTACTTCTGATTACTGGGGCGTTGGGCATCGCTATGGGGATATATGGTAAGCAAGTATTTATGCTGCATATGATTTCTGCAGGGCTAACTATCACGCTGGCTTTTGTTCACGCTATTGTGGGCGTTATTTGGTTTTATCCTTTTTAAATCAATTATAGAACGATGTCTCTATCCCGCTGTCAATGATTGCCTAGGTGGCTAGTGCGATTCGCAGTCTATTAGAACCAGTAAATAAATAACGCGCATGCTACATACCTAGAAAGTTTGCTAAATAGCGCTCGCTATTACATCAGAAATTTGGCTGTAGATGGCCTCAATTCCTAACATACAGACGATTAAAGAAACGCACGCGATTTGCATAAGTTCCAGGGCTATCGTATCCGCATGCTGTTCAACTGCGGAAAGCTAAACATCATGTCGATTGGATGAGGGTCACAGGTAATTATGCGGATAATACTAAGTCGTTACTTAACAAATTTGAATACACATTTTTGTGGTGTTGCCAGCATTTGTTTTAATTATATGGCTGCATATTAAGGTTTGGCCATGCTGGTGAAAGAGTCACAATCATTAATCTTGAAGCGCAGCTATTGGCCGCTGGCAGTGCTGTATGGATTATTCGGTCTGACTAGCGTGGCATACGAAGTATTGTGGGCGCGTATACTTTCTTTGCAATTCGGTGTGAGTATTTTTGCGGTGGTGCTGACTGTCGCCGCATTTATGGGGGGGTTGGGAGCGGGAAGTTTATTTGCGGTACGCCGGGCTCCCCAAATCAAAAGGCCTTTGTTGTTGCTAGCTGCATTGGAAGGTGGCATTGCTGTTTACGCCCTACTCTTGCCTCTGGTTCTGCAAATGACATCGGTGGGAATAGAAGGCGCGGCGGCTCAGCTTTCGTTATTTCAATGGTATGGACTTATTGCTAGTGTTGCATTGTGTTTGCTGTTGTTCCCGGCTTTCATCATGGGGGCAGGGTTTCCGTTAATTTTAGCATCCCTGGGGAATAAGCCGGAGCAACTGGGGAAGATTTACGGTTTAAATACTCTGGGTGCTGCTGGCGGCGCACTGTTACCACTTTGGTTGCTGCCTGCCTTGGGCTGGATCTGGACAGTCAGAGTGGTTGCCGCGATTGGTTGTTTGGGAGTTGTTTTACTGTTGCTGCTTTCATCGCGCTATACCACAGCGCAGGTTACCGAGAAAAGCATTAGGGCAAGTCGACCGAGTTTAGCTTTTCTGCTCGCTTATGCTGGGATCGGTGCGGCAAGTCTGATTTTGCAAATAGCTTGGACGCGCCTGTTCGGCATGGTGATGCTACGCACCGAGTATGTGCTGGCAGTGATTTTGGCGTCATTTCTGTTGGGCATTGGTATCGGCAGCTTGATCGTGCCGCGCCAGCACAGGCAAGCATGGTTTGTAATCTTGCCCATTGCTGCCGGAGGATTTACTGTATTGAGTTTATGGTTGTTACCTGCGCTTTCGGCATGGGTGGAGCGAGCTGAGTTTGCTTCTTTATTCGAAGCATTAAGAATGCAGGGGTTACTACTCGTGTTGGTAACTCTGCCGGTTACACTGGCGCTTGGAGCTTGGCTCCCTTTGTTAAACGGCCGCTCGAATGGCGGTGGGGTATGGTTGTATGGAGCAAATTCACTGGGTGCCGCGCTTGGGGCGGTAGTTGCAGGGGTGGTATTGATTCCGATTTGGGGCAGCGCTGCTACCGTCGTGGTGGCAGCTTTGGCGTTGTTGATCCTCGGTTTAACTTGGGCGCAGTCGCGTACCGCATGGCTTGCCGTCCCGTTTTTTTTAATGGTAGCATGGCCAGTTGTTAAGTTACCGCCAGTCAATAGGCTATTGCCGCAGGCGCAAGCGGGAAGCAGGGATTTATATTTTTACGAAGACGCCATTTCGATGACTCATGTGGTGGAGCAACAAGACGGGCAGCGTGTGTTGCTGACCGATTTGCAGAGAATGGATGCTTCAACTGATCCTACAGCGGTGTTCGTGCAGTCGAATCAAGCGCGTCTTCCATTGCTCTTGCATGAACAGCCTCGTTCGGTACTATTTCTCGGATTGGGTACCGGAATTTCGGTGGCTGGTTCTCTAGCGTTTCCTGATTTAGAGCGTAGTGCTGTTGAATTGTCACAAGGTGCAATTAATTCCGCAGCGAGCTGGTTTGCCCCATTAAATCGTAACGTTCTGCGTCAAACCAAAGTGGAACGTGACGACGTACGGCATTTTTTAAGCGCGAGTCGGGATCAATACGATGTCATAATCGGCGACGTATTTCATCCGGATTTGGCAGGTTCAAGTTCTTTATTATCAGTGCAGCAATTTCAGCGCGTACGTAATCGCTTAAGCAAGAATGGACTATTTGTTCAGTGGTTGGCGCTCAATCAATTCGACAATAAATCATTAAACGTAATTTTTAACAGCTTTCGGCTGGTTTTTCCAGATGCGCAAATATTTCTCGATGGAATGCATTTAGCCTTGGTCGGCCCACAGCAGAAGTTTATGGGCGCACAGGGGTTGTTGCATAATTTGCAGCGTTTGTCCTTGGAACAACAGGATGAAGCGACTTCGGGCGAAGGTGGGTGGACTTGGCTCGGACGTTATTGGGGGCCACTGCCGAGTAGCCAGGAACAGGTGCAAGACGAGTGGTCGCCAGTGATTGAGTTTCGTCTGCCGCGCGCGCGTTACGCTGGTGAATTAGATGTGGCAAAGTTATTGCAGTTTTTGCTGAAAACCAGACCGAAAATGGAAGCCGCTGCAATTTTGCTTGGCATTCGTGACAATGATAAAGATGCTTTTGAACGCGCCTACGTAGCAAGCGAGCTGATGACGCGTAGTTGGCTTGCGGCTGCGCGTGGCGCAACGCAACAGGCTAACCAGTTGACGCACTTGGCGTATAAGGCGAATG
This sequence comes from uncultured Candidatus Nitrotoga sp., assembly GCA_964589845.1. Classification (GTDB taxonomy): domain Bacteria; phylum Pseudomonadota; class Gammaproteobacteria; order Burkholderiales; family Gallionellaceae; genus Nitrotoga. The sequence goes on along the minus strand of CAZPUT010000009.1, from coordinate 3,469 downwards.
CAAAAGATCGCTGGATTGCGTATGCGTTGGCTGATAATATGTTTTCATCTTTAGCGCAGGCGCGCGAGCATGGTTTGAGTGAGAAAGAGGCGTTGCAGAAAATTTTGCGTCTTAATCCCTATCACGTAGAAGCGGTGCGTGCATTGTGGCGAATTGAGCGTAAAGCTGGTGATGCACACGCGGCATTGAGCCGTATGCACTTGCTGGAGCTGAGCCCGCTTGACCGTGAAGCAAATGCGACAGGGAATTAACTAATTATGGCCAGCGGCGTCAAATATAAATCCATTTCCAGTATCCCGGTCAAGGTTATCGGCACGGCCGTAGGTTCCAAATCAGTCTATTCCGAATTCCGTTGGAAGCGCCGGTTGGTGCAGATGCTGGTCTTGATCCTTGTGGTACTCATTCCGGCTAGTGGTCTGTTCCGTATTGATCCGGGTGCGGCCGCCTTTGTTGTGCTTGATCGGCAGATCTGGCTGGCTGATTTTTCCTTGGTAACCGGGGCATGGCTTTTTTTGGCGAGTAGCTTGGTGTTGCTGTACTCGACTGCAGGTACTGTGTTTTGCGGTTGGGCTTGTCCTCAGAATACTATGGCCGAGTGGGCTAACAATCTGACGCACAAACTATTAGGTAAGCATGCCGAAGTAAGTTTAACCGGCGAAGCGCCGCGCGTGGCGGGTGCCAAAAATAGGATCATGAATTGGACGCTGCTTGGGGTTGCATTTTTGGGGGCGGCCATGTTTTTTGCGCTAATCCCATTATTTTATTTCTATCCGCCAAGTGTGGTGTGGTCTTTTGTAATATTGCAAGAAAATACCAAGTTGGCGGGATCGCTGCATTGGATTTACGCGGTATGTGTTGTGATCGTGTTCATAGACATTGCGGTAATAAGACATTTTTGGTGCCGATACGCCTGTATTTACAGGGTTTGGATGCACTCGTTTAAAACCAAGCAGACTTTACATATAGCATACGATGCCAGTCGCAGCGATGAATGCGCCAAGTGTAACTATTGTGTAACTTCTTGTTTTATCGATCTGGATCCGCGCAAAACCGATATTTATGACAGTTGTATTAATTGCGGCGATTGTGTTGACGCTTGCAATCGCTTGCATAACAAACAAGGAGTCCCTGGGCTATTACGTTTTAATATGCTCGAGCGCACGAATAAAAATGTAAATAAATTTCGTGGCGTCGCAATTTCTTTGTTTGCCCGAATGGGCTGGACGACCCCGTTCGTGGTATTGGGTGCGGCGATGTTTATTTGGGGAATATGGTCATATCAACCTTATCATGTAGCAGTGGGCAATGCGGATATCCAGCAAGGTCACACGGTTCAAGAATATCGCATTGCGCTTTCCAATAAGCTGTATCACCCAGCGGAGCTACATGTGCGTGTGTTAGGTTTGCCGCCGGGTAGTTACCAGCTTAGCGCTAAGGACATTAAATTATCACCGGTCGGGCGAGAGTCGCTTATCCTTTCCATCGCGCAGGATTTGCCACGAGGGTTATATTCTGTTGTGGTGGAAGTTACTGCAGGTGATACCTGGATGGGCCGATTCCCCGTTCAACATTTTTCCGAACAAAGGAGAAAACTATGATAGCCAGTGATATAAATGAAAAAGCTCAAGGTTTATCGAAAGTAGATGAGCCGCGCTGGGGCGAGAAGCCGGATGATCATTTTGGCTATGCCTCTGATGAAGAACGTATGGCCAAACGCGGACTTGAAGATTGGGAGCTGGTAGAAACCATTCCGGAATCACAAAAAAACATACCCTATTGGTTTATGGGAGTGACTGTTGCAGTGTTACTGGTTGCGGTGGGTTTGAGTTTCCCTTTTTGGGGTCTCCGTCCGGGTGATGAGCGTCCTTGGGTGGACTGGGGGTTCATCATAGCTTTGTTTTATGTTGCCGCCGGAAGCGCCTTTGTTCGCTTCATGGTTAATCTATATGGATCGTCAATTGGGGGCACGCTGGATTCAGATAAAAATAATAAAAAGCAATCCCATGAACTCAATGCAGAAAAATAATTTTCATACCCCGGCAAACCGACCGTGGGGAACATGTGTTAAATATACTAAGCTGTCATTGCTGGTCTTGCTAGCAGCATGTGGTGGAGACCAAGCTGCTGATACGCAACCGCAAAAATGGCAGGGTGCGGAGGTACGCGTTGAATCCAGGCCCAGCCCACCGCGTCCTGGAGTAAACGAATTTTTGGTGATAGTGACTGGTGAACGTGGGCCGATCCATGACATTATGGTTTCGATCCGTACTGACGACCAAGATCAATGGACACAGGCAATACAAGATGGGGAGGTGGGAGTTTACCGCAGGGCGGCGAAAGTTGCCCCGGGCACCAGATCCGTGTTACAGGTGCAAATAAAACGCAAGGGCGCTGAAGGAGTTCTGCGCTTCCCGTTGAACTTATCGCCTTAGCAATAAACAGTTCTTAAGGATTCCGGTCGTTATTTTTAAGTGTGAGTAAGACGTTAACAAGATAGATGCAAAAACCTGTCGCCATGATCATTCCTGAACTGGCTACGATGGGTCCATAAAAGCGGTGTACTTGTGCCATAGCTTGCAGGTTATTTTCTAGTAATAAATTTCCTTCCAGGATACCAAATACTACTTGCGTAGTGTAAAAATAAAATACTCCAATAGTTGTCCACCAAAACGAATGGTTTATCAAACGTATAGAGTAAATTGCTTTTCCGCTAATAATGGGCAGCAAATAATACATGGTTCCCATTGCCAATATCACTAGCCCTCCGATTAAGTTTATGTGTGCATGTGCCAGGGGATCTATCATGTGCCCAGGGCCACCGTAAGGGCTGCCGATAGAATCCAGCCAAGCTCGTATGGACGGAATCACCTGTAACATGCCATGCATTGCACCGAAAAAAAAAGAAATTGTGGAAACCACCAAGAACTTAATTAAGTGGGGAAGTTCAGTGTTATTTAAATGCATGGGAAGTGTGGGTGTGATGCTTCAATAACGAAAGCACGGCCATATATGGCCGTGCTTATGCGAATAATAGGTTAACGATTTTTATCGTTTTGAGAATTTTTAATAGAAGCAGAGTAATATTTATTTATTACCTTTTTCACCCTCTATAATCCGTTGAATACCTAAGCCAGCCAAGGTTGTGGAGATGATAATGCCAACGCCGAAAATCACTATGGGAACCAATACTTCCATGGTATTACTCCTTCTATCGTTATTTAAAATAACCATTATTACTTACTCTAAAAAGTATATCTAAAAGACATTCATTGTGCAAGTATTTCGCACAAACTGACCTTGCCCTTGAAAAACGTATTTCTTAACTTATGGTAAATTTCAAGTTAAGGAGACGTAAAAATTACGGCAGAAAAAAACAAGAGAGCGGCATGCACTCTGGTGTACAAGCTGGAGGCAGGCGGCAAAGTCGACCAGAACAACCCCACACAGTTTGTGTCGTGCCTTGCGGCAT
>CAZPUT010000008.1:0-27942 GCA_964589845.1 uncultured Candidatus Nitrotoga sp. | reverse complement strand
GTGTGAAGATGAAGATCATCGGTGTCACGACACGCGCCGGTGACCAGCGGCCAGACCTTGCCTGCAGGAAGGCGGCGACCAGCGCTGCCGTGTACAGCGCACCCATATAGCGCAGGTTAAAAGGAGCGAGCGGCCACGGCCAGAATGGCGCCATGACGGGCGGATACAGCAGGAGGCCGAGACCCGCCCACATAAGTATCACTACCTCAAGCCAAGTTACTCCGAGAAGGATGTTGCTGATTCGTGGATTAGTTTCGTTGTTCATCAACCATTCCTCATATCAATTTCGTCACGTCAAACATGCTTACACAGATTTCGGGATCAGGTCTATAAAGGTTGCATGAGGCGGTGTGCTATTTAGCTAGTATCCAGCGTGCATGTACTACATTGCTAGATCCCAGCCATTTGCATTTGCAAATGGCTATTCAAACTGCTGGGGAAGACTGCGCGCACTGTGCAGCAGCCGCTCGACCAGGATGCCAGAATCAGTTAACGAATAAGGTTAGCTCGGTTAGGCAGAACTACATTTGGGATATTTCCGTATGGTGCTCAATGGATGTTTATGTTTGGCGTTTGCTTAACTCTTGGCGAACTTTATCCATCATCCTTTCTGTTTCTTCTGAGGAAAGATTGAATGCTCTACCAAGTTGGTCAAGGATTTGATCTTCTTGGGGGGAAATCATTCCGTCGACAAAAGCCTTGCGAAGCTCCGTTTCAAAAATAACTCTACGTCTTGCCATCTGGTTTGCAAATGCCGAAGCCACGATACCGGTTAGGATGGCAACCGTGCATACGCCGAGAAATGCGGTAAAAAGCGATATGACACGACCAGGCCATGTCACTGGCGTTAAGTCACCATACCCAACCGTGGTCAGCGTGATTACCGCCCAGTAAATCGCGTCGGGAATGGATGCGAACTTCTCTGGCTGCGCTTCATTTTCAGCAAAATACATTAGTGAAGAGGTAATTAAGATTGTGATCAGCAACAGATACAACGTTGCGGCAAATGAGCGCCGCTCGTCATAGATGGCCTGCACCAGATCTTCTATGGCAGTACTGTAATGTGAGATCTTGAATACACGAACCAGTCGAACCGCACGGACAATACGCAAATCCAGACCGGGAATGAGCACTTGCAAGAAATAGGGGGCCAAAGCTATTAGATCGATCAGGCCATAAAAGCTCAGGATATAGGCTTTGCGGCCTCGCCACGAATTACCGTGGCCTGGTGGAAAGCAGGCTCCACTCGCCCAGATTCGTAGCAGGTATTCGACAGAAAATAAGATGATGCTGAACCACTCGAAATAATCAAAATAGATACTCCACCTTTGATATAGGGTGTTCACGGATCCAAGCACGACAGCAACGATGTTAAGCAAGACTATCGTGGAGATAAAGATGGAGCAAAACCTGGCGGAGAGATCGTGCTTAACTTCGCTTTCGAGTATTTGAAACAGTCGAACTTGTATGGGGCGAAGGTTCATAACTTCGATTTTATCACGTCAAACATGACAACACAGATTTCGGGATTATATCTATCACGATTGCATGAGGCGGTGTGCTATTTTGCTAATATCTCGCGTGCAGATGCTACACTGATAGAATTCACCCCATTTTTTGTATGCATAATACGAGAAATGCTGATGAAAGTTATCGGCAAAAACTCCCCCCTTTTTTTATCAACTAATCATAACTAATCCACTTTCGCTGAAAAACGAGCCAGCACTTCATAGCAAGCGCCTTGTTCATCGCTCAGCGATTGCACTAACACAAAATCACTCACCTGCCAGCAGACTTTGGATTGTCTGGGTAGAGGTGCATCGTTCCATTTGGCATTTCGAAGCATTGTCACATGCGGCTTATATGGCCGCTGCTCAAATTGAAAACGATGATTAAGTAGCTTGCTTTCAAGTTCGTTCACCAGAGACGTCTGCTGGGACGGGACCACCTCCGGCGCAGCATACACAATGTGGTTATGCCCCCAATAGTGCGCCTCTAACAATTCCAGATAAAAACGCTGAAAATCCACCTCTCGCGCCGCCAACTGCAATGCTTCCAGACGATTCTCTGCCACCTCTCCGAGGAACACCAACGTGACATGCAAAGTGGCAGGTCGCATAGCCCTGCCACCGCACAATTCATGCAGTCGTGGTTGCCATAAGACCAGCGCAGTGCGCTCTGTTTCACTCGGCCATAGCGCGAAGAACAGCCGCCACTTTTTTTCCTGAATTGATGTCATCCCAGAAGTGTTAACCCCATTCAGTTGTCATGGTCGAGTCACTGCGTGCGTTGCAAAAAAAGTTGTACAAAATGGAGGCGGGACTCAATGCTGTTGGGGTAGCGCGCTTGACGGAATGTTTTTGCTGATCAGCACGTTTATTTTATTTATTTTTCTTAAACGAACAGCATTGAATCCTGCCCCCATTTTTCTCATTTTGCCTTCTGACTGTGACTTTGCCCTGGCACAAAAATTTCATGGGTAAACTACTCTCGGGCGCATCCAGGCGCACAACCAATCGCGCTGCTCAGTCTTTGCGGTTAGCGGCCGCCGCACTTCACAAAAGCCAGCCGGCGCTTGGGGTCTACTTCAGACGGCTTGCCGCTCGTTTTGATCGAGCCAAGGCGATTACCGCCGTCGCCCACGAACTGGCTCGTCTTATCTACACCATGTTAACCAAGGGTGCGGAATACACAGGCCAAGGACAGGATTACTACGAGAAGCGCTATCGCCAGCGTGTTATGCATCACCTCGCCAAGCGCGCTGAAAAACTTGGCATGCAAGTCGTTCCCGCTCCTCAATCAATTTAAAAAATAATTCAACTAATCATGTGCATATATTGTATTTCTTAAGAGCCTTGAAGGGGTTGCTACATGTCAAACTGTCTCATCACGCCTATTCTGAATAGGTCTCGATCGTTTTCTTCCGTAAAGGTAACGACTCGACTGAAATTGACAAGGCCTTTCCATTTAGGGGCAATGAAGCGTTCGACCTGAAGTGTGATCAAGCCATGCAACTGAAGATCGCCCGATCCTCGTTTATTAGTCGCTACGTAGGGTCCAATACCCGCGCTGGCAGCCCAATTCTCGCTCATGGGTTGTACGAACCAACCTTGGACAGCTACGCCTTGACGATGCACTCGAATTTGGTCGTCACCTCCCCTTATTCCTGAAATCGACCCCGCCCATTGGCTACCGTAGTATTTTTTAGCTTCGGCAGAGAATCCTGGGGCTACCATTGATCCTCCATGATTGGTTTGGGAAATACCTGCGGTCACGCCAAGCCAAGTCGGATTCCCATAAGATTCTGACTGGATGCGTGCGGGAACATTGTCAAAATACTTCCCGACTCCAACAAGCAAGGCAACTGAGGAATTTGCTCCTGGCATGGAGACATGGTTTAGTGCAATTCGCATATGCAATCCTGGAGAATATTTTTCAATATCCACCAAGGCCGCAATTGAAAGCAAAGTCCCCAATTTTGCGTCATTGATTTCAACTCCCTTGATTGTTGTTGTATTCATACTAAAGTAGGGACCGAGTCCAAATTCAAAATTTAGCTTTTGGTTAAACGGCTTTCTGTAAACAAACTGACCAGCAAAGCCATCTCGGTGATTATTGTCAGGGTGCCCTTCATTAAAATGAATAAAGTCAAAGCGAAATTTTTCATCAAGGAAAGCGGGGACACTTATTTCTTTGCCGAACCTGAATTCAAAGGTCCTTCTTTCCATGGATCTATCGCCAATTACGCCTTCGCCATACGCGAATCCATTTCCTAAAATTGCCGACGCATAAGCATTATTATTATTTTCAATAAGTTTCGAGTAGGATGCATTTTTCGGAAAATTTAATTGTTCCTCTCTATTTTCATGGTCTTGACCGCAAGCCATGAAGGGAAAAATCAGCAAAATTAATAAGGACAAATATCGCATTTTTTAAGAGGTCCAATTCTAATTTTAAAGAATACTATTTGCACGAACAGAGGAAAATTGCGAGCACGGTGCAGCATCCGCTCGACCAGGATGCCATGATCAGTTTCAAAAAAGAAATATTAACATCAATACTTCCTCGATTACCTTCTCTCCATAAACTGCTCAAGATGCGCAAGAAAGGCGCGCGTCTTGGCAGGCAGGTAGCGGCGCATGGGCATCACTGCCCAGGCGGGAACGGCGGGAAGACACCATTTCGGTAATATCCGCACCAAACGTTTGTGGCGCACGTCTTCTGTCACGAAATAATTTGGTAACGCACCAATACCAGCACCATCCAGCAAAAGCTGTTGGATCATGTCAGGCGAATTCAGGGTGAGACGTCCGGGTGGAACCCCTTCCCAAACATCCTTGCCACGTATCAATTTCCATGGGACGGCGCTTCCTCGTGCCGAGAGCAAACGAACCGCCGCATGATGCTCCAGCTCATCAGGATGCTGCGGTGCAGCATGAAGTGCGAGATAGATGGGGCTGGCGTAAAGGCCGAAACCAAGCTCGTCTATCTTGCGCGCCACCAGTATGGAGTCGTTTTCCAGCGCACCCATGCGAATGGCAAGATCGAAGCGTTCGCCGATCAGATCTACACGTCTCGAAGTCAGATCGAGATCAAGTTGTATCTCGGGATAGATTTCGATGAAGGTGGCAATGGCGCGCGAGAAATAGTGTCTAGCATAGTCGCCCGGCATGGAGACGCGCAAACGTCCGCGCGGCTGCACATCCTGACTGCGCAAGAAATCTTGAGTGGTAGAAACTTCTTCTGCAACGCGTCGGCAATGATCAAGGAATTCCTGCCCGAAGTCTGTGAGTGACAGGCGGCGAGTAGTGCGCAACAGCAGCCGCTGCCCTAGTGCTGCTTCAAGATTCATCAAGCGGCGGGAAACGGTGGCTTTGGGCATGCCGAGATGTTCTGCTGCGCGCACTAAACTTTCTTGTTCGACGATGGCGGCGAAAAGGATGTAGTCGTCAGCGGAGATGTTTTTCTGTTCCATTTGTGGAACAGTCTATCCCAATTTAATGGCTTTATCTATTTTGTTGAGCCGTCTATGATGCACTCACTTTCTGACTTTTGATGAGTAAATAATGAAATTATTAGCTTTTGCAGCCAGCAGTAGTAAGAAATCCATCAATAAGCAATTGGTGACCTATGCCTCCAGCCTGATAGAGGGTGCTGAGGTTGAGGTGCTGGATCTGAATGATTACGAGTTGCCATTGTTCAGTGTGGATAAAGAAGAGGAGCTTGGTCATCCAGAATTGGCCAGAGCATTCATGTCAAAAGTGGCCTCAAGTGATGCTGTGATCATTTCTTTTGCCGAGCACAATGGCTCCTACAGTGCAGCTTATAAAAACCTATTTGATTGGTGTTCGCGCATTGGTCCAAAGGTATTTCAGGATAAGCCACTGGTCTTGCTTTCTACATCACCCGGTGCGCGTGGTGGGGCAAGTGTATTGGCTGCAGCGACAACTTCGGTACCATTTTTTTCGGGCTATGTTAAAGCCAGTCTGTCTATTCCTAGTTTTTACGAGAATTTTGATGTCGAGCGTGGCATGCTTAAAAATGAAGAATTAAAGACTAAATTAATCGAAGCAGTAAACCAACTAAGGGAGCCACCACCAGCTGCCTGATTCAACGCTTACATTCTTTAAGTAGAGGAGTCATCATGAATACCATCAAGCCCATCGCACTGAATCAATCGCGCGGCATCGACCGCATCATCGAAGGCGTTGCCACCTCAGACGGCGCAGGCGTGAAGCTGACTCGCGTGCTTACAGGCAAGCTGCAGCATCGCCTTGATCCATTTTTGATGTTGGATGCATTCGGCAGCGACAACCCGGACGACTACATCGCGGGTTTCCCGGATCACCCGCATCGTGGTTTCGAGACGATAACCTATATGCTGTCCGGACGCATGCGGCATCGCGACAACGCAGGGCACGAGGGGCTGCTGAAACATGGTGACGTTCAGTGGATGACCGCTGGACGCGGCATAATTCATTCTGAAATTCCCGAGCAAAAAGATGGCGTAATGGAAGGTTTTCAGCTGTGGCTCAACCTGTCCGCGAAGCGCAAGATGGCCGAGCCGTGGTATCGCGACATCGCAAGCCAGGAGATTCCAGAATACGAAACGGCAGAGAACGTTACCGTGCGTGTGATTGCCGGAACAAGCAACGGCGTGGCGGGTACTGTTGCACGCGAAGATACCGAACCAATGTATCTGGACATTCACATACCTGCGGGCGCTTTGTTCTCGACGGAATTGCCTGCCACGCATAACGCTTTCATTTACGTCTATCGCGGCGCTGTGAAGGTTGGTGACACGCTGGTGGAATCGCATCGCATGGGGATCTTGAGCAACACAACGGAAGCCGATGGCGTGACGCTATCAGCGACGAAAGATGCGCGTCTGCTCCTTATCGCCGGCAAACCGCTCAACGAACCGATCGTGCAGTACGGGCCGTTTGTGATGAACACGCAGGAAGAAATTCATCAAGCGATGGACGATTTCCGCAACGGGCGCTTTACATAGATTTCAAGTTTTTTACGACTCAATTCAAAAAATGGAAAATAATATGACCACTACTTTGTTCACCCCCACCACGCTAGGCAAGCTGCAACTGAAAAACCGCATCGTCATGTCACCACTGACGCGTTGTCGCGCTATCGGCAATGTGCCGAACGAACTGATGGAACAGTATTACCGGCTGCGCGCCGGAGCCGGGCTCATCATCACTGAAGGCACATCGCCATCGCCGAACGGACTCGGCTATGCGCGCATCCCCGGTGTATTTAACGACGCGCAAGTACAAGGCTGGCGGCGAGTGACTGACGGCGTACATCAGGCAGGTGGCAAGATCTTTATGCAATTGATGCATACTGGGCGGGTCAGCCATCCCGCCAACATGCCAGCCGATGCCAAGGTGCTCGCGCCATCTGCCATAGTTGCGCCGGGCGAAATGTGGACGGACAGCAATGGACTGCAGCCGTATCCTATTCCCACCGTAATGAACGAAGCCGACATTGCTCAGGCCATCGCCGAGTATGCAAATGCTTCCAAGCGGGCGATGGAAGCTGGATTTGATGGCGTCGAGTTGCATGCGGCGAATGGTTACCTAATCGATCAATTTCTTAACGCAGCTTCCAATCAGCGCACTGACCGCTGGGGCGGCAGTGTTGAAAATCGCATCCGCTTCGCCGTGGAAGTTGCAAAGGCTGCTGCCATTGCTATCGGTGCAGATCACATCGGCATGCGCATCTCACCTTATGGTGTTTTCAATGATATGACTGCCGATGCTGAAATGGACGCACTGTACGAACGCTTGATCGCCGAATTAAACAACATCGGCTTGGTGTATATCCATATCGTGGATCACAGCTCGCAGGGCGCACCGGAAGTTAGCCCAGCGTTGAAGGCAAAAATACGTGCCGCGTTCAAAGGGAAATATATTTTGTCAGGCGGCTATGATTTGACTCGGGCGAATGCCGATCTCGATTTACAACGTGGCGACCTCGTCGCATTCGGCCGCCCATTCATCTCCAATCCCGATTTGGTGGAAAAATTACGCAATGACAGCTCCTTGGCATCACCAGACTCCAATACTTTTTATACACCGGGGGAAAAAGGATACACCGACTATTAATGCTAATAATGACTATGGCGGAGTCATTGCTGCTAGTCTGCTATTCTATGTTTAGCTGCTATCTTATGATTCGGCTCTGACCAACATATTTTGTTTGATGAGTTACACCTAATGGAAGAATACAAGAAGAATCTGCGCATAATAAAATCCGCAACCAGTTCTACTGAATATAAGGGCTATGCATGAACAACAATATCAAGACAATGGCTCTGGTTCTCGTCGGGGCTGCCCTGATGGCAATACTCGCTTTTTACTTCAAGGACAATCTCGCCGCTGCAGTGCAGTGTGGTGATGGTATGCGTAATCCTGTAAACATCGACAATTTCACCACCAAATATTGGGCTAACTCTGCCGAGTTCGAAGCCAGCATTGCGGAAAAAGGAAAGTTGTCTGAAAAACTGAATCCGACGCAACTTAAAGCTGTAACTGATGCCTTGCAGCAGGCGAACAAATTCAGGAAAGTTGTAGTGGCTGGGTCTAATAGCTGCGCAATAACGAAGCTGCAATACGCCAAATTCGGTAGCCGCTTTCAACAGTTAGACAACTTGTCGCGGCAGATCAACAGTCTCGCTGCTGTTCCGAACCCGACTGATAGTGACAAAGCCGGGCTAATCCAGCTGATTGACGAATATGTCGCTTTTAGCCAGCAGCTAGCGAAGAGTTCCAAGAACCCGTAGGTAATCGCCGACCAGCCATTCATCGACAGCGCATCCGCCCATTTCACGCCTGGAAAAAGGGGGACGATTCCCTTTTTTTCCAAATTCAAATAAATTCGTGTGGTCTAAATACTATTCGTTTAACCGTTCGTGGTGAGATTGTCGAGCCACCAGCCGCTCACCCAGAGCCCTTCGACAAGCTCAGTGCGAACGGAGTTTCTTTAGGGCACCTCTAAAAATCCAATTTTGCGAGCAGCCGCTTTGCGGCTTGCTTGCTTACCCCGTTTCGTCACCATACGGCGTTACTCGAAAAAAATTATCGTTTACAACTCAACTATATGCCGCGCTCAAATTTTTTACTCGTGCCTTGTTTTGCCTAGAAATTTGAATTTTTAGAGGCGCCCTTTAACCAAACAGCATTGCGTGTAGTCCAGATTTTTGGGGTTTGCATCTGAATCCAATGTTTTAAAACTTGCTTAGCCACAAAATATGAATTTTTTTTATTTCATTCTTGTAATTACCTTGCTAATATTTACATCTAGGAATTTATACTTACTCAAAGGTGGGAATTTCCATGCAAAAAAAATCAATATATTTGCTTACCGCTTTAGCGATAGTCATGACATCTGGTGTGATATCAAGCGTTGCTAATGCTCAGGGTAAACCGATGTCGAACCAATTCTGGTGGCCTGAAAAGCTGGATCTCAAACCTCTTCGTCAGCATGCAGCTGAGTCCAATCCAATGGGTGCTGAATTCAACTACGCTAAGGAGTTTAAGACTCTCGACCTTAAGGCCGTTAAGAAGGACATCGAAACGTTGATGACCACCTCACAGGCATGGTGGCCAGCAGACTATGGTCACTACGGGCCATTTTTTATTCGGATGGCTTGGCACAGCGCGGGCACGTACCGCGTGTCTGACGGACGCGGCGGCGGCGGTGGCAGTCAACAGCGATTCGAGCCGCTCAACAGCTGGCCTGACAATGTTAACCTGGACAAGGCGCGGCGATTGCTTTGGCCGATCAAGCAAAAATACGGTCGGAAGATTTCTTGGGCCGACCTGATGACCCTGACCGGGAATGTGGCGCTGGAATCGATGGGTTTCAAAACCTTTGGCTTTGCTGGTGGGCGTAAGGATGACTGGGAGCCCGACCTGGTCTACTGGGGACCTGAGACTAAGTTTCTCGCGGATGAGCGTTATAGTGGCGATAGGAAGCTGGAAAATCCTCTTGCCGCTGTTCAGATGGGCCTAATCTATGTGAATCCGGTGGGGCCGAACGGCAACCCGGATCCGCTCGCGGCAGCTCGGGACATTCGCGAGACATTCAGTCGCATGGCGATGAACGATGAAGAGACCGTTGCGCTTATTGCCGGCGGGCATACGTTCGGCAAAGCCCATGGTGCCCACGACCCGGCTCAGTGCTTGGGTCCAGAGCCCGCAGCTGCCGGTACTGAGCAGCAAGGTTTTGGCTGGGAAAACAAGTGTGGCAGCGGCAATGCTGGCGACACCATCACCAGCGGTTTGGAAGGCGCATGGTCCGCCAACCCGATTGCCTGGACTACACAATATTTGGGGAACCTGTTTGCTTTTGATTGGGTACAGACGAAGAGCCCCGCAGGTGCAATTCAGTGGGTTCCCGACAATAAGAATGGATCAAACATTGTGCCCGATGCTCACGATCCGTCGAAGCGGCATGCTCCTATCATGTTCACGACGGACCTATCGCTTAAGTTCGACCCGAGCTACAGCAAGATTGCCAAGCGCTTCCAGGAGGACCCAAAGGAATTCGAACGCGCCTTTTCCAAGGCGTGGTTTAAGCTGACGCACCGCGACATGGGCCCGCGCGCACTCTATCTTGGCGCTGAGGTTCCCGACGAGGCATTACTATGGCAAGATCCGGTTCCAACTGTCGATCATGACCTGATTAACGCAGAGGATGTAGCTAAACTGAAATCTCAGATCCTTGCCTCGGGGTTAAGCGTTCCCGAACTTGTCAGGACTGCCTGGGCATCTGCCGCTAGTTTCCGCGGCACCGACATGCGCGGCGGGGCTAACGGGGCGCGCATTCGCCTCGAACCGCAAAGAAATTGGGAGGCTAATAATCCGGATGAGCTGGCAAAGGTGCTGAAACGTCTTGATGGCATTCAAGCAGACTTTAACCGCGCGCAATCGGGTGGCAAGAAGGTATCGCTCGCGGATTTGATCGTTCTGGGCGGAGCCGCAGCTATTGAGCAAGCTGCGAAAAAGGCTGGTCATGACGTGCAGGTTCCTTTCACGCCGGGACGCACGGATGCATCTCAAGAGCAGACTGATGTGAATTCTTTTGCTGTGCTCAAACCGACCGCAGACGGGTTTCGCAACTACTTCAGTGCGGATAACCGTAGATCACCGGCGGAAATGCTGATTGATCGGGCAAGCCTCCTGACTCTGACAGTTCCTGAAATGACCGTTCTAGTTGGTGGCATGCGGACCCTGAATGCAAATGCCGGACAATCTGCACATGGCGTGTTAACCAACCGGCCCGGGACCTTGAGCAATGACTTCTTCGTTAACCTGCTGGATATGTCGACCAAATGGACGAAGTCTTCCAACTCCGAGGGGGTTTACGAGGGGCGTGATCGCGGGACAGGTACGCTCAAATGGACGGCCACCTCCGTTGACCTAGTTTTCGGGTCGAACTCTGAGCTGCGCGCTGTCGCAGAAGTCTATGCAGCTGACGACGCACGAGAGAAGTTTGTGCGGGATTTTGTTGAAGCGTGGACTAAAGTGATGTCCCTCGACCGCTCTAAACTGTGATGCTGATGAGGAAATAGGCTCGAAGCTTTGATCTTACGGTCTAAACTTATCCATTTGCACGGCTTTGAGTTCCAGGCTTCAGTGACTCGCTGATGCCTTGGCGGTATGGCGTCGCTTGCAAGCCAAAAATGGACTCAATCTTGCTACTATCAAAACGATAGTCATGTTCAAACTGGTACATCATTTCCTCGTTTTCGCGAAGCACTGTCATAAAGATACCCATAAGTCTCAGTATCCAACGAGGTGGAACTTGTAGCTTGTAGGGCTGATTTGCCAACTCGCAGGCCAAACGTATGAAATCTGCCCCCGTAAGTGGCTCCTTGGCCGTAGGCAAATGCCATTTTTGGCCATATGCCTCCAGTGATCTTCCTAGCGCTGCTAATGCATGGCCGATGTCCGGCGTATACGTAAAGGTGTGAACGGCATGCGGATTGCCTATCCACTGTGGCGATTTTCCTGCCTTGAGACGCTCAAATACCATGGCATGTGGAAAGCTGTTTACTGCATTAGGACCATAGAAGTCGGCCGCACGCACAATCATCGCCTGCAAATTGCCACTCTTCATTTCCTCTAGCAGCATGGTCGCAATCTTTGCCCTGACTTCGCCCTTCTTACTTATCGGGTTGAATGGCGTATCCTCAGTCATCAATCCATCCACGCGCCCATAGGCATAAACGTTGTCGAAGAACACCAGACGGGTACCGTGATGTATGCAGGCATCAATAACATTGCGCATCACTTGGGGCCATTGCTCTTGCCAAACAGACGTTTCGTACTTCAAGCCGGCCACCAGGTAGACGACTTCACTTCCTGAAATGGCATTGTCGGTCGCACGCGCGTCCAGTAGATCGGCTACAAAGGTCTCATCGGTCGGATTGACCTTCCGAGGATTGCGACTCACCTGTCGGATGGCCGGGGGAAATGAAACAAGTGCCCGGGATAGCTCCCGAGCAATGACGCCATTAGCGCCGAGTATTGTGTACATCGCTCTCTACACTCCTTATATCAAGACCTACGGACGCCCAACGCTGTTTTAATCAGTGAGGGGCACGAGCACAATAATACTGCGCCGTCGCCTAACCGTGTCAGGCTGCAAACATTTAATAAAGGGGGGCGCTACCACTTTTCTTTCATTTTGAAAATTACTATTTTTCATTCATGTGTCCGTTTTTTCTCTTCACATAAGCACGCGTCATCGATCTGAGCGTATTCATCTGATCTTTGAAATTGTGGCAACCACTGCACATAATCAGATGCAGCTTCAGTGAGATTTGTTCGGTGACCGAGAGGGGGCGTTCTTGCGCCTCGGACATCAGACGCGTAGCGTTACGGCAATTCATTATTTCGCTCTCCTTGCAGGTACCATTTGTTTTCGATGCACTCGCGCAAACGCAGACGCGAGCGGTGCAACAGCACATGTAGATTGCTAATGGTCAAATCCACGGCGACACAAATCTCATCGACATCTAGCTCAATAAATTCGCGCATCATGAACACCCGCGCCTGCTTGGGTGGCAAGCGTTCGAGACATGCTTCAAACATGCTCCAGAAATGCGTCTCGCGCAAGGATGCTTCTGGATTGCCCCATGCTACTGGTCGTTCATCTTGTTGCCAGTGTCCTTTACGGTCGAATAACAATTCAGAAAAATCCTCGTCCTCATCTTCCTCGCGCAACAAGCTGCTCGCATTCACCACCCGTTGCTTGTGTCGCAGCGTATCCGCGATCTTGTTTTTCAGAATGGCAAATATCCAAGTCTTGAGTGCGGCGCGCCCGCCAAATGAAGATGCGTTCTTCAATGCGCCGATCAATGCTTCCTGTACTGCATCTTCTGCCAAGTGGCCGTCTCCGAGCTGAAGCGTAGCGAACTTGATCATCTGCCTGCGTATATCTTCCAGAAATGCCACATCAGCCAGAACATTTTCGGTCTGCTTGGCGATTTCCGTGTGGTCTTGATTGGCAGTCATTACTTTCCTTCAGTTCAATCTCATTTTCGCTCACAAAATTCAGCAGACTTGCCGATCACCATCGCAATCATAAGTGCGTTGATGATGCTATACCGCGCCGTCGCGATTTAATACGCCATTCTTGCGCATGAAACGGCGATCGATCCAGTTCTTCCAGACCCACACCCAATGGCCTTGCGCGCTGAACGCGCCCCAGGATGCGATGGCGTGTTTCGGGCCGGTCGCCAGCAAGTACAAGGATTTTTTGCGCGGTCGGTAACTTTTAAGTGCGTGCCCGTTGATGGTGGCGATCAGGTTATGTGCCAATATCGGCCCGGCAAATACCGCGTGTACGCCCGAATGCGCAAGCTGAATGTCACTGCGCATACACACATCTCCGGCGGCAAATACATTGGGATGGGAGATGCTTCGGTGTTGCGCATCCACAAGGACGTAGCCCTGTTCATCCAGTGCGAGATCGGAATTGCGCAGCCAAGCGGGCGGACGCGCACCGGTCGCCGCAATGATGCAATCTGCAGACAGGGATTGCCCGTTGGAAAGCGCGACCCCTTCTGAGGTGCCCACTGCTTGCGCCTGAACCAGCGTGATGTCGCGCTGCTCCAACAGCGCACGGGCGCACTGCTTTACCCCGCTCGCATGACCCGGCAAGATACCGCCCTCCGAAGCGACCAAAGCAACTGAAGCTTGCTTGCATCGCTGCTTGGCAAAACCATATTGCGCGGCAAATGCCAGCTCGACGCCAGCCGCACCGCCGCCGACCACCACGAGCCGGTAATGGTCCTGTTGCGATGCAGCGTTGAGTATAGTGGGCCAGCGTTGTACAAAATTCCCCAGCGGCTTGATCGGCAGCAGACGCTCTCCCGCCGCCTCCAACAATGATAAATCGGTCTCGCTACCCACGTCGAGCGACAAACCATCGTAATCGAGGTGCATGCCATCTGAAAGCGAGACCCGGCGTCGCTTGGCATCTATTCCAACGACATGGGCAAAGATCAGGCGTGCCCCGGCGGATTCTGCCAGCGGGCGCAGATCAATCCGACATTCCGACAGGCTGTAATGTCCAGCCATCCATCCCGGCAACATGCCTGAATAGATTTGGTAGGGGCTGGGGGTAATCAGCACCGCATCAATGCCCAATGGCTTTTGGGCAAGTGCTTTAAGCACGCTGAGTTGCGCGTGCCCGCCGCCGGCCATGATCAAACAAACCATTGCGAAGCCTCGTTCAACGGAAATTTCGTTCAATGTTAAACATTAACAAGATAATATTGCCCATTGTATTTTTTAATAAATTTTGTCACGCCAGTACTGTCGTACAACATGTAGCATTCCTTACAGTTTCGGGTGTAAAGTCTGAAGCTACGCTGCCGCGCGAACCTCTCCTCCTACCAACTAAATCACATGGTGCGACAATTTGTCGCATTTCCACGCTTGATGAACTGAGTTACCCTCTAGCCCTGCTGTGCAAATACAGGCATTGGCTTATATCGCAATTCAAAAAATAAAATAAGCAATACGAATTTATCAATGTCTGTTCAATGGGTGATTGACATTCCAACACTATAAATCATAGGGATCAGTTATGAGTCTTTCGAAGAAAATTTCGCTGGTAATGTATTTAGCATCAGCATTCGCCATTTACAGTAATACCGCTCGGGCCGATCACGGCTCTATGGGTTTCGGCATTGGTACCGCATCGCCAATTATCACTCAAACCGGAATCACACTCCCTGCCGGCATGTGGGCCAGCGGTTTGATCGCCCAATTTATCGGTTTTGACACTCCTTCAGATTCCAAACTACTTGGTCTGAAAAATAATGCTGTCAATGATGCCCATGGTGATGTTCACAGTCTAAAATCACTTTTCATACCGTCAATATTTGCGGCCTATGGTGTGAGCGACAACTGGACGTTGGGTATCAGACTTCCTTATGTGCAGCGCTTTGACCTGCGCTCACCAAATGAACATGGCGATGAAGTTCTTAGGCAAGGAAATCCAGGTGGATTTGGCGGCGCCTCCCTGTTTAGTCAATATCGTTTTTTCCATACCGACGATAATCTAAATCATTTATCATTGGTCGTAGCTCTCACTACCCCAGGCACAACCAACGTCCAAGGTGTCGGCCACCACGGCGAAAGTGAAAAACTTGAAACACACTCTCAGCCCAGCGGCGGCGCATGGAATCCTGCTGCCGGTTTTTCCTTTACTCGCGCCATGGGAAAGGTCTCATTGGATAGCAGTATCCTCTATACGGTAGCAACTAACGGGGTGCAATATACCAATCTCGGCGATACTTTTGACTATAATGTCGCACTTTCTTATGCTTTCGTTGGCATGGCCAGAAATAACCTTTTCGTCGGTAGCAACAATTCCTTGTGGACGGGCATTTTGGAGCTAAATGGTCAGTGGCAGGATCGTCAAAAAACCGCTGGCCTGACTGACCCAAATTCGGGCAGCAATATCATTTATCTTTCGCCGGGCATCCGATACTCCGGCGGCAAAAACTGGAATACTGCCTTGTCAATAGGCACACCAATTGTCAAAAATATAAACGGTTATCAAACGCCACCGGATTACCGGGTTACTTACCGTTTTGTTTTTGTATTTTAATGCCTCTTAAGCAGCGACTCTTCAGATTCCGGACTGATTATCAATGACAACTTTGCCTGATTATCCGATTACTGAAAAAACCGTTTGCATACATAATACTAAGGCTACGTTGAACAAGTCCGTTCGCGTTGAGCTTGTCGAAACGCACTCCTTGCAAATCAATAACTTGCAAATCGCTTCGACAGGCTCAGCCCGAACGGAGGGACTTGTTCAGCATTGCCCTAAAGCTTTAAACGAGTTTCTTGAGCGCGTCTCACTGGGCAGTGGTCGGCTGCTCGGTTTCCTGTTGCTGCTCGGCGCAATGGCATTTAGCGCAGCTAGTTATGCCCACCATGATGATTCAAAGGCCGGCACAACCGATTCAAAACGTCGTCCTCAGGGCGGAAGCCTGTACGTTACCGCCGCTTTCGGCCCCGACAACCGTTTATGGCGGGTCGTGCCAGATAAATGGCATGTATATGTTGATTATTCAACCGACCTAGGCAAGACCTTCAGTGCGCCTGTGCGTATCAACAAGGAAGCACAGCGCATCAAAGTGAGTGGTGAAAATCGGCCCGGCATCGTCGTGGATCGTAGCGGAAGAATTTCCGTCATCTATTCGGCTGAAGGCGTTCAGCCAGTAGCAGTCTATTTCAGTACATCTACCGATAATGGCCGCAGTTTTTCAACGCCAAAACCGTTGAGCGACCAAGCATCCGAAGCTAATTCATTTCAGGGTCGGCTGGTTTTAAATTCATCCGGTCAAGCCTATGTTTTCTGGCTTGACGAACGCGACCGCACCGACTGGAGACAACTAGGAAACGCGGTTTATTACACCACCGTTGACGGCCAGAAGAGTCAAAATTACATCAACCGAAAATTCTCCGACACCCTTTGCGAATGTTGCCGCATAGCCACTGCTTTTGACACTGATGGCCAGCCTGTTTTATTTGCGCGTTTCATTTACCCAGGCGGCATCCACGATCATGGGCTTTCCAGGACGCAAACTGATGGCAAAGAACCACTATCGTGGCGCGTTACCTTTGACGAATGGAAGATCAAGGGCTGTCCTGAACATGGACCTGCAATTTCCATTTCTGACGATGGTCGCTACCATGTTGCCTGGTTTACGCAAGGCAGCGCGCGTCAAGGTTTGTTCTATGCCTATTCATCCGACCGGGGACAAAATTTCTCAGCTCCGTTATCGTTCGGCACGCCGAAAAAACTGCCAAGTCATCCTGATATCTTGGCTCAGGGAAAGCATGTCGTCCTGACCTGGACCGAGTATGACGGCACCAAAACGCAACTTCTGGTGATGCAGTCAACCGATGGGGGCCAAACTTGGTCGCCTGCCAGATCAATCGCAGAAAGTGCGAGTGGAACTGACTTTCCGTTTTTATTAAGCAGTGCCCGAGGTATTTTCGTATCGTGGAACAGCAAGCATGAAGGTTATCGTTTAATTCCCGTGGATTGAAATATACGGGTTTAGGCAACAGTGAGCATAGTGCTGCTTTTGTCACCTTGTCTTAATTTCCCTTGATCCCGTTCACAGGTAACATCAACCAGGGGTAGAGTGAAGAACCGCACATGCTCTTCAGGATATCCGTTTCTTCTTCACCCATTGCCGTCTCTTCATGATATTTGGTTGACGCCACACTTCAAAACCTTACAATCTCCATAGGTTCCGTTCTTCAGTGGTTCAGTCCATCAAGGTTTATCCGCCGCAAATAAGGTCGCGGGTTTAACAAGTATGGGAAGGGCGGCAGATAAACGCTATTCGTTATGCATCAAAACGGAGGTAATAAGTGGAATTAAATGAGTTCGTGAAGGAGACCCTTTCTCAGATCGTTAAGGGCGTGAAAGAATCCCAAGACGAAATACGGGGCCAAGGTGGGTACGCGAATCCTGCGGTCTTTGCGAGCACCCCTGGCAAGGAAAGTGCAATGCACTTTGGCTCTGTCAGTGATGGCCAAAATGTACTGCTAGTTGACTTCGACGTTGCTATTACCGTTTCTGACTCTCAGGAAGGTGGTGTTGGCGGAAAGCTATCGGTCGCTTCCATTTTTAAATTAGAGGCCAGTAGTAAGGGAACTACGGCGAGTGAATCAACAAGCAGAATTCGGTTCAAGATCCCTTTGGCATTGCCCGTTGATCCAGTTACAAAGCAAAATCTAGACGCTGATGTTGCAGCGAACAGTCGTCCTGTTAAAGGTGGGTATTGACGCACAAACGAGTAAGGTTAGATTGTGATTGAGAAGCGAGCCACGATCTGAACCGTTTGTTGGACAAACCCGGCCCTTGAGTGCGGGTCGGGCCGCATAGAAAATATGTTTTTTGAGTTACCCCGAATATAAATTACATATCACTTCAACGTGAAATCGACACGGTTAGGCTTGCCCTTATCCTTGATGCCTTCTGCCGTCAGTTTGGGGGCCACTAGGAACATTCGACCCTTCGCCACTTTACCTTGCTCTTCCAAATGCCGCTTGACCAACAATGCGCATTGAGATTTCCTCAGAATTCCCAAGAGCGTTTGCTCACAAACCCGACAATCTACGCTTTACTGCAAGCGCTATTTTCCACACCATCCACCCGCGCTGGAACCAGCTAGCCGAGAACTTTGGCCGTAGTACAACTGAAACTATTGCTAATCCCACCAGCAATACTGGATGACATTTAAGATAACGAACCGCCAGCAAGCCTTTGTCTACTAACGCCAAAGGCTCGTGCCAAGGTGTTGTAGCCTGAGCCAGTTCTGTGCGCTGGCGTCCTATTTTGGCCACCAGCGAGGCTTTGCGTTCGGCTATTCTGATTAATTCCGCGTTCATATGGACGGGGGGGCTAACTGTTCACGGTCTTTGGACAACTCCGCGAGGCTGGTCGAAAACAGTTTGGGTTTAGCTCGAGTTTTGCCAAGTGCTATCCGCGAAGAAAATATTGCCCCCAGCAAAAACACGAATGCCAATATGAACAAGGTCAACAAACGGTGGGTATCCCAAAAAACAACTACCAGAAATATCGTAACCAGCACGATACTCACAGCGGCACAAAACAGGGAAATCAAAGTCCACAACAGGATGGAACCTAGCCACACCCGTTGCTCTTCTATCTCGTTGGAAAGGAGCTCTAATCTCGTGCAACCTATCCCAAGCAATGTAGCCGCCAGCGTTTTTAGTGAACCCAACAGCCCGATTTGTCGGCCTGAAACGGAATCCTGCGATTCAGGATTCATAAGCGGACTCAACGACGAGAAATAACTGCGCCGAGGAGAATTCCGACCGCTGCAGCAATTCCTATGGCCTGCCATGGATTTACATGTACGTATTCATCCGTGGCTGTGGCGACAGCCCGGGTTTTTTCAATAACCGCCTCTTGTGCATTGGAAAGCCGAGTCTTAGCTGCTTGCAACGAATCGCCTGCCTTGGCGCGTGCCGCCGCAATACGTTCCCCAGTCTGATTGGCAGTCGCTTTTAGCAGTTCTTCAGCATCTGCTACCACTGTTCTCAAGTCGTCCATGAGTTTTTCTTTGGAAATATCCACTGTTGAGGTTGTTTCTCCTAGCATATTCATTTTATTGTTCCTTTCGTTATGAAGCGCCATTAACCGTTTTCACTATAACAACCCAAATTAAGCAAATCAAGCTGGGCATATAAACTCCATAAAAAGCGGGCTGCAAAAGTATGTCTATTCAACTTCCACTGGAGTAGATTCCCAACCAACAATACGCATGATAATTACCGAAAATTTTGAGTTCAAAGATTACCTGCGTTGCCGAACTGCTTCAAACAGACATACAGCTGTGGCCGCAGCAACATTTAATGATTCGCTGCGTCCAGGCATAGGGATGGTGATGTGTCGGTTGATTACTGCCAGCAAGCTCTCAGACAACCCTGCTCCCTCATTTCCAAACGCGAAGGCAATGTTGCCATGAAGATCACAGTCATACAGGTTGCTCTTTGCACCCACTACAGTGGCAAAAACTTCCCCTTGAAATGCAGTAACCATAGCGAGCAAATCAATTGATTCATGGATACTTAACACAAAATGTCCACCCATCCCGGCCCGCAGCACTTTGGGCGACCATGCATCGGCGCAGTTTTTGGACAAAAATACTGCATCGCAACCTGCTGCAGCAGCGGAACGCAATATGGAACCAAGATTGCCAGGATCCTGGATGTCTTCCAGCAACAAACAAAAGCTGCTATGAACAGATGAAATTGGGATTTGAGGTATTTCAATAAGAGCGAGAATACAACTGGGAGTTTTGAGCTCGGACAGTTCAGCAAACAAGCTATCGTCCAATTGAGATAGCGGCACATCAGGAAAATTTTTCAATAACTCCGCCACTTCGCGGTTTTGCACTGCCGCTTCCGTCACCAGCAGGTGCTGAGGCTGTTGGCTGCCGTATGCATGGTAAGCTTGAAGTAGATGTGCGCCCTCTAATAAAGTCTGCTGCGCCTTTTGGCGTTGACGAGCTGAACTGGCCAGCTTGAGCAGCTCTTTATAGAAAGGATTGCTTTGCGAACTGATGTATTTCATGGTTCAGCTGGCACTCAAAATTCATGCCTCATCGTGCTCCAGCAGACTGCTCATTTCTTCCAGCGGCGGTAGTTCCTGCAACGAACGCAGGTTAAGGTCGTCCAGCAGTTGTTTGGTGGTAGCGAACAATTCTGGCTTACCCGGTGTATCGCGCGTGCCGACTATATCTATCCAGCCGCGCGCTTCCAGGGTTTTCAAAATTTGCGAGGATACTGCTACCCCGCGAATCTCTTCGATATCGCCACGCGTTACGGGCTGTCGGTAAACGATAATTGCGAGAGTTTCCATAACTGCGCGCGAATAGCGCGGCGGCTTTTGCGGGTTGAGTCGGTTTAAATAAGGCTGCATCTCAGGACATGCGCGAAATCGCCAACCATTCGCCACCCGGTTGAGTTCCACGCCACTGCCTGTATATTCCTGCGCCAATTGTTCCAGCATTTTTTCGATAGTCTGGTTTTCTACCGGCGCATCGCTCAGTTTTTTCAGCTCCGCCAGTGACAGAGGTTCTGGGGAGGTCAACAGCGCAACTTCCAATATTTTCTTGAGTTGCACCGCGTCAACTTGTGCGGTAGCTTCTTCACTCAGCGGTAAGGCTATGGCTTGCCCGGACATAAATTTTTCCCAATGATTCGGTTTGTGTTATTTCGACCAATATCTCCTTGGCCAACTCCAGAATAGCGATAAAAGTCACCACTAGTGGTGCAATACCATCGCTCGCTTCAAACAGATTCTCAAATGCTTCGAACTCGCCGTGCCGCAACTGGCGCAACACACGTGTCATTTGTTCGCGCACCGAAAGCTCCTCGCGCCGCACCCTGTGGTGAGTATTCAGCTTTGCGCGCACCAGCAGCGCGAGCCAGGCTTGGCGTAAATCTTCCACAGAAATATTCGGTAATCGCTGCTCTTCAACACGTTCGATCAGAACTTGGACGAGCTCAAAATCACGTCCGGCCTGCGGCAATTCGTTAAGCTTCTGCCCGGCCAGCTTCATCTGTTCGTATTCCAGCAAGCGACGCATCAGCTCGACACGTGGATCTTCCTCTCCCGCATCCACAAGCTTGGACGACCGCGGCAACAACATGCGTGATTTAATCTCAATCAGCACCGCCGCCATCAGCAAATATTCGGCGGCCAATTCCAAGCGGTTGTGCTGCATGATCTCAATGTAGGCCATGTACTGCTGCGTCAACTGTGCCATCGGAATATCGAGCACATCCAAATTATGCTTGCGGATCAGGTACAGCAACAAATCCAGCGGCCCCTGGAAAGCCTCAAGAATAATTTCCAACGCATCCGGCGGAATATAAAGATCATGCGGCATCTCCAGCAGCGGTTGGCCATGGATATGAACGCCGTGCGTGTTGCCTGGAGACTGCTCCAAAGTATTCATCTGTTATGCCAGCACCTACAATAAGTTAGGTTCGATACCTCATCCAATTTATCTGTAATTCAGACCCATCGCCTCACGCACGTCACGCATGGTCTCGGTCGCCAGCTTGCGCGCTTTCACGCAACCATCAGTGATGATGTTGCGTACCAGCGTGGGATCGTCCAGATAGAGCTGAGCACGCTCGCGCATGGGTTTTTGCTCAGCCAGCACTGCATCTATCACCGGCTGTTTGCATTCGATGCAGCCAATGTGTGCGCTCCTACAGCCTTGTTGCACCCAATTCTTGGTATCTTCATTGGAATACACCTGATGTAACTGCCATACAGGACATTTATCCGGATTACCCACATCGGTACGACGTATACGCGCTGGGTCGGTCGGCATGGTACGAATTTTCTTGGTCACACTGGCTTCGTCCTCGCGCAGACTAATTGTGTTGTTGTAGGATTTTGACATTTTCTGACCGTCCAGCCCGGGCATTTTCGAAGCCGCAGTGAGCATGGCATGCGGCTCAAATAAAATCATTTTCCCGCCGCCTTCAAGATAGCCGAGCAGACGCTCGCGATCACCCATGCTCAGGCTCTGCTGTTCGTCGAGTAGGCATTTGGCAGATTGCAGTGCCTCGCCATCACCTTGCTCCTGATAGCGAGTACGCAACTCGTCATACAGTTTTGCATTCTTGCCTCCCAGTTTCTTGATGACAGCTTTGGCTTTTTCCTCGAACCCTGATTCGCGCCCATAAATGTGGTTAAAACGGCGTGCAATTTCGCGCGTGAATTCGATGTGTGGTACCTGATCTTCACCTACTGGCACCTGAGTGGCGCGGTAGATGAGGATATCCGCACTTTGCAATAACGGATAGCCGAGGAATCCATATGTGCCCAAATCCTTCTCGGACAGCTTCTCCTGCTGGTCTTTATAGGTCGGCACACGTTCCAGCCACCCCCGCGGCGTAATCATGGATAGCAACAGATGTAATTCAGCGTGTTCTGGTACCTTGGATTGAATGAACAGCGTGGCTCGAGATGGATCAACTCCCACAGCCAGCCAGTCAATGACCATATCCCATACACTTTGTTCAATAATCTGAGGGGTATCATAATGCGTGGTCAGCGCGTGCCAGTCAGCAACAAAAAATAAGCACTCATATTTTTTCTGCATCTGCACCCAATTTTTCAACACGCCATGGTAATGCCCAAGATGCAGGCTACCCGTGGGCCTCATTCCTGATAACACTCGATCAACAAGCATAATTTTTACTTCACAGTCCAAAAATAGAATTAATTAACTGAATAAGCCCGATTACAGGCGGTCCCAATATCCAGCTAAGAACAGGCGAAACCGCCAAAAAAATCAGTATGAACATACCGTAGGGTTCAATTCTTGCCAGCATGGAAGCCTGTCGATGCGGCAGCAGGCTGACGGCCATACGCCCGCCATCCAGAGGCGGTAGCGGCAACAAATTAAGCACCATTAGCACAACGTTGATTTTAATTCCGATCTGCGCCATACCCAACAATGGCTCGGCGAAATAATTTGCCGGCAATGTCAGTGCCAGCTTGGCCAGCGCCGCCCACAGTAGTGCCATGAACAGGTTGGCAAGCGGGCCGGCTACTGCAACCCAAAGCATATCTTGCTTGGGACGGCGCAGAGCAGCGAAGTTCACAGGCACCGGCTTGGCCCAACCAAACAAAATTCCGCCCATCCATAACGTCAGCATTGGTAACAGGATAGTACCGACAAGATCAATGTGACGGATGGGATTCAAGCTGATACGCCCCTGCTGATAAGCCGTCATATCACCGAAATGCCGCGCTACATAACCATGCGCCGCCTCATGCAAGGTAATTGCAAATAAAATCGGAATCGCCGCAATGGCAATGGTTTGTATCAATTGGTCGATCTGCATTTATTATTTATTTCTCAGTTAAAAATGGTGAAACATCACCCTTGCCGAACCGAACCACCACAGGCGTATCCTTGGTTAGGTCAATTACCGTGGTCGAGTCTAATCCCACCGCGCCACCATCCATAACCAGATCAATTTGATGCTGTAACAGATCGCGAATCTGTTCGGCGTCATTCATTGCAAATTCCTCATTTGGCAAAATCAAGGTAGAACTTATCAGCGGCTCACCTAGCTCTTCCAGCAGCGCCAATGCCACCGGATGATCTGGGATGCGCACACCGATCGTGCTGCGTTTGGGATGTTGCAGACGCTTGGGAACTTCCTTGGTGGCATCAAGGATAAATGTATAACTGCCCGGTGTATTGTTCTTTAGCAATCGAAATTGCACATTATCCACTCGCGCATAGCGGGCTAGCTCGGACAAATCGCGGCAAACCATCGTCATATGATGCTTATCATCCACGCCGCGTATTTGGCGAATACGTGCCACTGCTTCCTTGTCACCCAGATGACAACCCAAGGCGTAGCAGGAATCAGTAGGGTAAGCAATTACCGCACCATTGCGCACTAAATCGGCGGCCTGTTTAATCAGTCGCGGCTGTGGATTTGTTGGGTGAATAGTGAAAAATTGTGACATGGTTAGCGGTTAATTCTTTCTGCTTCTACTTGTTCCGCCCCTGAAGAGGTGAGCAGAGTTTTTGAAGATGAAGATGGATCAGCTTCCCACGCCAGCCACACGGGACGGCAATCCAATGGAAAATCGGGCAAACGGCCTAAATCCCGATAGCTTTCACCTGGCCCATGAAAATCTGAACCACACGAAGCCAGCAAATTAAATTCATTAGCATAACGGGCAAACTCGGCATATTGCGCTGGTGTGTGACTACCACACACAACCTCGATCCCCTGCCCGCCCAAGTCGATAAATTCACGCAGCAATTCGCGTAAGGTCTTCTGTCCCATACCTTTGCGAGCCAAAGTATAGCGACCCGGATGTGCCAATACAGCGACACCACCACTGCCGCATATCCAGCTGACTGCGTCCGGCAACGAAGCCCACTGGTGTGCCACATATCCAGGTTTATCCTTGACCAGATAATTTTTGAACACGCTACGTACATCCTTGCAGTATCCACTCTCGACCAAAAATCGAGCAAAGTGTGTGCGTCCAATAATGCCTTGGTTATCCGCATATTGATAAGCGCCTGCCAGCGCCCCGCTAATGCCGCTCCTGGCCAGTGACTCAGCCATCAGCTCCGCACGCGCCCCACGCCCGCTACGAATGGTGTGCAAACCTTCCGCCAGCGGTTTATATGCCGGATCAATACGTAAACCAATAATATGCAGGGTGTAGCTGCGCCAGGTTACCGAAATTTCTACTCCATTGATAAATTGCATACCGTGCTGAGCAGCGGCAGCTGCTGCCTCAGCCAAGCCAGAGATATCATCATGGTCAGTCAGCGCAAGAAATTTCACTCCCCGCTCAGCCGCACGCGCAACCAAATCAGTGGGCGACAGCAATCCGTCTGAAACAGTTGAATGACAATGCAGGTCGTAATCTAACATTTGTAACCCTAAGTAAATCTCGCCTTGCCGCACAGATGAATATCCATTTAATAAGCTAATAGGCGAATTGCAATACTAATCTGGACTCTCATTTCCTGTATAAATCTTTTCTGCACGATGAACAAAGGCATCCACAAAACTATTGGCGATAAAATGAAAAATGGGACCGAACACTTTTTCCAGTAACTTATTGGAAAATTCATAATGCAACTTAAACTCTATTTTACAGGCAGATTCGGAAAGAGGTATAAAATGCCAATCACCATCAAGGTGCTTGAACGGTCCATCTTTTAGTGTGATGTCAATGTGATGAGGAAACTGACGCACATTCTCAGTGGTAAAACTCTGCTTAATATGGTGATAATTGATGTGTACTGTTGCTTGTACGGTATCTCCATCCATCGAGATGACACTAGCTCCGCCACACCATGGCAAAAACTGCGGATAATCCGCTACATCATCCACCAGAACAAACATCTGCTTCGCGCTGTAGGGAACTAGTACTGATTTTTCGACTAAGGCCATTCTAGCAGTACGTCCATGCAAAGCTGGTAGAATATACAAATTATGAGCATAGTCCAAAATAAAAAAGCATACCACGACTACTTCATCGAAGACCGCTATGAAGCTGGCATCATGCTGGAAGGCTGGGAAGTCAAAGCAATTCGCGCTGGACGCGCCAATCTCAAGGAAGCTTATATTACGGTGAAAGATGGCGCCCTGTATCTATTCGGTTCCCATATCAGTCCGCTGACTACCGCTTCCACGCATATCTATCCTGACCCCGTTCGCACGCGCAAACTACTGTTGCATGCAGCTGAAATATACAAGTTGATCAGCAAAGTGCAACGCGCTGGCTACACTCTTATGCCATTGAACATGCACTTTAAAGGCAGTCTCGTCAAACTGGATATCGGCCTTGCGAAAGGAAAAAAACAACACGATAAACGTGACACCGAGCGGGAACGTGATGCCTCACGCGAGGCTCAGCAAGCAATGAAAAAATCTCGCAGTTAAATGCAATCACTCAGCTTCGATGCTGCATCAATCAACATACATATCGCCGACCACCGCGTATTTCACTATCAACCAATACCATAGTCGATGTAATTAAATAGCAAAAATATTGGCACGGCGAACAGTCGCATGACGTTCAACATGCGATAACAGAACCATGCTAATTATGCATGGGTAACGGCGTGGTTTAATTTGATTAAACTAGCGAAACTCTGGACAAGAGACACGCTTGTCGCATTTATAAACCAACCTTGGCAAGCTCTGCGCGCAGAGCAGCTATAATGGAATCATAGCGATTTGGGTCAGTCTCATTGCCTGCTTCATACAGCGCTGAGCCGATCACAAAAGTGTCGGCACCCGCCATAGCAATTTCTGCGATGTTGCCTAAATTTACGTCACCGTGGACTTCCAAGACGATGTTGCGCCCGCTATCATTAATTTTTTTGCGTGCCATGCGCACCTTATTAAGCGCTTCGGGAATAAATTTCTGGCCAATGATTAAGCCTGTCTGTTTAGACATGACCAAGACAACATCGATCTTGCTTATAACATGGTCGAGGTAGCTAAAAGGCGTGCCAGCATTGAATGCCAACCCGGCTTTGCAGCCATGTTCGTGGATTAAATCAATGATCCGTTCGATGTTTTCGAAGGACGGCAGATTGTATGGATCTCGATCAACTGCTTCAGGATGAAAAGTAATAATGTTTGCACCAGCCTTAGCATACTCTGGTACAAGGTCTTTCAATGAATTGTCTACATTGTATCCGCTCGTCAGGTGTATCTCGATCGGGGCTTCAGTAATAGGACGGATGGCCGCACATGCCTTTGAACCATTTCTGAACGTTGGCACGAAATGCTTATTCATCACTTCTATGTGAATAATGTCTGCGCCCGCAGCGAGGACATTGACGATCTCTTCGCCAAGCTTGGCGAAATTGGCAGAAATAATGCTGGGTGCGATTTTGTACATTAGATGCCTTTAAATGAATTTGGAAAAAATGTTTATTCTACCCGAAACCCACGGCAAATAATTTTGATGAGAGCTAGTTATCTACGTGTAGCTTCGTAAAGTGGCAAGACGGTTGGCAACAACATTTCAATCTGTCGAATACGAGTTGAGTCAGCTGGGTGGCTACTCAGAAACTCAGGTGAGCGCTGGCCGCCTTTGTCCTGCATCATTTTACGCCACAACGTAACTCCTGCGCGTGGGTCGTAGCCTGCCCGCGCACTCAGTTCCAGACCAATGCGATCAGCCTCCGTCTCGTCAGTACGGCTGAATCTGGTTGCGATTAATGCCTGATACCCAGCACCAACCAGATTAGCTGCACCTCCACTTAAACCTAACAATGCGGCGCCAATAGTAATTGCGGTATTGGCAGCAATTGCCTGAGATACCTGTTCACGAGAGTGTTCGCGCAAGGCATGCGCAACCTCGTGCCCCAACACGACTGCGATTTCATCATCCGTTAGTTTTAGCTCATTGATCAACCCGGAATAGAAAATAATTTTGCCGCCAGGCATGCAGAATGCATTAAGCTGTTTATCGCTAATTATATTGGCTTCCCACTTCCAATTTGGTGCATCCGAACGGAATATTGCGGTATGTGGTTTGATGCGGTTGGTAATCGCAAGCAACCGTTCCAGCATCACGCGATCTTGATTCAGCGTCCCTTTTTGTTCTGCCTCTGCCTTCAGCTTGCTATAGCTTTGATCGGCAATTTGCTCCAACTGCTGTGAAGAAACAAGCATGAGCTGAGAACGCTGTGCGCCGACCGCCCCGCCAGAAGTAGTGGTTTGGCATCCGCCAAGTGCAGCTAATGACACACTGATAAATATTACTGAATTAATCCCATTATTAAACATATTTTCCTTTACGATTCTTGCTGGTCCATCA
>CAZPUT010000007.1:0-28232 GCA_964589845.1 uncultured Candidatus Nitrotoga sp. | reverse complement strand
GCGAGCTACCATACCAGATTGACGGGCTGAAACAAGCTGGTTTGAATCAAACCGAGATCGCCAAAAAAATCGGCGTAGACAAGAGCACGATTTCACGTGAATTCAATCGTAACGAGGGCAAACGCGGCTGGCGACCAAAACAGGCGCAGTCATTTCGAGATAAGCGCCGGCAAACCTGTATGAATGACAAGTGCTTCTCATCGGATGAATGGGCGGAAGTCGAGCGGTTGATTCAAGAAGACCTCAGCCCGGAACAGGCCGCCAATCGGCTTGAGCTGGAAGGCGGCTTGCAGATTAGCCACGAGATCATCTATTAACACATTTACGCATTTACGCGGACAAACGAAATGGCGGAGACCTGCACCAACATTTGCGCAGCCAGAAACCGCGCCGCAAGCGATATGCAAGTGGGCAAGAGCGACGTGGCAAGATCAAGAACCGTGTCAGCATTGATAATGCATCCGGAGATCGTTGCGCAAAAAACACATATGGGTGATTGGGAAGACGACACTGTAATCGGCAAGAACGACACAGGCGGAATGGTTACGCTGGCTGAACGCAAGCCGCGCTATGTGTTGGCGGTGCATATACGCAGCAAGCATGCTGCTGAGGTCACGGCTGTATCAACGCGCCTGCTGACGCCTTACAAGGATAAGTGCCACACCATCACATTCGATAATGGCCGGGAGTTTGCGGAGCATGAGAAAATGGCAGCAGAACTAAAAGTGGACATCTATTTTTTGCCAATCCCAATCACTCCTGGGAGCGGGGATTGAACGAGAACAGTAACGGGTTATTGAGGCAGTACTTCCCCAAGGGCATGGAGCTGACAGACATCACCGAGGAAAAAGTCCAGGAGGCGGTAGAGCGGATCAACCACCGACCTCGAAAAGTACTCGGATTTAAAACTCCGCATGAGGTATTCTTCGGGGTGGAATTACGCTACACCAAGCAACCACTGGCTGTTGCACTTCCAACTTGAATCCGCGTATTATATTAATAGTCATAAAATCAAAACATTATAGGACACCTTTAAAAATCCAATTTTCGTCACAATACGGCGTTACTCTAAAAAATTATCGTTTACATATCAACTATATGCCGCGCTCAAATTTTTTACTTGTGCCTTGTCTTGCCTAGAAACTTGAATTTTTAGAAGCGCCCTATAGTTATCTAGTAGCGACCAAATGATTTTTGAAGATATTCCAACAGTGCGCATTCATCGTTTCTCGCCATTCGAAAGTAACAATTCAAGCACCATTTTCCTTGGCACGATGCCAGGCAAGCCCTCCTTACAAACACATCAATATTACGAACATCCACGAAATCCATTCTGGAAGATCAATGGCGAAATTCTTGGCGTCGCCACCGTATGTTTCTATGAAGCCAAAACATCAGCAATTGTCACGGCAAGAGTTGCACTCTGGGACGATTTGAAATCATGCACGTGGGGGGCACAGTCTCGATTCTGATATAGACAATGACTCGATCATATTTAACGATTTTGCAAGCTTTTTCAACAATCATTCGCACATTCATAGGATGTGTTTTAACGGAACCAAGGCAGAGAAGCTATATATGAGACATATTCAACCATTTGTTCGGAATTCATCAAATATCAAATACATTTGCCTGCCTTCAACGAGTCCAGCGAATGCTGCAACTTCCTTTGACGAGAAATTGAGGGCATGGAAAGCAATAGCATGTTGATGCTTACCTTCTTCATACGCTCGCTACTCCACAGATTTTTCGCCTAGTAAGAAAGATAATTATCTTAAATATGGTGCTGACTCAGCACACTGTATTTAGGGACTCCTTCCAAATCTCAATCTATTAAAGGATCACCTCTATATGATATAAATCCCTCTCATAAAAACCTAATCTTGATCAATGATCCGCCGCTTGAAACACAGGATTCGTTTCAAGCTACTCGTTAGCCTACTAATTAACAATAAAATAAAGGAATATTTATGACTATCAAAAAGCTTCTAAAGCCACAAATTTTTGCACTGCTATTTGCTGCAATTATTTCGCCCCTAAGTGCACTTGCTGGTACTAATGAAAAACAAGCAACGATAGAATTTGCCTTGGGAACGTACGAAGTAACAGGCCCAAAAGCGGAGTGTGCTCCTTCTTATTTCGGTGGCAATATTACTGGGATAGGTACTGGCTCGATTACTGCGAACGGAAAAAGAGAAAGTTTAGGTGTACTTACTCTGACAGCCGATGATTGTATTACTCCGGTGGATGCTTCTAGTTTTAGGGCAGAAGGAAATTTGACGCTTACTGCTGGTAATGGCAACAATATCATGGCCCATTATTCAGTTTCCTTTGTTCCGGATAATCCACCAATCTATAGGTATGAAAATTTCACTTACCAAATTACCGGAGGAACGGGTCGCTTCAAGGGAGTAAGCGGATCGGGCACCGCAGCCGGAACGTCTAATATCGTTACGGGACTAGGGTTCGTTGAAGGCATTGTAACTATTTCCAAATAAGCGTAAATTTTCAAGAGGGACTTAAGTAAGCCGATTTGCATCTATTTGTTCGTGGCCGTCCATTTTCAGTCGAATACGCAGTTTGAACTTGGCGGTCCACCACAGAGTGGCTTAACTCTTTAAATTGATAACAGCTATCAGCTGATAAATTTGTCGTAGTCGCAACCACTTATAATTATCACCGATTCAATTATTTATGTAATCGTCCATCAAGCACCTATTCTGCTTACACAAAATCGAGATAGCTTCTCCGCTGTTTGTTATTTACTGATCAATGGAACAAAAATCATATTGCCCTCGCGCTGCACGAGCAAAGCGGCACGCATGCCAACTTCAGCCATGACAGCACGGAACTGCTTAATGCTGGAGATGCGTTGGCTATTGATTGCTATAATAATATCTCTTGGCTGAATGCCTGATTCTGCCGCGATACCATCAACTGCATCAACCACTACATAGCCGTCTGTGCGTAGCATCTTCTGCTCAACAGGATTCAGCTCATGCATAGTCAAGCGAACTCTGTCCGGTGCTATCCCCTTATCCATTGGCCTTGATTTGGGTGTTCTGAGGTCAGCATCTGCGTCTCCGAGGGTGGCTACCACTTCCTTTTCTGCCCCGCGACGCCAAACGCTGAGTCGTGCAACTGATCCAGGCGCAGCGTCGGCAACTATGCGAGCCAAATCACCTGCATCCGTCAGTTCTTTGCCATTAAATTTCAGAATAATATCCCCGATCTCAAGGTTGGCTCGGGCTGCCGGTGTATCCTTCCCTACCGTATTAATCAGCGCACCGCCAGCCTTTGTCAGGCCAAATGATCTGGCATGTTCAGAGCTTACGTCCTGAATGGTTACGCCAAGCCAGCCACGTTTGACCGTGCCATGCTTCAATAGCTCATTCTTTACCTTTATTGCGAGGTCGATCGGGATCGCAAAAGACAAACCCATATAGCCTCCGCTGCGGCTATATATCTGTGAATTGATACCGATGACCTCACCATTCAAATTAAACAATGGCCCCCCAGAATTTCCTGGGTTGATTGGAACATCAGTCTGAATAAATGGAGTGGTATTTTCGCCGGGCAGGCTGCGTCCCATGGCACTTACGATACCCTGAGAAACAGAGTTGGTGAAGCCGAATGGCGATCCAATCGCAACGACCCATTCGCCAACCTCAAGCTTTGAGGTATCACCAATACTAACAACAGGAAGTTCCTTGGCTGAAATTTTTAATAGTGCAATATCGCTACGCTTGTCCGCACCGACTACCTTTGCCTTGAACTCTCGTTTATCAGTCAGTCGCACCGTCACCTCGTCCGCATTTTCGACGACGTGAGCGTTGGTAAGAATATAGCCGTCCTGACTAATGATGAAACCGGAACCAAGCGACTGACTGCGAAATTCATGCGGAAGCATCTCGCCAGGGGCAAATCGACGAAAAAACTCATAAAATGGATCGTCTTGCTTTGTGCCGGGAAATGCCGGAAATGGAATATGCTCCCTGCGAATCTTCTGTGTAGTGCTTATATTGACAACTGCTGGCCCTTCCTTCTTGACCAGCACCGTGAAATTAGGGAGTGCAACAACCGCCGATGCAGCGCCTACGGCACCACTAGTAGTCACCGGAGGTGGTGCCTGCTGTTTCTTTCCGCAGCTATCTAATGCAAACAAGATAATCAATAGAACGACTGTGAGTACAGGTTTTTTCATGGTTCGCTTCATACTTACCCGTTAATTCGTCCAACTCACGCGTAACAGATTTTCCTCTTTATTATAGTGAAACTTCAGCTCTCCCTGATAGGCATGATGCAACGCTTCGCCCATACCACGAGCAAGATGTAGATCAGTTGTAGTTATCAGCACACCGCCATCTTTTTTATCTTCCACTGCCATGATGCGTTTGAGCGGATGCTCTGCCCGTTCACGTTTTTCCACGTTACGCACGAGATTCATAATTTCATCGCTATGAGTGGCAAAAAACTTACCCTGCAGAGTAAGGAAGCCTGCAGGATAATGATCGCGTATACGATGGCAGGCAGGACAGGTTTTCCGGTGCGCCTCTGCCGGAGCTGGGCGCCACTGCCATCGGCCTTCATGGAATACTGCATTACATTGTGGGCAGACAGTCGGCTCTTGCAGCTTTCCCTTTAATTTGTAGGCATCATGCACATGTTCTTGCAACATGTGTTCACTTCGTTCTGAATTAAAACCGGCAGGAATGGTTGTATTGCTCATGATAATCTCTCCTATGGTTGATTACCCCAATTCCATTTCATATCTACCAAAACATACAGACAGCTGGCAATCGTTTCCAGATAACCAACGCTCCTTGGCACGAATATAATCGTATTAAGGTGACTTGCTTAATAGTCACCGCAATTATATGAATACCTTATAAATTAATTTATATAAGCGAGTTCGAAAATTTTATATTTGTATAAATAGAAATGCAACGCATACTTATAAAGTCACTGAATAATATGTGTATGAATTTGGTCTTGAAGAACATATTAGTGTGTCATCCAGGATAAGTGAATAAGCAAATTGCTTATTTTTACCTTACGGTAATATCTTGAAACACGATATTGCGCCGAACATTAAAATCCAATTATCTGTAAGTATATGAATATGATACTGACACTTTAATGGAAGCTACTGTTGGATGGGAATCGTTACAATTGAATGATGTCACAAAGAATAGCCAAGCGAACAAGCTGGGCAGTGTTCTGCAATTTGAGTTTTCTCATGATGCTAGCGTGATGAACACCAACAGTTTTGGGGCTAATAGAAAGATTTTCGGCAATTTCAAGTATCGAATTGCCTTCTGCCATCAATTTGAATAACTGGAATTCACGTTTAGAAAGCCCACTTATTGGATCCAAGGCCGCGTGAAACAACTGCCTGTCAATAACCATGTCCGAAATATGCTCCGGGTCTATATATGTTTTTCCCAGCTTTACTTGGCGCACAGCGTGCGCCATTTGTTTGAGACCGCTTTGCTTGGTTAGATAACCCGTTGCACCCATCTCCAGAACGCGCTGCACCATAGTTTCATTACCGTGCATACTGAATACCAGAATGTGCGCAACTGGGTCATGAGCCCTGATACGGCGAATTGTTTCCAAGCCACCGCTACCCGGCATATTAAGATCAAGTACCACTACATCAGGTTTAAACGCCCGGTAAAGAATATAGCCCGCCTCTCCATCATCGGCTTCCGCGACTACCCGAATGTCAGATGTACTTTCAAGCAAGCGACGAAAACCGTCGCGCACCACGGGGTGATCGTCTATCAGCAGCACAGTAATCGGCTGAACGGCCGTGCTTAGGCTCATTGTTTTCGTCTTTCTAACTGATGTTTAAGCGGTAATCGAACGTCGATGCGTACACCATGGCCCGGAGTACTGAATGAGGACAACTCTCCCCCCGCTGCAATTGCCCGCTCACGAATACCCAGCAATCCGAATCCATTGAATGCCTGGTTTGGGTCGAACCCTTTGCCGTCATCCGTCACCCTTAGGAACACAGCCTCGGCATCGGGTGTCACTCCCGGTTCTCGACGCAAGCATACAGAAACATGTTTGGCCAGGGCGTGGCTGCAAATATTGGTGAGTGCCTCCTGAACAATGCGGTATACCGTAATATTAATATTCTCAATCAAACCGTTTAATTCACCTTCAAGAACAAGCTCGAAGATTATGTCTGGATTATGTAAACACCATTTATTCGTCAGTTCACGCAGGCTATCCGCCAGTCCAAGTTCATCTAACAGCGCCGGGCGCAAGTGGCGCAACATGCCATGGATTACTTCATGCATTTCCTTGGCGCTTTCGCTAATGGCTTGCCCGCTTGCTCGGGCTGTAGACTCTCGGTCGGACACACATAAAATCGTCTGAGCTTCTGCATGAATAGCGGTAAGCCATTGACCTAATTCATCATGCAATTCACGAGCCAGATGGCAACGTTCAGTTTCCTGAATGCGGTACAGATTTTGCGTAAGCGTACGGTTTTGCAGCAACAATTCCAGATTGATATCTGCGGCTCTTTTAAGCGAACTAACGTCAATGCCGACTCCTAATAGTCCAGCGACTTTACCTTCCGGATTATTAAAAGGGGCGAGCAAAGTAGACAAATAAACCGCATTGCCGCCTGCATCCGTAAGTCTGCTTTCTACACCCGCTTTGATTTCGCCCGATTCCAGCACTTCACGGTTTATGCGCTGAAAGTCCTCGGCTAGTTCGCGCGGCAGTAGCTCAAAATCGGTTTTACCGAGCACATTTTCTACCGGATGGCCGAGAAGATCAGCAAACATCTGACTTACGGTCACATAACGCAAATTCAGATCTTTGTAGAATACGATGGCCGGTATCGCATTCAGCAAGGCATCCTGCTCAGTTCGCTTTTGTCGTAAGGCCAATGCAATGCGTTTCTGTTCAGTAATATTGGTCATCACCGTGCGGCAGACATTTATCCCATTCCCCATAGCTGCACTTTCCAGGCGGATGTAATCCAGCTCATCCGTACGGGTCAAGATTCTTAATTCGGTAACAATATTGCCGGAGGAATTGAAAGTTTGCTGTAGGTGTTGCAAGAATGCGTGACAATCAGCTTTGAAAATACGAGTTATGAAAGGCGTGTCCACAATGTCTTCACGCGCTTCGCTCAACATTGCGGCTCCAATTAGATTGATTTCCTGAACGTATCCGGCCTCATCAAGAGTTAGATAACCTACAGGGGCAAAATCATAAAGGTTGGCATACCGATCGCGTGTTTCTTCCAGCATCCGTTGTGCTTCCCTTAGTTCACGGTTCTGCTTTTCCAGCTCAATGTGACGCAATTGCAACTCATGCAACATGATGGATTTTGTCATCTTCCAACCCCTTATCTGACGCTCTTTTGTTCCGTAAAATAACCCCATTGAATTGATTTCATTTGCTATTGTTTTCGGGGTCATCAAACCTTCTATTTCGATTTGTTTGCATCTGGGTCATTACATTCCCCCATATCAAAAATATATCGTTAATTTTAGAATTAAAGCGCTAATTAAGTGCTCAAAGGAACAATTTCCTACCAACCAGTTCAACTATATTGCCTCTCCCCTCTTTCCACAAGCAGGGAATGCATCCTGTCTCTGCTAAACTTATCTTACCTAATCCAAGCACCACTAAGCTGCATGATACAAATAAGCCAACGTTCCTACCCAACTAATACGGCACAACAGCTTATCGACACTGGCATCGCACCGCTTTTAGCACGTGTTTACGCGGCGCGCGGCATTTGTAATGTGACGCAGCTAGACACCGGCCTGCAATATTTGTTGCACTTCACGAAACTAAAAAACGCACAAAAAATGGCATGTTTATTGGCTGATGCCATCGCCGCACAACGCAAGCTGCTGATCGTGGCGGATTATGATGCCGACGGCGCGACCGCCTGTGCTGTAGGGCTGCGCGGCTTGCGTTTGATGGGTGCGCAAGTGGATTTCATTGTGCCTAACCGATTCGAATATGGTTATGGTTTAACGCCGGAGATCGTGCGTCTGGCGGCACAATCCACCCCCGACATATTAATTACCGTGGACAATGGTATCGCCAGCGTGGAAGGCGTGGCCGAGGCCAACCGGTTGGGCATGCAGGTGTTGGTTACTGACCACCATCTGCCTGGGGAAGCTTTGCCGGACGCACTTTGCATTGTCAATCCAAACCAACCGGGCTGCGATTTTCCCAGCAAAAATCTGGCGGGGGTTGGCGTCATGTTCTATGTGCTACTCGCGTTACGCGCCGAACTGCGGACTCGCGGCGCATATACAGAACAGGCGGAACCTAATCTAGGGAATCTACTCGATCTGGTTGCCTTGGGAACAGTTGCAGATGTTGTAAAGCTGGATGAAAACAATCGTATTTTGGTACAACAAGGACTACAGCGCATCCGCTCCTTGCGCGCTTGTTGCGGCATCAACGCATTGTTGCAGGTAGCCAGTAAAAATTATGCGCAGGTTTCAAGTTATGAATTGGGCTTTGTTGTGGGGCCAAGGCTGAATGCAGCTGGACGGCTGGAAGATATGAGCTTGGGTATCACATGTTTGATTAGCGATGATGTCACTGAAGCAGCCAAAATCGCGGCGCAACTTGATACACTAAACCATACGCGGCGCAATATTGAAGCTGACATGCAGCAAGCGGCTCTGGCCACGCTTGAACACATCACTCCGACTGACAGTTGCAGCCTCGCGCTGTTCGACGAAACTTGGCATCAAGGTGTTATTGGCATTCTCGCTTCGCGTCTGAAAGACCGCTACCATCGTCCCGTCATCGCTTTCGCACGATCACTAAATGGTGAAATAAAAGGCTCTGGACGCAGCATCCACACCCTGCATCTGCGAGATGCACTTGATCTTGTGTCCAAACGCCATCCGCATCTGCTTCAAAAATTCGGCGGTCATGCTATGGCGGCAGGCCTTAGCCTGCGCGAGGAGCATTTCGATGAATTCAAGATCGCCTTTGAAGCCGTAGCACAAAGCCTGCTCTCCCCAGCCGATCTTACCAAGATTATTGAAACAGATGGTCTACTCGCACCATCCGAATTCACAATAAGCATTGCACGCAGCCTGGAACAGCAAGTTTGGGGACAAGGTTTCCCGCAGCCATTCTTTGAAGGCGAGTTCACCGTAAAAAGCCAGCGCGTGGTTGGCGAAAAACATCTCAAACTGAAACTCTCTACAGCAAGCGCAGCATATGATGCCATTCACTTTTTTTGCGTCGACCCCATGCCAGCCTGCATTCGTGCAGTTTTCAATCTAGCTATCAACGAATACAATGGCAGCGTCAATTTGCAACTTATCGTCCGGCACTGGCAAAAATCAGATATATAAAGCCATAAGGAACACCAAGCCAAACAAAAAAATATAGTCCAATTTTTTTACATTATCTTCGTTTAACTTATTTCAAGGCGGCCAAGCGATGAATCATCAAATCTGGCAAAACAATGGCGTTGAATTCCTGCCACAGTTCCTCGCTAGCCTCGCGATCGGCCTGCTGATTGGCCTGGAACGTGAGCGCAGAGCTTCGTCCAAAGCCGGACTGAGAACCTTTGCGCTGGTTGCGCTAATTGGCACTCTCACCGCCATGCTCTCAAGCAAAATTGGCTCTCCCTGGCTGTTGGTTGCAGGCTTCTGCATTGTGGGCGTTATGATCATAGCTGCCTATCTCACCAGCCCCACCGAAGAAAACGATCCGGGCACCACCACGGTTGCTGCTTTGCTGTTGTGTTATGCGCTCGGCGCACTAATCTGGTATGGACAAACAACATTGGCCGTCATGCTAGCCATAATCACCACTACCCTGCTCTATTTCAAACCCGAACTAAGCGGCATGACGAAACGGTTGACCCGGCGTGACCTGGTTTCCATCCTGCAATTTTTGGTACTGACCTTCGTCATCCTGCCGGTTCTGCCGGACCAGAACTACGGCCCTTATGACGCATTCAATCCGCATCAGACATGGATGATGGTAGTGCTGATTTCCGGGCTAAGTCTCGCTGGTTATGTCGCTCTACACTGGACTGGTCATCGTTATGGCGCAGCACTGCTCGGCTTGCTCGGCGGACTGGTATCCAGCACCGCAACCACATTGGTTTACGCGCGCCACGGCAAAACAAGTGAAATCATGGCGCGCCTTTCTGCTGTGGTTATCCTGCTTTCCAGCCTAGTCGTACTGATGCGCTTGACAGTGGTAAGTGCAGTAGTGTCGCCCGGCTTGCTCGCCAAACTATTGCCGGTGATGGGGCTCGGCCTCTTGTTTGGACTGGTCGTTACCCTTCTCGACTGGCGCAAATTGCTTACCTCTTCAGATTTACCCATGCCCAAAACTGCCAACCCGACCGAGATCCCTGCCGCTCTGAGCTTCGGCCTGCTCTACGCAGTAGTATTGTTTTTTTCTGCCTGGCTATCGGATATTGCCGGTAGCGGCGGCCTGTATGTGGTCGCCTTGATCTCCGGACTCACCGACGTGGATGCCATCACACTCTCTAGCCTGCGTTTATTTGATTTGGATAAACTGAACGATGATCAGGCAGTAACAGCCATCGCCATCGCTTTCCTGTCCAACATGGTATTCAAATTTGGACTGGTGGTATTTATCGGCGGCATGACCTTGGCAAAACATGTCGCAGCAGGGTTTTTGGCAATGGGAGCCGGTGTTGCGCTTGGCCTGTTCATGTTATAGCTGCCTCCTTAAACTCCCAGCTGAGCTTTCAGCTATAATCGCCCCCTTTTCCGCACTCAACAATACAATGGAAGCCGAACAACTCAACGCCCTCACCCACCAGTTACAAGACCTCCGGGTTCGCATCGCTGAATTACGGAGGTATCTTTGACTTCGATGGCAAACAAGAGCGACTGGCCGAAGTCGTAATTCTCGCCGAAGACCCTGCCATCTGGCAGGACAACAAGCGCTCTCAAGAACTGGGACGCGAGCGCAAGATGCTTGAAGGCATCGTTATCACCTTGAATCAACTCAATCAAGATCTCGATGATACAGCCGAGCTATTTGAAATGGCGTTGGCGGAAAATGACGATGCCAGCCTCAACAGCATCGTTCAGGATGTGCAAAAAATGGAGAAGAAAGTGGCGGACATGGAATTCCGCCGCATGTTTTCCAAGCCCATGGATTCCAACAACTGCTTCCTCGACATCCAGGCAGGCTCTGGTGGTACCGAGGCACAAGACTGGGCTTCGATGTTGCTGCGCATGTACCTGCGCTATTGCGAAAAAAAGGGCTTTCAAGTTGAAGTGCTGGAGCAATCCGATGGCGAAGTGGCCGGTGTCAAAGGTGCCGTACTCAAGGTGACTGGCGACTATGCTCATGGCCATTTACGCACCGAGACTGGCGTACACCGACTGGTGCGCAAGTCCCCATTCGACTCCGGCAATCGCCGCCACACCTCTTTTTCAAGCGTATTTGTCTATCCTGAGGTGGATGAATCCATCGAAATCGAAATCAATCCGGCAGACCTGCGCGTGGATACCTACCGCGCAAGCGGTGCGGGCGGACAACATATCAACAAGACCGATTCAGCGGTGCGCATCACCCACGCACCCACCGGCATTGTGGTGCAATGCCAGAGCGATCGCTCACAACACCGTAACCGCGCCGAAGCGATGGCAATGCTGAAGTCGCGCATGTACGAAGCCGAACTGCGCAAACGCAATGCCGAAAAAAAGGAAATGGAAGATGGAAAAACCGACATCGGCTGGGGACATCAAATCCGCTCATATGTTCTGGATCAATCGCGCATAAAAGATCTGCGCACCAATGTGGAAATTGGCAACACTCAGGGCGTGTTGGATGGCGACCTGGATGAGTTTATTAGTGCCAGTTTGAAGCAAGGGGTGTAATCAATATTTTCCAAACAATGGATACGATAAGTTTATTTTTCCTGCTGTTGATCGCCGCGCTGGGGTGGTTCTGGTTCGACAGCCTGCGCGCCCTTGAGATCGCCCGAAAAATGGGAAAACATATCTGCAGCAATGAGAATTTACAATTCCTCGACGACACAGTTGCCAACACCGGACTCGCTCTAGCTCGCGACAAGACTGGGCGAAGAGTATTGCGACGCACCTATCGTTTCTTATTCAGTGAAACCGGTAACACCCGGCTTGAAGGTCAAGTAGTCTTGCTTGGCGACAAAGTCGAATCAGTAACGATGGAGCCCTATCAAATCATGTCCTGAACAGATAGCTTTCAAGTGGACTCGTAACCTTTTCAGCCACTGGCAGACTCACACCTTGCGTACC
The DNA here is from genome assembly GCA_964589845.1 of uncultured Candidatus Nitrotoga sp. Classification (GTDB taxonomy): domain Bacteria; phylum Pseudomonadota; class Gammaproteobacteria; order Burkholderiales; family Gallionellaceae; genus Nitrotoga. Next base: position 15,945 of record CAZPUT010000007.1, on the reverse strand, counting down.
TAAACGCCTACAAACGTCGCTGTTAAATTGCGCCTAATGCGGCATTTGTGACACAATCCCGCGCCTGTGAAAGCACTCCTGAATTCTTGATCATAACTTACCCAAACATCATGACTACCGAATCAACCAACCCTCAGCAAGACGAAAATCAAATCATCACCGAGCGCCGCGCCAAGCTCACTGCACTTCGCCAGGAAGGCATCGCTTTCCCGAATGATTTTGAGCGCAAAAATTTGGCCGGTGATCTACATACTGCTTACGGAACACTGAGCCACGACGAACTGGAAGCAGCACATGTCAGCGTTGCTGTAGCCGGGCGCATGATGTTAAAGCGCGTAATGGGCAAAGCCAGTTTTGCCACCGTACATGACATGAGCGGACGCATCCAGCTATTCGTTAACAATAACGATGCCGGTGAAGCAGCGCATGATGCATTCAAGCACTATGATTTGGGCGACATTCTTGGAGCAACAGGCGTGCTGTTTAAAACCAAGACCGGTGAACTTTCTGTGCGTGTGACCGGACTGCGTCTGCTGACTAAAGCACTACGCCCGCTACCGGAAAAGTTTCACGGACTGAGCGATCAGGAACAAAAATACCGCCAGCGGCATATAGATCTCATCACCAATGAGGACACGCGCAATACATTTATCATTCGCTCCAAGGTAATCCAGGCCATACGGGAATTTTTCCTGCGCCACAATTACCTCGAAGTCGAGACGCCTATGATGCATTCCATTCCGGGCGGTGCATCAGCCAAGCCCTTTACCACGCATCACAATGCATTGGACATGCAACTGTATCTGCGCATTGCGCCGGAGTTATATCTCAAGCGGTTGGTGGTGGGCGGTTTTGAGAAGGTATTTGAAATCAACCGCAATTTTCGCAACGAGGGGCTTTCTACGCGACATAACCCTGAGTTCACCATGATCGAGTTTTATGAAGCCTATCGGGATTATCGTTATCTGATGGACTTTACCGAGAAGCTGTTTAGCGAAGTGGCGCGCAAGGTGCTGGGCACCACTTTGCTCACTTATCAGGGACGTGAGCTCGACTTGGGGCAACCCTTCCATCGCCTGACCATGGCACAAGCAATCCAGAAATATCATCCACAGTTTTCTGACGAGCAGTTGAACGACTGCAATTTTCTCATCAACGAATTACAAGATCTGAAGGCCAAATACAGGGCGGCAGATGGCGTGGGCGGGCTGCAACTTTCGCTGTTTGAAGAGCTGGCCGAGCATCAGCTATTCGAGCCAACTTTCATCATTGACTACCCAGCAGAAGCTTCACCATTGGCGCGTCGCAGCGATACGCGCCCGGAAATTGCCGAGCGTTTCGAACTGTTTATGGTTGGACGCGAAATCGCCAATGGCTTCTCCGAGTTGAATGACCCGGAAGACCAGGAAGCGCGCTTTGATGCACAGGTGAAAGCCAGGGAGGCAGGTGACGAAGAAGCCATGTTCAAGGACAGCGATTACATTCGCGCACTGGAATATGGCCTGCCGCCTACCGCCGGAGAAGGAATCGGAATAGATCGGCTGGTAATGCTGCTCACCGATAGTCCCAGCATCCGCGATGTAATTTTATTTCCGCAAATGCGTCCCGAAAGATAACAAAGCAATGGCTCCATGTGAAATAGAGCAGGAAATAAACTCACAACCTCCCGCATGGCTGCCGACCGATTGCAAACCATAAGCTGAATTATTGCAATTGTTTTTCCAACCATGCATCAACCGACCAATTGCCGCGACTCAATATCAACAATACGCCGAGCAGAATGCCCCAGGACAAGTGCTGATTGATACCCGCAGCGCTTAAGTCAGCATAAGAAATGACTGCGACCACATTGAGGATGAACAACCCGGCAGCGGCAAACCGTCCGAACAGCCCCAATATAAGCAGCGCAGATAGCCCCAGTTCTGCACCGGCCGCCATTGATGCTGCCACCTCAGGTGGCAGTAGCGGCACATTATAGACATCGCTGAACAAGTACAACGTACTGTCCCAACTTAGCACCTTGGTCAGACCGGATTTGAATCCGCCAGAAAATATTCGCAAGATAAAGCCTCAGACCCATATCAATCAGAGGCGCCAGATATTCTGGCAGGTGTGATGCTTTGTAGTAATGCCTCACCAAGCTTGATAACAGGTTCATGAAGCCGCTCCCAGGTTAAAATTTGCAAGAACGTTTTGCGCGACCAGATTTAACAGCGCGGCTTGCAAATCGAAATTTGGATAATGTTCCAGCGTGGCGGCAGTTGCTTCTCCCAGCGGAGTTCCAGCTTGTATGCCTTGTAGCCATGCGGCATCGGCTTCCGTCAGTTCGCTGACCGAGGCAACATCATTTTTGCGGCTGACCAGAGCGTTGCTGGAGGCGCTATCCAGGTCAATCTTAAAGTCACTGGACGCACCGGGTTGATGGGCATGCCAGATGGCGGTGATCGGATAGCGGGAGCGCACCAGATGACATGCCGAGTGGACGTGCAGGATCATATCTGGATATTGCTTGGGTGGTATTTGCGCCAGCTTGCCGAGGTCTAGTGTGGCGGCATCGTCCGCGAAATAGGCACAGTGGCAGGCCCATTCCAGCGCCGCTACATCCGGCAGGTAAGGCAGTCCTTGCGCAGGTTCGAAGGCCGCGACAAAGTCTGTCATCTCCGCGCCATAGTGATGCAGGTTGCCGCTGCGCGAAAGATGTTGCCCGATGAATTGCCGCGTCAAAAGCCGAAAAAAATCCTTGCCCACAAGTTGCTCGATGACCGGATATGCGCCTGCAAGTGTGTCATGCAGATTGCCGCGATAATTGTTGCGATAAACTTCGATGGCGATGTCGACAGAATAATTCTGATAACTCTTGTCGATTCGCGACGACGGTTCCTCGCCACGCAAGATGGTGCGGGCAAAATCGGCTAGATCGTCATTTAACACAAGCATGGTATTTCTCCAGCCGTTGCTGCGCTTTTTCTGCTTCACCCTTCAATACTGCCAACGCGGGTATATCGCTATCCCATTCGATCAGCGTTGGGCGCGGCCCGATGTGTTGCAAGGCAAACTCATATAACTCCCACACCTCGGCGCATACCTGAGTGCTATGCGTGTCTACCAGGCAGCCATCTCTTATGCTGTGTCCAGCGAGGTGGTATTCCGCCACCGCTTCAGCAGGAAGTGCCTTTATGAAAGCCTTGGCATCCACGCCCAGATTTCGAGCATTTACATACAGGTTGTTGACATCGAACAGGATGGCACAGCCAGTGCGCCGTGATAATTCAGATAGAAATTCACCCTCGCTCATTTCACTGCTCGTGAAAGACAAGTAGCTGGAGAGGTTTTCCACCAGCAGTCGGCGAGCAAGTTTTTCCTGCACCTGATCAACACGTCTTGCCACATGGGAAAGAGCCTCTTGGGTATAGGGAAACGGAAGCAAGTCGTTGATGACCAAGTCGTTTATGACCATGGAACCGTTGATAGTTCTGTCTGGCACAGAATTCCAGCACAAATGTTCCGACACGGCAGCAGGTTGCACCGCATCACAAAGACGATACAAAGCAGATAAATGCACCTGATTCAGCGGCGCAGTCGAAGCCAGCCCCATCCCAACGCCATGCAGGCTGACGGAATAATGCTCGCGCACCTTGAGCAAGGTATGCAGGAATGCACCACCTCCGAAAAAATTCTCGTTATGCACTTCCACCCAGCCGAGCTTGGGTAGTTTCTCCAGCACCTCACAATAGTGAGGCGCCCGCAACCCGATACCGGCGGTGAACGGTAAAAAATCGTTTGCGGGCTTTCCCATTACATGGTTTTCAGAGTGCCACCAGCAATCTTGTCACACGTGCCTTTGGGTACGGCGACGAAGTCCTGAGCATCATTGTTTTTAGTGGCTTGGCCCGCACAGGAATGCGCGCTCTTGTTGCTGGAGCAATCATTCTTGCCTACCTTGGCGATACCAAAACATTGCTCCATATCCGTTTTTTTGCCTGCAGCACTGGCATTGCTGACCAGTCCAAGTGCTAACAAGCTACCGATAGCTGCTGATAAAATTTGATGATTGTTCAAAGTAAAACTCCTTTTGTTGGTGGATAAATTGGGAGATTCTGTCTCCTGAATCGTTGGTCGGAGAAAGCCTGACTTTCTTACAACTAAATACACGAATTCAAATTTGACCTCACAGAAGTCGAGTTGCATCCTCGATTGAAGCGTCGCTGGCGAGTGGTACTGTTTATCAAAAGGATCAAGCAGGATCTGTGTATCGAGAAGCGCTGCGGAAATTCAGAGAATTCGGTGAACTTGTAAATATGATGAGTTAAACGCTAATTTCCCCACCTGAGCCACACTCGAAGCTGACGGAAAGATTCAGCATCCAGGCTGTCCGGCAGAATAATGACGCTACGCGCCAAGTGCGACCCTTGCGGCAACACATTCAGTACTGTGATATAGGGCGTAACCAGACTGTCGGCCAATACCCGCGCAGTCACTTGATCCCCATTGCGCGCAACCAACAGGACTATGTCTCCATCCAGCAATAGCGTTTTGTTGGAGGATAGCGCTAACAACCAGGCATCGTGCCATACGTGATACAGCAGGCTGATTATCACAAGCAAGGCCATCAGTATCCGCGCCCATAATGGCAAAGCCAATGGCGCCAGAACCGCGAGCGCAACGCCATGGGAAGCAACTAATGCGATCGTGAAATAAATGGAAGGTTGAAGATTAAATTGCCGTTGCATGGTGACTTCCTGGCAACTTGAAATATTCGGAATGAATAATTAAAGTTTGGCGTCTATTTCAGGGGCGCACTTTATTTTTAAACTGCGTTGCGCTGCGGCGACCTTCTGTCTTGCCATGTGGAGCGGCACTCGTGCCCGTGCCTGATTTTCTGTTTTTATGCCCAGTATCCGTAGTTCCATTATCAAATTTTGCAGCCTTGCTTCCAGTCCATTCAGCGGCTTTCTCCGTGACAGGTTTTGATTCCATGCCCACCCAGTCAAGAATTTGGCCCACCTCTCCAGTACCAAGTTCTGCCAACGTGCCTCGCTTCAAGCGAGGCGGCAGATTAACAATGCCGAAGCGCACACGTATTAAACGGCTGATGGGCAAACCTAATGCCTCAAAAGTACGACGCACAATTCGATTGCGCCCTTCCTTCAACATCAGGCGATACCAGTGGTTGTAGCCCTCCCCTCCTTCGTCGGTAAGCCTCTCGAACTTCACCGGGCCATCCTCCAAGGTGATTCCTTCTTTCACCATCTGCTCCATCTGCTCATCGGTCATACTGCCCTGCACGCGTACAGCGTATTCGCGTTCCACTTCAAAACGCGGGTGCATTAGTCGATTAGCCAGATCACCAGAGGTAGTAAAAATCAACAGTCCACTGGTATTGAAATCGAGCCGTCCAATGGCAATCCATTTCATGCCCCGCAATTTGGGTAATTTGTCGAAAACGTTTGCACGCTTTTCCGGATCATCGCGACTAACAATCTCGCCTTCCTGCTTGTGATACAGCAATACACGCGGCAAACTACTATTACTTGTTCTAATGTTAACAAGGCGCTTGTCGGCACGTACTACATCGTCCTCGGTCACACGCATACCCAGTGTCGCAACTTCTCCGTTCACCGTTACGCGCCCAGCGGAAATCCATTCTTCCATAGTACGGCGGGAACCCAAGCCAACCTGCGCCAATACCTTCTGCAAGCGCTCACCTTGTTGTTCTTGTTGCTTTGCCTGCTCGTTCATCCCGTAACCTCTCGCCTTTCCAACACGGCTTGTGCAAGCGTACCACTATCCACATGCTCCAGTTCGCCACCCACTGGCAGGCCACGCGCGATGCGCGACACTTTGATGCCCTGCGCACATAGCAAGATAGTAATGTAGTGTGCAGTGGCATCACCTTCTACAGTGAAATTAGTGGCGAGTATCACTTCGCATGTTTTTTCCTGCGCCCGACTAACCAGCCGATCCAGGTGCAATTCACGCGGGCCGATGCCATCCAGTGGAGAAAGCCGTCCCATCAGCACAAAATACATACCGCGATAGCACTGCGCCTGTTCCATCATTAGCAAGTCTGCCGGCATTTCCACCACACACAGCAGACTAGCATCACGCTTGGACGAGCGGCATAAGGCGCAAATTTCTTCTTCGGAAAAATTATTACACTTGACACAATGATGGATACTTTCCACTGCATGGCCAAGCGCTTTCGCCAGCCGCAATGCACCGGGTTTGTCGCGTTGCAATAAGTGGTATGCCATACGCTGCGCAGATTTCGGCCCAACACCGGGCAGACAGCGCAAGGCGGCTATCATTTCATCCAGACTGGAAAGCGTGTTCATCCAGGTACTAAACACATTAGGGTATTCAGAACGGCAAACTCATGCCGGGCGGGAGACTCATGCCCGCTGTGAAACCACCCATTTTTTGTTGGGTCACTGCAGCAACCTGTTTCATCGCATCATTCATTGCCGCCACGATCAAATCTTCCAGCATTTCCTTGTCGTCGGATAACAGGCTGTTATCCAACATCACGCGACGCACATCATGCGCACAGGTCATAACTACTTTCACCATGCCGGAACCAGCCTGGCCTTCCACCTCGACTGTAGCGAGCTCGTCCTGCGCCTTCTTCATGTTCTGTTGCATCTGCTGGGCTTGTTTCATCATCCCGGCCAATCCGCCCTTCATCATGTGTATACCCTCCTTAACTTACTGTATTGATTTAATGGTTTCTTCAAGTATCTGCGCGCCTAATTGTGACTGAGCTTCGCGCACGAATGGATCTTGCGTAATGGCCTCAACCGCTTGTTGCTGACGTGTCTGTTTTACGTGCTGCTCGACTGCGGCTGGGGTGGCCACATTGTTCCCACCTAACATAACCACCAATCGCACTGGCTGGACGAAATAGTCGGCAAGGGCAGACTGCAATTTTTCCTGAGCCAATTTATTGCTCAACAAATGTTTGTGCTGCGATGCTAAATTTAAAGTTAACCGCCCATCAACATAATTTTCCAGCGTGCAATGTTTCGCCAATTCGCGCGTCATACCTTGCACACTCAGTTGCGCCAGTAATGCGCTCCAATCCAGCGTCACAGAAGGAGTTGCTACCGGGTGAACCGGCTGTGAAACAGCCTGAACAGCTTGCGATTGCTGCTTCGGCTTTGGCACAGGCAGCGCAGTAACAGGAGGCTTTATCGGCGCAACTATCACTGGTGTAACGATCACTTCAGCTGTGCGCTGTTCAGGCGCCGCCTTGGCACCAGCTGGCCTGAATGCCAACATGCGCAACAACGTCATGGTGAAACCGGCATATTCATCGGGCGCAAGATCAATTTCATTACGCCCATGTACGGCAATCTGATAATACAACTGAATTTCTTCCGCGCTAAAATTCTGCGCCAATTCCAGCAAGCGCACTCGCTCCGGCTCATCTTCTGCGATGGCTTGCGGCACCGTCTGCGCCAAAGCAACACGGTGCAACAAGGTCGCCAAGTCCTGCAAAGCAGAATCAAACGCCAAGCTGCGACTTAGCATATCGTCAGCAATACGCAGCAAACCAACCCCGTCCCGCGCCAGCAAAGTTTGCAACACGTCATACAGGTAACTCTGGTCAATCGCGCCTAACATATTACGAACCGTTGCCTCATCGATTCTGGAATCGGAATAGGCAATGGCTTGATCGAGCAGGCTTAGCGCATCGCGCATACTGCCTTGAGCCGCACGCGCCAGCAACGCCAGCGCAGCGATTTCAAACGTGATGTCTTCTTGCCCCAGCACATACTCCAAGTGTGTGACGATTAACGCAGGCGGCAACTGTTTCAGATTGAACTGCAAGCAACGCGACAATACCGTGACGGGGATTTTTTGTGGGTCGGTGGTGGCAAGAATAAATTTTACGTGCGCGGGCGGCTCTTCCAATGTTTTTAACATCGAGTTAAAAGCTGCCTTGGAAAGCATATGTACTTCGTCAATCAGATAAACTTTGTAGCGTCCCAATGTTGGCAGATATTGCGCGTTATCCAGTACTTCGCGCATATTATCAATGCCAGTATTAGACGCCGCATCCAATTCAATGAGATCAACAAAACGCCCACTGTCGATTTCCGTGCAAGCGCTACAAATTCCACACGGTGTAGCGGTAATACCGCTGATGCAATTCAAGGATTTTGCAAAAATACGTGCGATGGTGGTTTTGCCCACGCCGCGCGTACCAGTGAACAAATAGGCGTGATGCAAACGGTTTTGTGTCAGCGCATTGCTCAATGCCTGCACGACATGTTGCTGCCCCGCCAATTGCGCGAAGATCTTAGGCCGCCATTTACGCGCCAGAACGGAAGTTACTGACAAAATTTACGCTGCCTCAAAAATGGTAGGCAAGGCGAATTTGGCTGAAATTGATACCCGGGTTTGGATCCTTGATTGAAGCATTAGACAGATGCTGAAAACGATAGCCCAGATCGTATTGTTTCCGATCACCGAAACGCAGACCTGCGCCAAGATGATCGCCAAATTGAAATGCAGTGCTGAATCTACGATTGGCATTGATTTGCACATCCGAAATCAGATGAACTCCAATCCCTGCTTCCAGATAAGGTGCCAAGCCGGAAAGATTTTTCTGTTGCAAACGAAATACCGGTGTAAAGCCGATATCAGTAATGTTGTATTTGTTACCCGCACTATTTGGGCCGTTCCAACTTCCAGCTGAAGCTTCCCAGTAACCGGTCACCAACCAGTTGCCCTCGGTGAACCACTTTTTTCCCCAATCCCATTGGGCGCCAATACGCGCCATATTAGTTTTATCGCCACTGCCAATCTCAGCGGAAACACCATCTATGGCCCACACATTCCCATTTAACAATAGCGCACCGATCAGTACACAGATCTTTATCATTGTCACTCCAGTTTCGAATAAGGAGGCGAGCCTTGCCCCCGGCACTTGCAGTAATGGTTATGGCTGCTTCCTTCCGGATCTGACCAGGTTCACCACCTTACAATGCGGGGAGGCCCGCCAATTCTTTAAAGCTGCCTAACAGCCCGCGTACACCAACAAAATGGTGTTGTCTAGCCATTTAAAACACTAATATTTTTTTAAAAACGCGAATTTCGGATTCATTCACACGCGTCTTGTCTTGACGATACATCTTTCGGTTATTGAACCACTAATATTTTCTTATCATACTATCAAACGAATCTGCTGGCAAAAACCAGCCTTGCCCGATGTGGTAAGAGCCTGAGAGCTAATCAAAATATTCGTCTTTACCTTTTCGTCGCTTTACATACTCCCAAAATTTAGTGCCTTGGGGTAAGCTTGCACCCCTGATTAATAATTCAATCCAAATACAGACACTATGGCCCAATATGTTTTTACCATGAATCGCGTGGGCAAGGTCGTTCCGCCCAAGCGCCAAATTATCAAGGATATTTCCCTCAGCTTCTTTCCTGGTGCCAAGATCGGCCTGCTTGGATTGAATGGCTCGGGCAAATCCACCGTGCTGAAGATTATGGCTGGGGTGGACAAGGATTTCGAAGGCGAAGCCACTCCGATGCCGAACTTGAATATCGGCTATCTGCCGCAAGAGCCACAACTTAACCCGGAGCAGACTGTGCGTAAAGCCGTGCAGGAAGGACTGGGCGAGGTGTTCAGCGCGCAGAAAAAATTGGATGATGTATATGCCGCCTATGCTGATCCTGATGCCGACTTTGATGCGTTGGCCGCCGAGCAGGCGCGACTTGAAGCCATCATCGCTGCCAGTGACGGAAATGCGGATCAACAAATGGAAATTGCCGCCGATGCATTACGTCTGCCCGAATGGGATGCCTTGGTCAAGAATCTCTCTGGTGGCGAGAAGCGTCGCGTTGCGCTGTGCAAATTGCTGTTGTCGAAGCCAGATATGTTGCTGCTGGATGAGCCGACCAACCATTTGGATGCTGAGTCGGTGGAATGGCTGGAGCAATTTCTGTTGCGCTTTCCTGGCACCGTGGTGGCGGTGACACATGATCGCTACTTCCTTGACAATGCCGCCGAGTGGATTTTGGAGCTCGATCGTGGTCACGGCATTCCGTGGAAGGGAAACTATTCAAGTTGGCTGGAACAGAAAGGAGCCAGGCTCAAGCAAGAAGAGTCCTCTGAGTCCGCGCGCCAAAAGGCACTGAGCAAGGAGTTGGAATGGGTGCGCCAGAATCCAAAGGGACGGCAGGCAAAATCAAAGGCGCGTATCGCCCGCTTTGAAGAATTAAATTCACAGGAATATCAAAAGCGTAATGAGACCCAGGAAATCTTTATTCCCGTGGCCGACAGGCTGGGTAATGAAGTTATAGAGTTTAACAATGTTTCTAAAGCTTATGGCGACCGACTGCTGATTGACAATCTCAGCTTGAAGATTCCGCCTGGCGCTATCGTTGGCATTATTGGACCCAACGGCGCGGGTAAGTCGACGCTGTTCCGCATGCTGACTGGAAAAGAAAAACCGGATTCTGGCGAAATTAAAATTGGATCGACAGTCAAAATATCGCATGTGGATCAATCGCGCGATTCGCTGGAAAGCGATAAGACCGTGTTTGATGTTATTTCAGGCGGTAATGACATCCTCACCGTGGGCAAGTTTGAGACGCCATCGCGCGCCTACATCGGCCGCTTTAACTTCAAGGGCGCAGATCAGCAGAAGCTGGTCGGTAATCTTTCAGGTGGTGAACGCGGACGTCTGCATTTGGCGAAAACCCTTATCTCGGGCGGCAATGTCCTGCTACTGGATGAACCCTCCAACGACCTCGATGTGGAAACCCTGCGTGCGCTTGAAGATGCGCTGCTGGAATTCGCCGGTTGTGTGCTGGTTATCTCTCATGATCGCTGGTTCTTGGATCGCATAGCGACTCATATCCTCGCCTTTGAAGGAAACTCGCAGGTCACATTTTTCGATGGCAATTATCAGGAATACGAAGCAGATAAAAGGAAGCGTTTGGGTGAGGAAGGTGCGAAGCCGAAGCGAATTCGATATAAACCGATTAGTCGTTGAGTTTTGTTGGCTGAAATGGGTGAAACCCAACTTGCCTTTGTATTGCAATGTCGATTTTTTAGTCCCAAGGGCTGTTAACTGAAATGGGGCTGGTAGCGAAATCAACTCTCTTAACTATAGGAGCTTGAATATGTGGAAGTCACCAAAGGTAGGAGAGATGGTTGTGTTAAGTCACAGAGTGGATGCTAGCTGGTACAGCGTGACAGCAATTTATGGGTTGTTAGTCGGAATCACTGATACCGATCCATTCATCTGGAACAAGAGGGAAAAAGTTGTTCTGAGATTCTCACTGAAATACCTGAGCAAGAAGCAGAAGGCATTGATAGAAAATCCCACAGAGGAATTCATACAGGCAACTAACAATTAGTGCTGCGATAATTTGCGCAACTATAACCAGCATATAAAATTCAATTAGTTACATGAATACATGAGGTGAAATATGAGCAATAAGCAATCAATTTTAATGAAGTTAGCACTGTATGACATAGAACAAAATGGCATCACGGCTTACAAGGCAGCCAAGAAATATGGATTGTCACAATTGGGCATCAGTCGAGCTAAGCAGACAGTTCAATTGTAATTTTGAACCACTTGAAACTTAAATTGAGGAGAACTAAATGGAACATACTTTACCTGCACTACCTTATGCGATGGATGCACTTGCGCCGCACATTTCCAAAGAAACTTTGGAGTATCACTATGGCAAACATCATCAAACCTATGTGACCAATCTCAATAACTTGATTAAAGGCACTGAATTTGAGAACGCCACCCTGGAAGAGATCGTCAAAAAATCTAGCGGCGGCATTTTCAACAATGCAGCCCAAGTGTGGAACCATACCTTTTACTGGAATGGCATGAAGCCTAACGGTGGCGGTATACCAGCTGGAGATCTGGCGGATGGTATTAATAAAAAATGGGGCGGTTTCGAAGATTTTAAAAAAGCATTTTCGGCTTCTTGCGTGGGAAACTTTGGCTCTGGCTGGACATGGCTGGTGAAAAAGGCCGATGGCTCACTGGACATCGTTAACACCAGCAATGCCGCCACACCTTTGTCCGGGGCGGACAAGCCGTTGTTGACCTGTGACGTTTGGGAACACGCCTACTATATTGATTACCGTAATGCCCGCGCCAAGTATGTCGAAAGCTTCTGGGGCTTGGTTAATTGGGATTTCGTGGCGAAGAGCTACGCATAATTTTCAAAGCTTGAGCGAAATAAAAAATCCCGGGAATCGCCGGGATTTTTTATGGCAGTTTAGAAAGGTTAATGGCCTGGGGGAGCCTGCCTTAATCCTTGAACCATTTTCCCTCTTTTGATGCCATTCCGAGTAAACCACCCGCTATTCATTTCCAGCGCATACAATGCATCGCTTTGGGCGTAGTGCGCATCTGTGGTGTTAGGCTGCATTTCCTCAATGTTGAGAATGGAGCCATCGGCGGCGATGAAGGCGATGCTTAACGGCAGTGGCGTATTCTTCATCCAGAAGCTATACCTGTCAGCTTTTTCAAAAATAAATAACATGCCGCAATTTGCGCATAGACGACCGCGCTGCATAAGTCCTTGTTCGCGGCTTTGTGGGGTATTGGCGATTTCGGCATGAATGCTGTGTTTGCCTATCTTGAGTGAAATATTTTCGCCCCAGGCGGGTTGCAGGGCAAACAAGCAGAACAGGGATAACGCGGAAAAAAATCTCATGTCGGAGTCGAAGTTACTGGAATAAATTTAGCAGAATAAAATCATGGTTTGGTATCATGAAATTGAGTTGCCATATGTTAAACAAAACACTTATTTATACCACAATCCGCCAGCCAAGTTGCTGCCTATCTGGCTTGCTGAGTTTTTGTATGTTTTTTTTGTCTGCGCCGCTCTATGCCGTGCAAATTACATTAAACGTGGCAGACGTTACCGCACCGAGCTTTACCGCACGCGGAATTAAAGTGGTATTGGCGCAAGAGGGTTCGGCAGAATTTAACATAGACGAATTGCATATGGCGGAAAAAATATGGCGCAAGATACACGTGCACTGTACGGAATTTTTGCTCAACTCAGCTCGCGTGGCATGTCATAAAGGTAAGCTGGATGCGATTCCAGACTTGCCATTCACATTTAGTTACGAGTTTTCCTCGCAACAGTTGGAGTTGAGGTTTGCCGCTAAAGCTAATGAGTTGTGGCAGGTAAGCGCTGATTTCCGCGCTCAGCCGTGGCGCGCCACAGCATTGTTACACAATGCACAAGGTAAGCGCCTGGCAGATTTGCTTTCACCGAATTGGCCATTGCCTACTCAGGGTGCCCTGAATGGCACCTTGGTGGTACATGGTGATAAAGCGGGGGTAAGCCTAATCAATGCTGATCTGCAGTTGGCCAATTTAGCTGCTGCGGATGCCAGCGGCTTGCATGCCGCCGAAAAATTGACAGGCACGCTGCATGTAGATGCTGCCCGCACAGGCCAAAAATGGGATTGGCGTGGCGCACTCGATTGGCAGGGTGGTGAACTGTTCTGGCAGCCATTATATTTACGCGGTGGGCATACGCTACTAGCCTCTGGTCAGTGGGATGGTGCACAACTAAAAGTGACGCAGGCTGTAGCTAATCTGCCGGGGGTAGGCAAGGTTGAGTTGAACGCACTGTGGGATGTTAAGAAGAGCAACTTATTGGAAGGCCGTTTGGTTGGAGAGAATCTGTCGCTGGCGAATGGCTTTGCTGATTACGCCAAACCATTTCTGGAAAAGAGCGCTTTGTCGGCGACTGAGCTGAAAGGACTCGTTGATGTGGACTGGCAATACCGCAATGGCGCTACCCAAGCATTGCTGATTAAGCTGCGCGATGTAGCTGTAGTGGATGGTGAAAAACGCTTTGTCCTACACGGTATTAATGCGGACATTCCGTGGCACGCACAATTGCAGAATGTAGCGCATGTGGCTTTTGCCGACGGCGAATTGATGGGATTGCCGCTGGGCGCAACGCAATGGCAAATACAGATGCGCGGGAATGATTTCATTCTGCCAACAGCCACACTGCCCATACTTGACGGCAAGTTGGAAGTGAGTGATTTCCACATGCAAAATGTAAATGACATGTGGCAGTGGAATTTTTCCAGCACGCTGACATCGATTTCCATGCAGAAGCTCAGTGCCGCATTGCACTGGCCGGAGATGCACGGCTCGCTATCTGGCTCTATTCCCAAGGTGAGTTATCAGGACAAATTGCTCAAGGTGGATGGCACCTTATTGTTTCGGGTATTTGATGGCACGGTGCTGGCAAATCACCTGGAGCTGTTTGATCCCTTCGGTCGCGCGCCTCGCCTGTCGGGTAATTTGGACATGCGCGAACTAGATCTTGACCTGCTTACGCGCACTTTTTCTTTCGGCAATATTCAGGGGCGCATTGACCTGGGAGTGAACAATCTCGAACTGGTGAGCTGGCTTCCGGTGCGCTTTGATGCCAAGCTGGCAAGCAGCCCTGGAAAATATCGCAAGAGAATCAGCCAAAAGGCAGTAGAAAATATTTCTTCGCTGGGCGGAGCAGGTGGGGTTGCTGCCTTGCAGCGCAGTTTTCTGCGCATCTTTGAGACTTTCGGCTATGAACGCATCGGGCTGAGTTGTGCGCTGCGCAATGACATATGCACAATGGCGGGAGTGGAAGACAATGGCAACGCTTATACGATAGTAAAAGGTGGCGGCATTCCCGCCATCACTGTGATCGGCTACAATCGCAAAGTTGGCTGGAGTGAACTAATAACCCGCTTGAAACGGGTATCGCAGGACAATAAGGCAGTGATCAAATAAAGGAGGGGCACGATGAAAAAAATTGGGACCGCACTACCTTTGGCAGGTATGGCACTGAGCGCCTGCGTCACTATCAACATTTATTTCCCCGCTGCCGCAGCGGAAAAGGCAGCTGACAAGATAATCGACGAAATTTGGCAAACTGAGAAATCTGTTACGGCCCCAAAATCTGATAAATCCCCATCTGTTGCACCTGAAATGAAAAAGGAGAAAGCAATATGAGTAACTTAATTAGGTTTTGCTTTGCGCTGTTTGTACTGTGTGTTTCTGCCACTGCATCGGCACAGGTAAACATCGAAATTAATACTCCTGGCGTTGTTGCCTTGAAGCAGTCAATGCAGACGCGTCATACGCAGTTAGCAGAGTTCTATGCCAGTGGTGCGGTCGGCCTGACTTCTGACGGTATGGTTGCCATACATGATGCCAATGCTGTTCCACTGGCCGCACGTCAGAAGGTCAATGGGCTGGTTGCAGCGGAGAATCAGGACCGTAAGGCGTTGTATGCCGAGATTGCACGCGCTAACGCACATCCTGAGTGGGAAGGTGACATCCGCAATACATTCGCACAACGCTGGATACAGCGTGCCCAAGCGGGTTGGTGGGTACAGAGCGGCGGCGGTTGGTCAAAAAAGTAACTGTCAAGAACTAGCGAAACTGATAGCTCCGTCACTCGCTTGTAAGATGAGCAGTTTGGAAGACAATTTGTCTCGTAAATACTCGCTGATTTTATAATTCCAGAGGAGCTTTTTAATGTTTTCATTTATTCCAACTTTACGACTCCATCGGTGTTGATGACCCCTGTTCTTGTTTTTGATATCGAAACTATTCCCGACGTTGCTGGGCTTCGTACCCTGTACGGACTTGATGCACAGGTGAGCGATGGGGATGTGGCGGAGATGGCCTTTCAGATGCGTCGCCAGAAGACAGGCACTGATTTCTTGCAACATCATCTGCATCGCGTGGTGGCCATTTCCTGCGCGTTGCGCGAGGGCGACAATTTCCGCGTGTGGTCGCTGGGAGGGCTGGAAGACGACGAGAGCGCCCTCATTCAACGTTTCTTTGACGGCATCGACAAATATACCCCGCAATTAGTGTCATGGAACGGCGGTGGCTTTGACCTGCCCGTGCTGCACTATCGTGGCCTGATTCA
>CAZPUT010000006.1:0-28990 GCA_964589845.1 uncultured Candidatus Nitrotoga sp. | reverse complement strand
GCCGGTTTGGTACTTTTTATGCTGAATATCAGCGCCCAGTCGGAGCAAACAAAAACCGCGGTTGACGAACGCACCAAGCAATTGCGCGAGGAAATTGAACGCCGTGGTGTCAGCGAGGCAGAATTTCTGGCGTCAAAAATCCAACTTCAATCTATATTGGCAAGCATTCCAATTCCGTTATTTGTTAAGGACGCGCAAAGCCGCTTTCTTTTGATGAACAAAGCCTGTGAAGAACAATGGGGTCTGCGTCTTGAGGATCTGTACGGTGCCGACGGCAGCAAGCATTTCCCGGCAGACCAAATGGCAAGCTTTTTGGCCGCGGATCGACGCATATTTGAGGATGGGCACGCTCTTGATTTTGAAGAGCCCTTTTGGAGTGTCGCACTCGGGGAAATGCGTCAGGGCCACACTTTCAAAAACCCCGTATACGACGAGAATGGAAAGCCGCTGTATTTGGTTTGTGCCGCTCTTGATGTAACTGAAGTTAAGCTCGCTGAAGCAGGTATGCAGCAGGCGCTGCGCGACAAAGATGCGCTCATCAAAGAAGTCCACCACCGCGTCAAGAACAACCTGCAAGTCATCGCCAGCCTGCTGCGCCTGGAGGCCGGTCGCAGCGCAGTAGCCGATACCAAAGAGGTGCTTTGCTACATGCGCGGTCGTATCCGCACCATGGCGCAGTTGCATGAGTCCCTGTACCGTTCTGCCACCTTTGCGTCAGTGGATTTAGGGGTCTATCTGGGCCAAGTAGCAACCCAGGCCTTCAAGACCCAAGAGCTACACCGCGGCGCGGTGCGGCTCACTTTGAGCCTGGGCTCGGTGCAGTCTGACATGGACCAAGCCCAAGCGGCCGGGCTGCTGCTCAACGAGTTGATCTCCAATTGCCTGAAACACGGTTTCCCCGAGGGACAAGCAGGTGAAGTGAGCGTGGAGTTGCAGCCAGCCAACGACCAAGACAACCCACCTGATGGCCGCTGGTACTTGCGTGTGATGGACACTGGTGTGGGCCTGCCCCCAGACTTTGAGGACAAGAGAAAAGCCTCGCTCGGCCTGCAACTGGTAACTGACCTAAGCCCTCAGCTCGGAGGCATCTTGGTGATTGACTCGGTACCCGGTGCGGGCGCTCGGTTCAGCGTTGAATTTACCGTGCAAGCACCCGCAGTACTGGTGATGCCGCCATGATCAAACGCAAAATTCTGGTGGTCGAAGACGAGCGGATCATCGCCCGGGACATTGTCATGCAACTTTGCGATCTGGGTCATGAACCCCTTGGCTCGGCGCACACCGGCGAGCAGGCCATCGAGATGGCTGGAGAGTTGCGGCCCGACTTGGTGCTGATGGACGTACACCTGGGCAGCGCCATGGACGGTATTGAAGCGGCCCAGGCCATTCGCACACAGTTTGATGTACCCACGGTTTTTCTGAGCGCCTTTTCTGGTGATGCGAATAGCGCAAGAGCCCAACTCGCAAAGCCCCTTGGTTATTTGGCAAAGCCATTCGAAGACTATGAGCTGCGCGAGGTCATCGAGGCGGCGTTCAAAGATGGCTGACCCCACTTTTCCGCGTTCGCCGATCATCTTTATCGCGGTTGTCCTGATTGTTTCGTCCACCCGCCGATTCGAGACTCGTCCGCGCTTCTTGCTGATGAGCCCCGGCAAGCCTAAGGTACGGTAACGTCGCAAGATACGCTTGATTTGACGCACACTGACAGCCAGCATTTTGCCAGCTTCCTTTTGGGGGACTTTGCCTGCCGACAGTAACTCCATTACCTGCCCACGTTTTGCTTCCTTTTGACTCATCATCATGTCTATTTCAAAGTGTTCGCCGCTATGGTTTTAATCGGGCACTGAGCTTACTCAACGCAAACTCAAGGGGACATTTCTATTTGGGAGAAAGCGGACATTATTACTTTGCGCTGACATGGAAGAAGCTAGGCCTGTCAACGCCAAATAGAAATGTCCGCTATTTGGGGGGCATTTCTCCAAGCCTTGTAGCCGTGTCAAGGGCGGGCTTTAGCCCGGCGAAGCGAACCCTTTACTCGGCTACAAGGTTATATGCTACCGAGTGGTTGTAAGTGCAGCACTTCCGCGCTTACAACCATAAAGGCATAGCTGTTTTGACAAATAGCGGACATTTCTACTTTGGAGAAAGCGGACATTTTCATTTAGCACTAACATGGAAGAAGCTATGCCTTGCCAAATTTTGCCAAACAGGCTAATCTCGAGTCATGAGCACAATGAACATATCTCTACCCGATACGCTCAAGTCCTTCGTGGATGAGCGGGTCAATCAAGGCGGCTATGGCACGAGCAGCGAGTACGTGCGTGAGCTGATCCGCAAGGATCAGGATCGCCTGCAACTGCGCGGTTTTTTGCTCGCGGGCGCGGCATCCGCACCTGTAAATCCGACCGACCCGGCCTACTTTAAAGGACTGCGTGATCGGGTACGCAAGGCAGCTAAAGACGGCGCTCGCGGGTGACGGTCAAACCTGTCGTTCCGCGTGAGCTGGCCAACCGGGACATTGATGACGCGATTGCCTATTACCTTAGCGAAAGTACTGAACAAGCGGCGCTCGGCTTTATTGACGCCTTGGAGCAAACTTATACGCACATCAGTCGCCATCCGGCTACAGGGTCGCCACGCTATGCTCACGAATTAAACCTGCCCGGCCTGCGCTTCTGGCCACTGGTACACTATCAATATCTCGTATTTTATACCGAGCGCCCACAACACATTGATGTCTGGCGTGTGCTGCATGGCCAACGCGATATCCCGGCGTGGATGCAGGAGCCCGAGGCCATCTGAGTTTCACCCAGGCGAAGCGATCCTTCCCGACGAGATTCCAACATGGTTGGCGATAGCGCGGTAGGTTGGCGCTGAGCTTGCGAAGCCCAGCATCACAAGGGGACGAACACATGCGTTACCGACATGCTGATACAGCAGAAGGCACGCTAAACCAGACAGGAACTAGTCCAATAAACCGTCCTCAAACCATGCTGCTTCTAGGTCTCCCCTGTTTTTCTACACCTACCGGTTTCAGGTACAATTGTGCGCAATGACTGACCGCCTACCTCTCCCCATTCCCGCTAAATCTCTTCACGCTCGTCGTGCCGCACGTCTTGAATTGCTTGCTCCAATCGAGTTTCCGCTTGACCTGCCGGTGGTATTGCGGCGTGAAGAATTAGCGCAAGCCATCGTTGCCAATCAGGTGATCATCGTATGTGGTGAGACTGGTTCTGGTAAAACCACGCAGTTACCTAAAATCTGTTTGAGTCTGGGTCGTGGTGTGCAAGGCGTCATTGCCCACACCCAGCCACGCCGTGTCGCGGCGCGGTCTGTTGCAACGCGCATTGCGTTTGAGCTGAAAACCGAGTTGGGTGGAGTAGTGGGCTATAAGATTCGTTTTAATGACAAGGTATCGGCGGATACCTGCATTAAGCTGATGACTGATGGTATTTTGCTGGCGGAAATTCAGAGCGATCGGCTGCTGAAAAAATACGACACCATCATCATTGACGAGGCGCATGAGCGCAGCCTGAATATCGATTTCCTGTTGGGTTACTTCAAGCAGTTGTTGCCACGTCGTCCAGATCTCAAGCTCATCATTACTTCGGCTACGCTGGATGCGGAGCGCTTCGCTAAGCATTTCAGCGGTGCGCCGATCATGCTGGTAAGTGGTCGCAGTTATTCTGTGGAAGTGCGTTACCGTCCGTTACAGGAGAATGCCGAAGGCGAGATGCAGGATATTCCACAGTCGGTGTGTGCCGCGCTGGACGAACTGGCAGTGGATGGCTTACGCGGCGACATTTTGGTTTTCCTGCCGGGCGAGCGCGAAATCCGCGACACTGCGGAAGCTTTGCGCAAGCATCATCCCATTGGCGTGGAAATCTTGCCGCTGTTCTCGCGCTTGTCGGCGGCTGAGCAGGATCGCGTATTCAAAACTTCCGGCATGCGCCGTGTCGTGCTGGCCACCAATGTTGCGGAGACTTCCTTAACCGTACCGAATATCGGCTATGTGATCGACAGCGGGCAGGCCCGCATCAATCGTTACAGCATACGGCAAAAAGTCGAGCAATTGCGCGTGGAAAAAATCGCGCGTGCCGCCGCCAATCAGCGCGCCGGGCGTTGCGGGCGGGTGATGAGCGGGATATGTGTGCGGTTATATGACGAGCCGGATTTTCTGGCGCGCACAGAATATACCGATGCGGAAATTTTCCGCGTGTCATTGGCAACCGTAATTTTGCGTATGAGTGCGCTGGGCTTGGGCGAAGTCGAACAATTTCCGTTCATCGAGCCGCCCGGATCGCGTTCAATTGCCGATGGCTACCAGTTGCTGGCGCAATTGAACGCGATAAACGAAGAGCGGCAGCTGACACCGCTGGGACGCGAGCTGGCAAAGCTGCCGCTCGACCCGAAAATTGCACGCCTGCTGCTGGCGGGAAGGCAATATCACTGTCTGCAGGAAATTCTCATCATCGCCAGCGCGCTGTCTTTGCAGGATCCGCGTGACCGTCCTTCGGAGTGGCGCAAAGCGGCGGATGACGCGCATCAGCGTTTTAATGATGAGCGCTCGGATTTCCTGGCCTATGTGAATTTGTGGGCATGGTTTCAAGAGGCGGTGAAGCATAAAAAGTCTAATCGTCTGTGGGCGAATGAATGCCGCGAAAAATTCTTATCGCCACTGCGTTTGCGCGAATGGCATGAGCTGTATCAGCAATTGCACGCGCAGGTTGCCGAGATGGGCATGCGGCTGAATGAAATTCCTGCCACCTATGAAGAAATTCACAAGGCCCTGTTAACGGGTCTGCTGGGTAATGTCGGCTGCAAGAGCGTAGACCGCGAAGCGCATTATCAGGGCGCGCGTGAAATTAAATTTTTTATCGTGCCGAATTCGGTGGTTGCGAAAAAAAGCCCAAAATGGGTCGTGGCAGCTGAGTTAACCGAGACGACGAAACTGTATGCCCGTTGTGTGGCGCGCATCGAACCGGAATGGCTGGAAGAAGTGGGGGCTCATCTGATCAAGCGCCACTATTTTGATCCGCACTGGGAGAAGAAGGCAGCCCAGGTCGTGGCATTTGAACGCAGCACCTTGTATGGCCTGATTATCAACCCGAAGAAGCGCGTGCATTACGGCCCGATGAACGTGCAGGAATCGCGAGCGATATTTATTCGCCAGGCTTTGTTGGAAGGGGAATTTCATACGCTCGCGCCATTTTTCTCGCACAACCAGAAATTAATCCAGGACATTGAGGCGCTGGAGCATAAGGCGCGCCGACCGGATGTGCTGGTAGATGACGAATTGATCTTTGCCTTTTACGATAGCATCATCCCGCCGCATATTTACAATGGCGCGGCATTCGAGGCATGGCGCAAAGAGGCAGAACGCGCCAATCCGCGCCTGCTGTATCTCCAGCGTGACGATTTAATGCGGCACGAGGCAGCAGGTATCACTACCGATCAGTTCCCACCGCAACTGGTGATGAACAATATTAGCTATGCACTGGCTTATAATTTTGTGCCGGGCAAGAGCGACGATGGTGTGAATCTAACCGTGCCGCTGGCTCTGATTAACCAGGTATCCGCTCCGCGTTGCGAGTATTTGGTGCCCGGCCTGCTGGCAGAAAAAGTGACGCAATTGATAAAGACTTTGCCGCAGAAGCTGCGCCGCCATATGGTGCCGGTACCGGAATTCGCCGCCTTGTTTTGTCGTGCGGTGCCGCCTTCGGATACGCCATTGTTGCAGGCTTTGGCTCGCTATATTCGCGAACAGAAACAATTGGAAGTACCACTGGATGCATTTCGGTTAGAGCAATTGCCGACCCACCTGCTCATAAATTTTTATGTAGTAGATGAGCATGGCAGACAGTTGGGGGTTTCGCGCAATTTCGTTCAGCTGCGTGCCGAGCTTGCGCCCAAGCTTGCGCCGTCCGCTGCAAAAGGTGCAGCCGCAGAACAAAAGCCTGTGCATTTTACCGATTGGAGTATGGGCGCAGATGGTTTGGGTGAATTCAAGGAAACTTCAGAAATACACCGCGCCGGACAAGTTGTAACGCTATTCAACGCATTGGTGGATGAAGGCGATGCGGTATCTTTACGAACATTCGATACCCGCGATGAAGCGCTGAGCGCCCATCGTGTCGGGCTACGGCGCTTGTTTATGCTGGCGCTCAAGGAGCAGGTTAAATTCCTGGAAAAGAATCTTGGCTTGCAAGCAATGGCAATGCAGTTCTTGTCCTTTGGCAGCATCCAGGATTTGCGCCGCCAGATTTTGGCGGTCACCTTTGACCGCTGCTGTATGAATGAGCCCTGGCCAACAAATGAAACCGAATTCACTGCGCGTTGCAAGGAAGCCAAGAGCCGTTTGACGTTGGTGGCGCAGGAAATCGCGCGGTTGATCGGTGAAATTCTGGGCGAATATCAACTCGTACACAAAAAAATACAAGCTGCCAAATTAAACGGGCAGGCCGTCCAGGATATGCGCATACAGTACGAATGGCTGTTGCAAAAGGAGTTCATAGCACGTATTCCTTACGAGCGTTTACAGCATCTGCCACGCTATCTTAAAGCGATCAATGTGCGACTGGAAAAACTGCGCGTCGATGCGGCACGTGATGCGCGTCAATACGCGCAAATGCAATCCTTGCAGCAGGTTTGGCAACGCAAATTAACTGCGCAACAAGGTAACATTGATGTGCGGATAGAAGAGTTTGGTTGGCTGTTGCAGGAATTGCGTGTGTCGTTGTTTGCGCAGGAATTGAAGACGCCCGTGATTGTGTCGGTGAAGCGGCTGGAAAAGTTGTGGGAACAAATGTAGCTCTGCCAAACTTTTTTCTCCTTGGTTCCTGACCTGCCAAGAGAATCTGGGAAGGATGGGCTGTCAGGTATAATCCGCGCAACTTCACCGCGTGTGCGTCGTATCGTGAATATGAGTGCGCTGGCGGTAACGGGGATTGAAACTCATTGCAAGGAGGTTATATGTCGGACAAACTAAATTCTCAAGAAATTGCCATGCTGCGCGAGGAGCTGGAAATATTAATGAATGAGCGTACCGGCTTGCTGAAAGTGGCCGGAGCCGCCGCTGTGCTGGTGGCCAATACCGATGGTCGCAATCTGCCGCCGGAGGCAGCAGAAGCGGCAGAGATGCTATCGAAGTGCGTAAATGATCTGTCCGAGGAAACACTGAAAGATGCATTGGAAACTGTGCATGCTGAGGTTGGACCCGGCGATTTGTAAATCCTTGACGGGGGAGGAGGTCAGATGAGTGCGCCAGAAAAGCTTGGCTTGATTCTGACTGGAGGGGGTGCGCGCGTCGCCTATCAGGTAGGCGTACTGAAGGCCATCGCCGAGTTTCTGCCACGTCATGCACACAATCCCTTCCCTATTATCTGCGGAACCTCGTCAGGTTCGCTTAATGCGGTTACGCTTGCGGTGAATGCCCGGTACTTTCGCAAAGGTGTGCAATATCTCCTGAATATCTGGAAAAATTCTCAAATTGATCATGTTTATCGAACCGACCCGGTAAGCGTTTTAAAGAACAGTTCGCGCTGGTTCGCAGGGCTGATCTTGAGCAGTATGGGTATCAATAAGTTGAACCAAGTGTCGCTGCTGGATAATGCGCCGATGGTGGCGATGCTGGAAGCAACGCTGCCCTATGAAAAAATCCAGGAGAATATTGACGCGGGACACCTGTACGCACTGAGTATCACTGCCTCGGGCTATGGTTCGGGGTGCTCAGTGACTTTTTACCAGGGAGTAGAGGAGATTCCGCCCTGGAAGCGGGCGCATCGTCTTGGCATTCCAACCAAGATCGAGCCCAAACATTTATTGGCCTCTTCAGCCATCCCGTTTATCTTTCCAGCGGTACTCGTCAACCGTGAATATTTTGGTGATGGCTCGATGCGCCAGATCGCGCCTATCAGCTCTGCGCTGCATCTGGGTGCTACTCGGGTGCTGATCATCGGCTTAGGCCATAGCGAGGAGGAACAAAACCGTAGCAACATATGTGACTATCCTTCGCTAGCGCAGATTGCCGGCCATGTCATGGATAGCATTTTCCTCGACAGCTTAAAGGTGGATGTTGAACGTGTGCAGCGTATCAATCATTCGATCGGAATGTTGTCGGAAGATGCTCAGCAGCAAATAAATTGGCGCCATGTCGATGTTCTGGTGATTGAGCCGAGTCAGGCTATTGAAAAAATTGCTGAACGTTATGCCATGCACTTGCCATGGACTATCCGTTTTCTGTTGCGCGGGATAGGCGCGATGCGCCGTAGCGGGGCAAATCTGGTGAGCTACCTGTTGTTCGAAAAGAATTTTTGTCGTGCGATGATCGAGCTGGGATATCAGGATGCACTGAAACAGAAGCAAGAAATCCTGGATTTTATAAATCCGTGCGAGAAAGCAGCGGAAAGCTTGCCGCAATGAAAGCTGCCAGTAAGGGTGCAAGTATGGGTGCGCCCCACCTCTGCGCCTCGATGAAACCGCTTACTTTCTCCTTGCTGCGCCTATTGGTGGACGGAAAATTCCATTCCGGTGAAACGCTAGGCCAGCGTTTGGGCATATCGCGCGCCAGCGTGAGCAATGCCTTGCATGGGGTAGATGGCTATGGCTTGGCTTTATACAGCGTCCCCGGGCGCGGCTATTGCCTGAACAATCCGCTGCAATGGCTTGATGCGGCACTTATTGCTAGCCATCTAGGTGAGCAGGCGGGACAATTCCAGATTGAAATTTTCGACAGCTTGCCCTCCAGCAATACGCTGCTGTTGCAGCGCGCAGCGCAGGGCGCACCCAGCGGTAGCGTGCTGGCGGTGGAGCTGCAAAGCGGCGGGCGTGGGCGATTGGGACGGCAATGGCATTCCGGTTTGGGCAATGCGCTTACGTTCTCACTGTTGTGGCGCTTTGAACTTGATTTGTCGGCGCTGTCTGGCTTGAGCTTGGCAGTTGGAGTGGCGTTGATCCGTGCGTTGCACGCGCTGGGCATGGCAAACGCACGGCTTAAATGGCCGAATGATGTGCTGGGCGGGGATGGCGGTAAACTAGCCGGCATTCTGCTGGAGGCACAAGGTGATATGTTGGGGCCAAGCGCTGTCGTGATTGGCATTGGCCTCAACCTGTCCACGCCTAAACACCTATTGCTGCAGATTGATCAATCGGTATCGAGCCTGGAAGATATGGTAGCGGGCATGCCGGAAATTAATGTGCCGGAACGCAACTACTTATTCGCGGTAATTTTACGTGAGTTGCAGGCAATACTTTATGAATTCGCCCGTAATGGTTTTGCGGCACTGCGTGCGGAATGGGAAAGCCATCACGCGTTGCACAACCAGACGGTACGACTACTGTTGCCGGATGGCAGAACTGAAATTGGCATCGCGCGAGGCGTAACCGAGAATGGCGCGCTTATTCTGGAAACGGTGGGCGGAATGCAAGTCTTTAATGCGGGAGAGATTAGTTTGCGTGCATCATGAAAATGTTACTGATTGATGCCGGCAATAGTCGCATCAAGTGGGCCACGGTTGAAGGCGGCATGGGGTTGCAGAAAAATGTGCTTGAAAATACGCATGCGCCCGCATTAAGCGTGGCATTCTCGGAATTGCCGCCGCCGGACAGAATTCTCATATCTAATGTTGCTGGCGAGAATATGGCGCAACTGCTCTCAGCAGCCTGTGCCGCTTGGCAGTGTCCCATCGATTTCATTGTCGCCCAAGTAAGGCAATGTGGTGTACGTAACTCGTATGAACACCCTGCGCAGCTTGGCAGCGACCGTTGGGCGGCGTTAATCGCGGCCTGGCATCAAGAGCGCGCATCCTGTTTGGTGGTAAATTGCGGCACAGCAACTACGGTGGATGCACTGTCTGCCGAGGGCGAATTTTTGGGCGGATTAATCCTGCCGGGTGTGGACATGATGCGTAGCAGTCTGGCTGCAGGCGCTGCCCAATTAGTTCAGGCAGAAGGTATCTGGCGCGAATTTCCGCGCAATACCGCCGATGCCACCTTCAGTGGCTCAATCCAGGCGACCATTGGCGCTATCCGTTTGCAGTTCAAGGCGTTAGCAGTACGTGGGGACGTGCGCTGTCTGTTAAGCGGTGGCGCAGCGGATAATGTACAGTTGCACCTCAAGTTGCCGTCGGTGCGAGTGGATAATCTGGTATTGCGTGGCTTGCAAATAATTGGCCAGGAAAATTAATATTGAGCGTGTTAATTTTTTAGCTTTTAAATAAACTGCGCACCTCTCTGACGAAAATATTTTCATGTTTAAAAATCAAGATAAAAAATGAGGTAATGATGAAGTGGCTATTCTGGATATTGCTGCTGGCGAATTTGATGTTTTTTTCATTTATTCAATGGGGCGAAATATTGATTGATGAAAATCAAAACTTGAAGCATCAGTCGCCACTGAACGTGGAAAAGATCAAGTTGCTGGGTGCGCCGACCGTAGCATCAGCACCTTCGTTGTCTTCTGATGTATTAGCAGCATCACAGGATCAACGAGCATTCACTGATGTTTGCCTGGAGTGGGGAGAATTTTCCGGCACCGACAGCGTACGTGCCGCGGCAGCTTTGACCATATTGAAACTAACTGACAAGCTGACGCAGCGACAGACTGAATATGCGATTGGTTATTGGGTATACCTGCCGCCCGCAAAAAACCGCGCAGAAATGGATAAAAATATCGCCGAGCTCAAGGCACAAGATATTAAGGACTACTTCACCGTGCAGGACGCCGGAAAATGGAAGGGCGCCATTTCGCTGGGCGTATTCAAGACAGACAAGGCAGCGCGCAAAGTTTTTGATAGCCTTCGGGCGAAAGGCGTAAAAACTGCGATGATGGGAGAGCTCATGAGCAAGTTTAAACTTACGGTATTTGTGCTGAAATCCCCAGACGCAGCGGCTATTGAGAAAATGGTAACATTGCAAAAGGAGTTTGACGGCAGCGCAGTGCATTTGGTGGCTTGTGATCAGACTTAAGCACATGGCGCAAGTGCCAGAGCAATTGACAAGTAACGGTTAAATCTGGAGAATGCCGCGCTCTTCGTGGCAATTTAGGGTGGTTTGACTAAAGCGACGACACGATTTCAGGTGATATAGCTCAGATGGTTAGAGCGCAGCACTCATAACGCTGAGGTCGGTGGTTCAACTCCACCTATCACCACCAATAAGCAGTATAAAGCAGTGCAAGCAAGTCCAACAAACCCGCGTTCTCCTGGTGAGTACGCGGGTTTGTTGTTCCATAAGCGTTATCAACGTTCATTTATATATCCAAGGTTTTTCTGTCACGGCGAAGTGATTCAAGCTTTTTGTCCAACAACATCGATACCGGTTATATTAGCGCCTTCGGCCTCATACAGCCCGTCATCCCGGAATAGCGCGTGCCCCCCATGTTCGAACAAGCTTTCAAAAACTGAGCGAGACCTGATTTTATGGACGGGCAAGTTGATGTTACTTTATCAACTTGTTAGGAGAATCCATGAAACGTATCCCACGTCGTATTTTTACAGAAGAATTCAAACTTGAAGCAATCAAGCTGGTCACAAAGCAAGGTCTGAGCATAGCTGAAGTCGGCAGAAAGTTGGATATTGCCACCACATCATTACGCACCTGGCTGGAGCAGCAAGAGCGCGGGAAACTGAGAGCCAGTCTTGGCGCATCAAAGCTCACGCCAGATCAGCAACGCATTCGTGAGCTGGAACGAGAATTGGCAATAGCGAAGATGGAGCGCGACATCTTAAAAAAAGCGACGGCGTTCTTCGCGAAGGAGTCGAAGTGAAATACGCCATGATTGATAAACTCCGAAATCAACACCCTGTTGCCAGGCTCTGTACTTTGCTTGATGTTGCCAAGAGTGGCTATCAGGCATGGAACAGTGGCAAAGTCGTGCCACCACGCAAGCTTGAAGAACAGCGCCTACTAGTTGCGATCAAGGCGGCGCATCAGAAGGGGCGTGGCATCTATGGTCCGAAGAAGATCCGGAATGAACTGGCAGACCAAGGCATCATTGCCGATCTGAACCGGATCAAGCGGCTGCGCACGCTGCACGGCATCCGCTGCAGGCATAAAAAGAAATTCAGAGTCACCACCGACTCCAAGCACAGCCTGCCGGTTGCAGAGAATTTACTGAATCGTCAATTTGTTCGTACCGCACCAAATCAGGCATGGGTGGCTGACATTACCTATATCCCGACCGACGAGGGCTGGCTATTTCTGGCAGCGATCAAAGATTTGTACACCTGTGAAATCGTCGGCTGGGCAATGGACAGCCGTATGACCAAGACCTTGGTGGTAGATGCATTGCGTGCGGCGTATTGGCGCAAGAAACCCAAGCCGGGTTTGATGCACCACTCAGATCGAGGCAGCCAGTATTGCAGTAGCGCATACCGCGCACTGCAAGCCAGCTATGGCATGAAGACATCAATGAGTCGCAAAGGAAACTGCTGGGATAATGCACCGATGGAAAGCTTCTTTGGCACGCTCAAAACGGAAAGTTTGCATCACTACCGCTGCGCCACTCGTGGGCAAGCCAGGCAGGTTGTCTTTGAATACATCGAGGTGTTTTACAATCGCATTCGACGTCATGCGAAAATCGGAAACCAAGCACCCGCTGATTTCGCCAACCCGCAACAATTTGCGGCATAATGCAGATGACTTGCCCGTCCACTACATCGGACTCCGCTCAGTGCTCAATAACGCAGCGTAATAGGGCGTTAACTGTGTTTTTTTCCCCTGTATATTCTTAGATAGCTTTATTCATGCCGACATTCTACTCGGTGCGGTTCCAACCGGCAGTACTCGATATTCATCTTCCAGGAGCAACGCGGCGACCCAAGATTACGGGTGTAGTGCAACCATTAGTAGCAGGCAGCAAGAGTTATTATCGTTTCAGTTTTAATGGTGACATCGTTCGGGTGACGCAAGGATGAAGGCTGAATGTCTAAAGTTGGGTAAAATGATGAAATTCAGGGGAATCAAAATTGTAGCCGGCGTATCCAAGTTTGGACCACGGCGAAAATTTTTCCGGGTAATTAATAAGTTTTCTAACAAGCAAATGGGGATTATCCCTTTCATTTGGAGATAACCATGCAAGAACTGCAACAAGCCTGGATCGCATTTAAACTCGGCGGGATAATTATCCTGCCATTGTCTTTGCTGGGGGTAATCGCTTTAGCCATTATGCTGGAGAAGGCATTTCTCTATTGGCGTTATGCACGTCTTTCATATGATTTGCTGAACCTTGTTGAAACTTATGGTTTCGCATGGGAAGACCTGGAAAAGATACTTTCCGGACTGAACGAACGTCACTATTACAAGCGATTCTTTGAGGTGGTGATTGCCAACCGGCATCGACCTTCATGGTGGACTGAATCTCGAGCAGCTGATGAAGCTCTGGTGATTGAAACATCCCTTGCGCGCCGGTTATGGGTGTTGGAAACTATCGTCACCGCTGCACCTTTGCTCGGACTGATGGGAACAATTATTGGAATGATGCATGCCTTTCAGATAATTGGCGGCAGCGGCATCGTCAATCCTACGGGGGTGACAGGAGGCGTGGCTCAGGCACTTATTGCAACTGCAGTCGGCTTATTAATCGCGCTGATTGCCTTATTTGGATTTAATTATTTTTCTCGTCTGCAATCACAAACAATGGATGAAATGGAGCGCCTTGGTACACGCTTGATTGATCACATCCGTTTGGATCAGCAGGGATAGCACCCATGAAACTGCGTAAATCCAGAACGTATCGTAAGGGACGCATCGAGATCATTCCAATGATCGATGTGATGTTTTTCTTACTGGTGACATTCATGCTGTCTTCATTGTCGATGCAGAATCTTGATTCTCTACAGGTGAATCTTCCCCAAGGAGAAGCCGAAAAACTAAGTGCTGACGCACCGGTAACTTTAACCCTGACGGGTGATAGAAAAATTTTTATCAATCGTATTCCAGTAACACTGGAAACCCTGGCCACCACGCTCAAGCCGCTGTTACACGATTCACAAAAAAGCTTGGTTGTATCAGCGGACAATGAAGCACCGCAAGGCATGGTAGTGCAGGCGATGTTGCAGGCTCGATCCGCCGGCGCCCAACATTTTTTGATTGCGGTAAAACATAAATGACGTGGTAAGCATGCCCGAATCTAGATCGAAGGAGATTCGATTCTGGTGGCCAATACCATTGGCGGCCATCATTTGGCTGGCCATCATTTGGGAATTTGGATATTTCCTGAAATCTCCCACAGAAGAGATTGGTCATGCGCCGCCAATTGATGCACGCTTTGTAGAATTGCCTGACACAAAACCAGAACCAGAATCCTCGTCTACCCCAGAAAAGAGTCCTCAGGCTCAACCTGAGCCTAAACCTAAACCTGAGCCTAAACCTGAGCCTAAACCAAAGCCTGAGCCTAAACATGAACCCCCGCCCTTACCCCAGCCTCGGGCTATCGAAACGAAAATACCGATTCAGCTTTTACCTGAAAGAACAGCCGAAGAAATTGAGGTTCCCATAGCTACCCCTTCAGCTCAACATTCAGCGCCTCCGGCTGACCTGGCGAGCTACATTAACGCCGCCAGAGCGCGCCGCGAGGCGGCCGATATGCCTGATGAACGAGAAAATGCAGAAACAATATCTAACCAACGCCAGCTTTCAGCTGACGAAAAAAGGATGGCCAACATCAGGCGTAATCTTCAGCCACCAGGTACAAGCGGGGTGTTTCAAATTATCAGCAAGGGTGTTAGGACCGCTCGATTTTCATTTCGAGGCTGGACAACAGACTATAACAATTCTCGGCGCGAAGTAATCGAAGTCGATGCCGGATTAAATGGCGATGTGGAGCGTGCAATTGTTCGCAGGATGATCGAGCTGATTCGCAAGCATTTCAACGGAAATTTTAACTGGGAATCGCACCGACTCAACCGCGTTGTCGTTCTGTCAGCACGCATAAACGATAATGATGGGCTTGAAGATTTCTTGATGATTGAGTTTTTTGGCACAGACTCTGGCTCTCAGCGAAGTCCGCCAATGCGTTAAGGCATCTTCGCGGGGGCAAGAGCTGTGGTTTGTAACTGCATCGCTTGAATAGCACACAGGGAAACCAGATTTATTTGCTAAGCGTGTTTATGAACAGGCGCGACTTGATGCATGGCAGTTACAGTAAGTAATTGCGACATGGTTTTATAGAAAGTCCATGCATTCAATGCGGTTATATTTGCATTGCCATCAATGCTTACAATCGTGTACTCTCACAATCAATTCGTTGTGCGGAGTCAGTTTTAGCATTCTCTAATGAGCTGTTATTTGGTCATGCTGGATAATTTATAATTATTCATGTAGATAACTGCAGTTGCTCTTGTAACTTGTTATTCCTGTGATACAAAATCCCGTGCAAGCATTGGGCTATGTAGAATACAAGCAGAAATTTTTCTGTTCCAAGGATGTGGCTTTAAAAAAGTAATAAAGTAAGATTCCCGCCTGCCTTTAGGATTTCTTAAATGGTTGCTGCTTTATAATCCGAGTGTAAGTACTGAACCCATGACAATCAACTACTACCATGCCTGAATATATTGGACCTAATGCCATGCTTAAAAAAATAATTCCAATTATAGATTATCGTCATTCTAAGGCAGCTCCAGTCATCCCTGCTGTTATAGAAGAGCCAAATGGACTTATCGGCGACGCGTTTGGACGCCCATTACAGGATTTGCGCATTTCACTCACAGATCGTTGCAATTTCCGATGCGTATATTGCATGCCTGTAGAGGCATTCGGCAAAGATCATGTATTTATGCCACGGGCTTCAATGATGACTTTTGAAGAAATTACTCGTATAGCACAAATTTTCGTTAACCATGGCGTTCAGAAAATCCGCCTTACGGGTGGTGAACCCCTATTGCGCAAGCATGTAGAAAATTTAATTGAGATGCTTGCAAAGCTGAAAACATACGATGGCAGCGACTTGGACCTGACGCTGACTACTAATGGTGCGTTACTCGGAAAAAAAGCTCAATCCCTGAAAGATGCAGGATTAAATCGTGTTACGGTCTCCCTGGATTCGCTGGATGATGCCACTTTCAAGCGCATGAACGGCGTTGATTTCCCTGTATCAGATGTTCTGCGCAGTCTGGATGTCGCCCACTCAGTAGGCCTCGGCCCAATCAAGATAAACATGGTTGTCAAAAGTGGCATGAACGATCAGGAAATCGTACCTATGGCACGCCATTTCAAAGACTCTCCCTTCATACTGCGATTCATCGAATATATGGATGTAGGGACTTCTAATCAGTGGGAAATGGGCGAGGTGATTCCATCTGCCGAAGTGGTGCGACGAATTTCAGCCCACATGCCACTTGAAGAAATCGAACCAAACTATACCGGCGAGACTGCAGAGCGGTGGCGTTACCAGGATGGCGGGGGTGAAATCGGCGTTATCTCAAGCATCACCAAGACTTTTTGTCACGAATGCGTTCGTGCCAGGTTGTCAACTGAAGGCAAGCTATATACCTGCCTCTTTGCGGAGAGTGGCCACGATTTGCGAGCACTAATGCACAGCGGAAAAACAGATCAAGAAATTTCTACTGCCCTTGCACACCTATGGCGGTTGCGCGCGGATCGCTATTCAGAGTTACGGAGTGCAAACACGAAGAGCAAGATACAAACAGGCAAAAAGATTGAGATGTCTTATATTGGGGGATAGCCTGCAAGTGCGCATCCGTATGTCAGGTCAATACTGTTCGCTTAACCGTTCGTGGTGAGCTTGTCGAACCACCAGCCGCTTACCCAGAGCCCTTCGACAAGCTCAGGGAGAACGGGATTTCTTTAGCCAAACAGTATTGGGTCAGGTGCGTCAAAATCATGTATCCAGGCAGCACTACCCATACAAGCGAAACCGACAATCGGTCTGGTAATTATGCTGTCGCCCGCACAGTTTTATCCGACTGCCAAATTTAGCAAAGGACACATTATGGAATCCAAGCCTTCCTTCTTGTCCACCCTTGAAACAATGGGTGATTACGACCCAGACTCAATGCCGGTGGAACAAGCGCGCCAGCTTATCCAGCAATTTCTTGCGCCACTCACGGAGGATGAATCGATTAACCTGTGCGATTCATTGCATCGCACGTTGGCAGCAAACATACTTTCCCCTATGAATGTGCCGCCGCACAACTACTCAGCAATGGATGGTTACGCTGTGCGCAGCGATGACTTGGCAAAGGCTCTTGGCCGACTCGCTATTATTGGCAGTGCCTTTGCCGGACGCGTCTTTAAGGGTCATGTTGCGGCAGGCGAATGCGTGCGCATTATGACTGGCGCCCTCATTCCTGAAGGCTGCGATAGCGTGGTGATGCAAGAGCACGTTCAGGTCGCCGGATCCTTTATTGAAATAGGGGAAGGCCACCTCCGTGGCCAGAACATTCGCCTGGTCGGGGAAGATATTACGCAGGGCGCTACGGTGCTGACTCGCGGACAGATCATTCGCCCCGCCGAGATGGGCTTGCTGGCTTCGCTTGGTTTCAGTGATGTCAAAGTTTACCGCAAACTAAAAGTTGCGCTATTTTCAACCGGTGACGAATTGCAGCAACCAGGAACACCATTGGTTCCGGGTCAAATATATAACAGTAATCGCTTTACCCTGCTGGGAATGCTGGGTGAACTAGGCGTGGAAGTTATAGACTTGGGCACCATTCGTGACGACAAAGCTAGTCTCAAAATGGCGTTGCTAGACGCTGCAGAGCGAGCTGATGTCATCATAACCAGTGGCGGAGTTTCAGTAGGTGAAGCTGACTATATCAAGCAACTGTTAGCGGAAATTGGCGAGGTTGTGTTCTGGAAAATAGCCATGAAGCCAGGCAAGCCACTTGCTTATGGCAAGATCGGAACTTGCCATTTTTTCGGATTGCCAGGCAACCCAGTTGCAGTCATGGTAACTTTCCAGCAGTTCGTTCGCGACGCTTTACGCACGCTTATGGGGCAGCAACCCAAACTAATCATTGAGTTCCAGGCTATCTGCCTAAGCCCTATTCGAAAAGTTCCCGGACGAACCGAATTTCAGCGCGGCATTCTCAGTCAAGATAAAAACGGCGGATGGATAGTGCACTCAACAGGAGCTCAATGCTCCGGCATTCTCAGCTCAATGAGCAAAGCCAATTGTTTCATTGTGTTACCTGCATCGCAGGGAAGCATTGAAGCAGGCAACACTGTCCAAGTACAACCATTTTAATATGGGTGAAATATTATCCCGATAAATACTCGGGAATAATATAAAGCCAGTAGATCCCACTAGAAATATTTGACGCTCTTTAGCCTACAGAGGATAAATATGCAAAACGAACCTGATGAATCCATTATAACAGCGACGATGGAAAACGATTTAGAGGTAATGAAGGATGCAATTAAACTTGGTGCAGATATAAACATTCAAAATTTTTTTGGGAAAACGGCGTTGCACTATGTCGAAAGCATAGAGGCGGCACAACTGCTAATCGATAACGGAGCTGATCCAAACATTGTTGATTACAATAATCGTCCCCCGGTATTCGACGTTAATGAGCCTGAACTTGTAATATTTTTAACCGATCACGGTGCCGATGCTAAATTTCAAGATAAAGATGGCTTAACCGCCTTGTATATATGGGTGGACTTTCCTGAAGTGGCTCGATGTTTACTGGTTGCTGGTGCCAACCCTAATGTCCAACTTGAAACGGGAAGCATGGTTATTAAAAAAGGAAATACCGCTTTGCACAAAGTGGGAAATCTGGAATCCGCCCAGCTTCTAATTGAACATGGCGCGAATATCACGATTAAAAATATAGAAAGGGCAACCCCGGACCAAACGACAAAGGGCGAAACACAACGTTATCTTAAATCCGTGCGTGAACAAAATAGCTTGTTATCAGTCGATGTCCAGCAAAAATTCAGTGAATCCACACCGGGAAATACCGACAGCCGGCTAACTGGGGATACAACCGTTTATCACACTAAGACTTGATATTATTGCTTTGCCAAATTGACAGTTATAACAACGCGTAATGTGCGGGGGAACACAGCCAGCACGCTGCACTACGATAGATAATTAGCCAGGTTTGGTTAAGAGTTGCGGCAGGATTATATTTACTCCGCCAACGCAACCGTTTTGATCATGGCATAGACGACAAGTCCCTCGCGTAAATCCAGTCGATCACGTGACCATGCAGTGATTTCCGTAAACAAATTCTGTCCCCCGCTTAACCGTAATCCGAGCAGTACGTGCCCCTCGCGAGCGAGGTCTATACGCTCTATTGTCACCTGCAATATATTCAGAAGACTTGTACTCTCCGGTTTAAAGAGAGCTAACCCGACATCCTTGGCAAGAATACGCAAACGTTGCGGCCTGCCAGCGCCCTCTGAATAAACAGGGGAACTCAACCAAAAACAATCTTCGCCAACATGAAAAGAAGTTAGCCCATGTTCTTTCTGCCCCAGCGTTCCTTCAATGACCGAAACCACTCCTTCATCATTAAATAATGGGGAATCTGGTCGCGACAAGGTGTGTTTGAGTGTTTCAACGCGATCGATGTGCCCATCCTGCAGAAATACTACCCGATCTGCCAAGCGTTCCACTTCAGCTGGTGCATGGGTAACATACACAATCGGGACACCCGCTTTCTCCACCAAGCGTTCTAGATAAGGAAGAATATCGCGCTTGGTCTGGGTATCGAGCGCAGAAAGCGGCTCATCCATCAACAGCAAGCGCGGGCTTGCCAACAAAGCACGCCCCAAGGCAACACGCTGACGCTCTCCACCGGAAAGCTGGGTCACATTACGACCGATCAGATTTCCGATATCCAGCATTTCCACCACGTCGTCCAAATGTACTTTTCGTTCTGCAGCCGGTATGCGCTGGTAACCGTAGAGAAGGTTTTCGCGTACCAATAAATGTGGAAATAAGCTCGCCTCCTGAAAAACCATGCCAATTCTGCGCCGATGCAGTGGCACCCAGTGCCGCTCACCCTGCCAATTTTCATCACGAAAGCGCACGCGCGCATGGCTTGGGCGCTCCAAGCCAGCAATCAAGCGCAGCAATGTAGTCTTGCCCGAGCCAGAACGTCCAAACAGAACGGTGACACCTTCTGCGGGCCAAGCGACATCAACGTCAAAAACAAAATCTGAATGAGTAATCCGGGCACAAATGGATAAGGTCATGGTTTGACCATCTCGAAACGTCGATTAAGCCAATACACCACACACAGCACCGTAAAGGAAAAAATCAACAACATCAGGCTAAGCCTGCCCGCAGCATCGTACTGCATACCCTCAGTATAGCCATAGATAGTGGTTGATAATACGTGAGTTACCCCCGGAATATTGCCGCCCACCATTAGGACTACTCCGAATTCACCTATGGTGTGTGCGAAAGTAAGCGTAATAGCGACAATGAAGCCACGTTTGGTCATCGGTAAAATCACGCTAACGAACTGGTCTATTGCGCCAGCGCCAAATGAGGCAGCCACCTCGACCGGACGCCGCCCAAGACTGGAAAAAGCCTGCTCCAATGGATGTACGGCAAATGGCAGGGAATACAATACGGAGCCGATCAGGATCCCCTCAAAAGTAAAGGCAAGGTGATGCAGCCCCATAGTTTCCAATGTTCCGCCGATGAAGCCGTGCGGACCAAGTGTAATTAAAAGATAAAAGCCAAGCACGGTAGGCGGTAACACTAGTGGCAATGCTACTACCGCCTGCACAATGGTTCGATAGGCAGAACGTCCACTAGCCAACCACCAGGCCACTGGCGTTGCAATGGCCAACAAAATTATTGTAGTGTACAAGCAGAGGCGCAGCGTAAGCCAGATCGCTGTCCAGGCCTCTGCTGTAAAACTCAAGCTTTGCCAGAAATATTCCAAAATCTATTTTTCCGACCTAATATTTTCAGGTAGCACAAAGCCATATTTTTCTATGGTTTTACGCGATTCGGGTGTCTGAACATAAGCCGCAAACCGCCGCGCAAGCGCACTGTTCTTCGCGCGTTTGGTGATTACAAAGGCTTGCGCCAATGATCCATGAAGACTGCTGTCAATCAAGCTGTATCCGCCCTGTTTAGACATTTCAGGATTACGCGCCAGCGAAAGGGCAATAATACCGGCATCGGCTGCGCCGGTTCTCACCATCTGGGTGGTATGTTCGATATTTTCTCCAAAGACCAGCTTGTTCTGTATTTTTTCCCACATTCCGACCGATTTCAGCGCTTCCTTGGCACGCGTGCCATAGGGAGCTATATCCGGGTTGGCAATGGATATTTTACGAATATTCGCATTAGACAATTTTTGTAGTGTCAGCTTGGTGGCATCGGTCGTTGAGGACCAGATTACCAGACGACCGATCGCATAAATTACCGGGTCAGAACTCGTTAGCCCCTCTTTTTTCAACATCTGCGGAAAATTAATGTCGGCCGCGAATAACATATCAAAAGGCGCACCATTCTGAATTTGCGTAGTAAATTTGCCTGAGGAACCATACATAGCCGTTACCGCGTCATTATGATTTTCGGCATTAAACTTACTCACAATATCGGTCATGGCAAATTTTATACTGGAAGCGGCGACGATCGTGATGGTTTCCGCTATGGCGATACTGGATCCAAACGCGAATGCTACCGCGATAATAAGGGTGTGAAAAATTTTAATCATAGTAAAACTCCTTTTCATTGGTTGGAATTAAAATGCGACTACAGTAGCGTCTATCCAAACCAGGTGTGAGTCTTCACCTCGCCCAGGCGTCACTTTCTGGGACGTCGCTTTGGCAAAATCTCCCGCCATGAAGTAGGAATAGCCTATAACCATCGATAAGTATTTAGTGACTGGAAATTGCGCACGAACATCAATCTCTTGACCGATGTCCTTGCCACTTTTTCCTGTTGTGTCGCGTAAGTTGGGCACAGTCCAACGATCCGTGGCGCTAGCTAGTTTGTACCAGCTATAGCCAAAATCAACTTTTAAGCTGACGGTAGGGTTGAATTCCCCGCGAAGCTTATTCGCCTGGAAATTTTCCATAACGATCAAATTACTATGAGACAACGGTCTGAAAAACCCGAATAAACGCTCGAAACGTTGACTGGTACTGTCATTTGGATTTTTATCGCCGCTGGCATAGCCTCGATAGGCCATGACACGGGGTTTCCATGCATGTGCAAAGGTATAGCCTGCTTCCACGTCATAATTATAGGCATCGTAAACCTGTCCTCCATCATCACCCCATTGCTTGATATAGCTCAAGTCCCAATCGATGCCGGTATTGCTTACTATCCCATATGCACGCAAGCCCCCAGTGTTAATGTTACGATCTTTTTTGTCGGCTGCGGTGGCAGGCGCGCCCGTCGAAGTATATTTTAGCTTACTGCCATTTTGTTGCAGCAAGTAGTAATATGGTTGCAGCGTAACCACATTTGACCATTTGCGGATGTCAAACGCAGCCCCATAGAACCGCTGCGCTTCATTGGCTATGTCTGCTTGCTCCATAAAGCGAATTATTGGATTAAGGGCAAAGAGGGTTCCTTGCCAGTCACTGTTTAGCTGGCCTAAAACTGCACGGTAACCTTGAAAATTATTCGTGGTATTACGATATTCATTTCGTGCAATCAAGCGTTTATCTGTTAATTCAAAAGCCATACGCCCCGCTCGCAGACTGAGCGGCCTGTCGTTACCCAACGCATCCACACCCAACGCATCCTTGAAATATAATTCCCCATAGCCTTGAATAAATTCTCTTTTATTAACATCTAAATTAGTGGAAGGATATTGGTAGTTATAGCGCCGAGAATCCTGAAATTCAAAGGTGGCGCGTAATGGGTCGAACTTGTTTTTTACGGCAGCAAAAAGACGTGTCCGTAATGAAAATGGTTCGTCCACTTTATCTGTGGTTTTACGAAAGTCATTTTCATTATATTCATAGCGAAGTCGAGATACCACACCCACGTCCAACCAATTTACATTTTCCCAACCGTCAATATCTTTAAGCCATGTTTTGTTAGCTTGCTTAACATAGCGCGGGGGTTCAGTTTGAATGGCTAACCCAGAACTACGGAATTGAACATAATAACTAGGGGTCTTAGCCGGAGCCTTAACTTCTGATGCTTCAGGTTTAGTTGTTTTTTTTACTTGCAAGGAGGTATCTGCTTGGGCTATTACCTGCGATTGCTCTATTGTTGGTATTTCCTGGCCCGATTCTTTCATTTGCGGTTTTAACTGCGTATTTTCCTGCGCCGCAGAATAGGGGGATGCCACTAACAAGCTACTAGCCAGAATACCGGCTTTTATCGTCGATTCAGATCTTTTAATCTTGAGAAAAAATAGCCCTATTAGGCTTACAACCTTCTTAAAATAGGCAAGTTTATTAACAATCCCGTCTAATGGAAAATTTGAAATTTTGTTCAAAAATTTGTCCTTAGGTAAATAATTCCGAATCAAAATATATACAACTATATAACGCTTATTATTAAAAAACCGCATGGGCTGCGGTTTTATTGATGCTTCTCTTTATCCTTCTACGGCAAGTATCACATGCGAAGCCTTAACTAACGCACAAGCCGGGCTTCCCACGGAAAATTTGAACAAGTTTTGTGACTCATTGGTAATCATCGCAACAAGGCTAGTGTCGAAACCTAGATCCAATACCACCTCGGTATTCACCATCCCTTTGTCTATTCGACTGACCACTCCGCACAGCCGATTCCGCGCCGACGTTACTATCTTTTCATCCGCCGATGTCAAAATCACCCATGATGACTTGATCAACGCGCTTGCAACTTTGCCAGGCGCGAGGCCCAATGTCTGCAGACTTTCATTGGTAATGATGGCGTACACCGCCATGCCACTAGCCAGTCTCAGAGTTACTTCTGAATTAACTGCCCCAGCAACAACGGATTCAACCTTGCCTTGCAACATATTCCTGGCACTTGTTTTCAAGTTATGCGCCTCTAATTTATATTTATGAAAGTCGTCTAATAATCTTGTTCATGGATGCCGTGAAAAAAATTTTGCAAGATACCGCACCCATCCAGCGCTCCTGAGATACGCGTAATATACCAAAGTATATTACGCGTATCAAGCACACTTGGTCTAACCAATATTTTAAATCACTGCTGTCCGGTTAAACGAGAGGGCGAACCGCTGAGAGCCACGCAGGGCGCTGGATTTCAGGCGATGAAGGATGGTGTCGATTTGAACGGCGCAGGGCAGTGTTGGTGCGGGACTGGCGGTTCGACAGGCTCACCGCGAACGGTAGTGGCTCACCGCGAACGTTAATGGCTCATCCGGCAGATAAAACTGGAAGGGGATTAGCTACGTTTATAATCGTCGTCATATCTAACAATATCATCTTCGCCGAGATAAGAGCCAGACTGGACTTCAATCAGATAAAGCGATCCTGTGCCGATATTTTCCAGACGGTGCTTCATGCCAATAGGAATATAAGTGGATTGATCCTCTTGTAGCAGCA
The DNA here is from genome assembly GCA_964589845.1 of uncultured Candidatus Nitrotoga sp. Classification (GTDB taxonomy): domain Bacteria; phylum Pseudomonadota; class Gammaproteobacteria; order Burkholderiales; family Gallionellaceae; genus Nitrotoga. The sequence goes on along the minus strand of CAZPUT010000006.1, from coordinate 4,534 downwards.
GAATATCCTCGCCACGAGTTACTTTGGCATAACCGGAAACCACAACCCAATGTTCGGCACGATGATGGTGCTTTTGCAACGACAGTTTTGCGCCGGGTTTTACCATAATGCGCTTGGCTTGGAATCGTTCACCTATATCAATGCCTTCATAATAGCCCCACGGACGATAGACACGACGGTGAATCAGATGCTCGGTGCGTTCGGCCTGCTTAAGATATTCCACGGTATGTTTTACATCCTGGGCAAAGTCCTTATGCATCACCAATACTGCATCAGCGGTTTCCACAATGACCAAATCCCGCACTCCGATAGTTGCCACCATACGACTTTCGGCGCGAACATAAGTATGTGAGGTCTCTGCGGTATAAACGTCGCCACGCAAAGCATTGCCTTGCTCATCTTGTGGGCTGACGTCATAGAGTGATGACCATGAACCGATGTCGCTCCAGCCGATGTCCACTGTCACCATGGCCGCCGCCTGAGTATGTTCCATCACTGCATAATCGATAGAATCCGATGGGCAGGCGGCAAAAGCTTTTTCATCCAGACGACAAAAATCCAGGTCGTGTGTACTATGTTGCCATGCTTGTTGTGCAGCTTGATAAATGTCCGGGCGGTAGCGTTGCAACTCATTCAGGTAGACGGATGCCTTGAACACGAACATGCCACTGTTCCAAAAAAATCTTCCTGAAGCCACAAACTGTTTAGCCGTATCCAAATCTGGTTTTTCCACAAAACGCGCCACCTCAAAGCTGTGCTCACCGGGTCCCAATATTGCACCGCGTTCAATGTAGCCGAATCCTGTAGCAGGTTCATTGGGTATGATACCGAAGGTCACCAACTTATCTTGTTGCGCCAACGTAAAAGCTGATTGAATCGCCATATGAAAGCCAGAAACATCCTGAATTAGATGATCTGCAGGTAACACTAACAAAATAGCCTGAGCATCTTTAGATTGTGCGGCGAGCGCGGCAATAGCCACTGCAGGCGCAGTATTGCGACCTAATGGCTCAAGTACTTGCAATAAAGGGTTAACGTTAACGGCGCGTAATTGTTCGGCGACGAGGAAGCGATGCTCGTTATTGCAGATCACTAACGGCGCAGCTATGCCGGGAAAGTTCTTAAGGCGCAACAATGTTTCCTGAAATAATGTGTGTTCGGAAATTAGCGGCAAAAACTGCTTGGGTAATGCTACACGAGACAAAGGCCACAAACGGGTGCCAGAACCCCCGGACAAAATAACGGGATAGAGCATAGTGACTTTCAAAAGGTTGAAGACAAACATTTCTTGAGATGCACGGCTTGAATTATAATCCGCAATCCAGCATTCAAGGAGTGGAAATCTTGCGCGCTGTAATCTTTATCCCAGATAATCCATTAGGCCGTTCGTGGTGAGCCTGTCGAACCACCAGCCTGTGAGAACAAGCCCTTCGACACGCTCAGGGCGAACGGATACCGTGAAATCATGCTGAATTGTGCCTAATGGACAATCTGGGTTTATGGGAATTGCTTGCTGAACGAAGTAGCGCTGATTACGGGCGTGGCCGGGCAAAACGGTGCCAATTTGGACGACTTCTGCTGAATAAAAGGGGTGTCGTGCGTGGCATCAAGTGCCGCGCCTTCTTGTTTTAGAAGAGATGAGTATTGATGTGCACTGAAAAGTGTTGGGATTGACTCAAAGATTTTAAAACCACATTACTAGCGAAATTATTTATTCCATATGAGCCATTCAGACGAAATGCCATGTACGGATTTTGGCAATGGGATAAACCTTCTGTTGTTACTGAAGGTCACAAAACTCAACACAGTCTCTAATATCGGAGAAAAAGCTTGAAAGTCACAATAGTAGGGACCGGCTATGTAGGTCTAGTCAGTGGCGCATGCCTCGCAGAGGTTGGCAACCATGTCCTTTGTCTCGATCTCGACCCAGCAAAAATACGCATTCTGGAAAACGGTGATATCCCCATCCACGAGCCTGGCTTGATCGACATTGTGCGCCGTAACATCGCTGCTGGCCGCCTTGGTTTCACTACTGACATAGATCGTGCTGTTGCTCATGCATGTATCCAGTTCATCGCCGTGGGCACCCCCCCCGATGAAGATGGCTCCGCCGACCTGCAACAAGTTCTAGCAGCAGCCAGGAACATCGGTAGCCGTATGACCGAAGACAAAATACTCGTTGATAAAAGTACGGTTCCTGTTGGTACTGCCAACAAGGTTAGCGCAGTCATCGCAGAAGAGTTGCAAAAGCGCGACATTAAGCTCAAGCATAGCGTCGTCTCGAACCCAGAATTCCTTAAAGAAGGCGCGGCAGTAGACGATTTCATGCGTCCGGATCGCATCGTCATCGGTGGAGATGATGCACATGCCATCCAACAAATGCGTGAGTTATATGCTCCATTCAATCGCAACCACGACCGTATAATTGTCATGGATGTAAAAAGTGCCGAACTTACTAAGTATGCCGCCAATGCCATGCTCGCTACCCGCATCAGTTTCATGAACGAACTGGCCAATGTTGCAGAAAAACTCGGTGCTGATATTGAAATGGTAAGACTAGGCATTGGTTCTGACACTCGTATCGGTTACCATTTTCTCTATTCAGGTTGCGGCTACGGGGGATCCTGCTTTCCTAAAGATGTAAAAGCACTGATCAAAACTGCCAATGACGATGCCGGCATCACGCTTAAAGTACTCAATGCCGTAGAAGCAGCCAACGATGCACAAAAAGAAGTCCTCACGAACAAAATAAAAGCCAGATTCGGTACTGATCTAATTGGAAAAAAATTTGCTATTTGGGGCCTTGCTTTTAAGCCCAACACCGATGACATGCGCGACGCACCGAGTCGCAAGCTGATTTCAGATTTATTAGAGGCAGGTGCCACTGTCACTGCTTATGACCCGGTAGCCATGCCGGAAGCACAACGGATCTTTGGTAATAACCCCAGGATTTCTTATGCAGACAATCCGCTTATAGCCTGCAAGGATGCAGATGCATTGGTTATCGTCACTGAGTGGAAAGAATTCCGCAGTCCGGACTTCGCAATAATCAAAGCAAAGCTCAAAACCCCACTAATCTTCGATGGCCGTAGCCTGTATGAGTCGGCTGCAGTAAGTGCGCACGGACTGGAGTATTTTCCCATTGGTCGTTAACGGGGATTGATTTTAAATATGAAATCCATAAAGAATAAATACATATAAAATCTGCGCTCGTCAACATCGCCCCATGCCTCTAGTCTTGAGCTTTGCATTTTTTGCCCCTTGCCCCTTGAATCCAAGACTTGCATGGTGGATCATCGCGACTTGGTCGGCAGCGCGATTCAATGGGCATCCCAATGACTCGGCTCTCGTGAATTTCCCAGCATGAGGCTGAGTGGAAACCTGCTTGCAGGATTAGCAAACTCGATCTGGTCAGCACTGATCGGCTTGGCAGTCGTTCCCTTTTATCTTAAATACCTTGGAATAGAAGCCTATGGTTTGATCGGGTTCTTTGTGACGACGCAGGCATTGCTTTCCCTTCTTGATATGGGATTAGCTCCAACGATTAACCGCGAGGTCGCACGATTTTCGGCATCGGGAAACTTAAAGGAAGCAGGGAAGTTACTGCATACCCTTGCAATTGTCTATTGGAGTATGGCTGGCGCGATCGCTTTATTGATTCTGGTGCTTGCGCCATTGATTGCAGAATACTGGCTGCAGTCCAAACAATTTTCTCCGCAAACTATTTCACACGCCGTGATGTTGATGGGGCTGGTAGTGGCGTGTCGCTGGCCGATCGGCTTGTATCAGGGCGCTTTGATGGGTGCACAGCGTTTGGCTGTATCAAGTTGTGTGAGCATTACAATGACGACATTGGGAAGTCTGGGTGCGGTTTTGGTGCTCGCGTTTGTGTCGCCGACAATTGAAGCATTCTTTATTTGGCAGGCTGGGGTCGGGCTAGTTTATGCGGTTACCATGCGGTGGGCAGCATGGCGGGTTGTAGGGCGATTAAAGGATATACGGTTCGATATCGATAAGCTGAAACAGATATGGCGTTTTTCTGCAGGTATGAGTGGGGTTGCCGTTTCTGGAGTTATCCTGATGCAAATGGACAAGGTACTGTTAAGTAGAATACTTAGTTTGGAAGATTTTGGACGTTATGCACTAGCTGGGGTAGTTGCAAGTGGTTTGTATGTATTGCTTACGCCTACTTTTAATGTGATTTACCCGCGCTTGTCGGCGCTTGTCGTTACTGGAGAGACTGAAAAGTTGATTGAGCTGTATCGGTCAGGGACTCGTTTGCTTTTAGCGGCCCTTTTCCCAATAGCAACGGCCATCGCTGTTTTTGCTGAAGAAATACTTTCCTTGTGGACTGGAAATTCGGCATTTGCGTCGAGCACAGCTCCAATAGTCTCGCTCTTCTTGATTGGTACCGCGCTAAATGGGGCTATGCATTTCCCCTATGCTTTGCAATTAGCTTTTGGCATGACGCGCTTGCCACTTATGATCAACGCCATATTGGTAACCATTATGATACCGATGACTATTTTGTTAG
>CAZPUT010000005.1:0-30365 GCA_964589845.1 uncultured Candidatus Nitrotoga sp. | reverse complement strand
GCGCTCAAATTTTTTACTCGCGCCTTGTCTTGCCTAGAAACTTGAATTTTTAGAGGCGCCCTTTAGGGATTTGTACTGAGCATGAGGCTCAGTCTTGATGCGGTTAAATGCGATGAGAGTCTGTTATTAGCGCAGTACGCCTACTCCTGTATGGATTGTTATCGTCCTGCTACTTGTTTTTCGGATCAGTTATGAATCCGATTTTACTTAAACCACCAGACTGTGCGGCAGCCATGACCTCTACAATTTTTTCGTATTGAGTCGTTCGTTCAGCACGTATATGCAGTTCAGGCTGCGGTGTCTTTTTCGAAGCCTCAGCGATACGGACATTCATTTGTGCCGCATCAATGATTTCGGTATTCCAATACATAAGGCCTTGCGCATCAATTGACAGGTTGATGTTCTCCGGTTTAATTTCATCGCGCTGGTTGGTTGCGCGCGGCAAATCAATTTTTACGCTATGGTTCATCACCGGAATTGTGATGATAAAAATGATTAACAGCACCAGCATTACATCGACTAAAGGTGTGGTGTTAATCTCAGGGTTAAAGTCGTCATCCGTTTCGGACAGGGAGCCCATTGCCATTATGCACTCCTGAAGGCGGCAATTTTAGCGCCATTATCGCCGACGATGTCGGGACTGCTGGAACGGGCGCCGGTGATGAACAGCGCGTGTAAATCGAACCCGAATTTATTCAGTTTTGCAATAGTGGATTTATTACTTCGAACTAAAGCGTTATAGCCAAAAGTGGCCGGAATCGCTACCGCCAAGCCTAGCGCTGTCATGATCAATGCTTCGCCTACTGGTCCCGCGACCTTGTCGATACTAGCTTGTCCCGAAGAGCCGATCGACACCAGAGCGTGATAAATGCCCCACACCGTACCGAGCAGCCCGACAAATGGCGCGGTCGAACCGACCGACGCCAATACAGCCATACCGGTTTGCAGCTTGCCGGAAGTGTCATCTATCGCTTGCCGCAATGACAGCGTAACCCAATCGCTGACTAATAGCTGGTCGTGTAAATGACCTTTGTGCGCAGCATGATGGCGCATGGCGGTTATACCTGCCTGTGCGATATCAGAAAATGGATTGTTGGTGCCAAGCGTGGCAACACCTTCAGCCAAATTGGTGGTATCCCAGAATGCGTGACCGGCAGCATGTGACGCAAGACGATAGGTCAATAGTTGCAGCGCTTTAGTGACAATCACATACCACGATGCGATCGACATGATGACAAGTAGCACGGTAACGCCCTTGGTGATCAAATCACCTTGAATCCATAAACTTTCTAGTCCATAAGGATTTGCTTGCATGATGATTCCTTCTCTAATTATCCAAATGAAAGGTAATAGGCACGATGGCATAAACGGTGGTTGCTCTGCCATCTTCCATATGCGGCTTGAACATTGCACGCAGGACTGCTTGCCGCGCTGCTTCGTCGAGTCGCGGCGAGCCCGATGTTTTCTGTACGTCGACCCGGGTCGGTCGGCCATTTTCATTCACCAATACGCGTAGCGTAACACGCCCTTCTTCACCCATGCGTCTGGCGAGAGGTGGATATTCCGGTTCAGGTGCGTGGAGATACTCCACACCGGTTGAAACAGTCTTGGGTTGAGAGGGCGGGGGCGGGGGGGCAGGCGGTGCCGGTTCAGAGGGCGGAGCCACTACGGCCGGTTTAGGTGGGACAGGCGGTTGCGGAGGAACGGGCGGTGTTGTGATGGCTTGTTCCGACGGCATTTTGTTAATAACCGGAATTACCGGTGGTGGAGTGACAGTTTTCTTTATGACCGGCATTGGTTTTGGTGGTGTTGGTTGAGGTTCTGGCGGCAATGGTTCGGGTGTATGGTCGACAGTGATTAAGCTGACAAATATTTCTTTTGGTAATTCTGGTTCAACTTTTGGCAATGCTTGCCCGGTTTGGTAGAACCAGCCGTTTAGCAATGCGTAGAAAAAGCCGAAGTGCAGTAGGATGATAAAAATCAACTGTCCCAAGCGCTTGACCTGCGGCCAAGTCATCACAGGAAGATGCGGTGCAGAAAATAATGATATTGCGCTCATGTGCCGTTTTTATAGTGTAATTGCTATTGCTCGAGGTTGGAAAGCCATTGCTTGTATTGAATATAAGGACATATTGAATGAGAGTTGATAAGCTAAGATGCTAGTTGGGCGGCATTCGCTTTCCGATCGGAGAAGTATGCATAGATTAACCAGCCTAACGGTAAAATGCCAAAGCTGTACGAAAACCATTGACTATACTCACCTTCCGGTGACCAAGGCTCGGTGGCTATATGCCAATAAGCGTTATCGACCAAAGGTAATACACCAGCTTCGGTAAATTCATGGAACGCATAAAACATTAATTGCAACGCAAAGATTGTCATGAAGACAGCGGTAAACTGAAAAAACTTCTGTAAGTTTATTCGTCGGCCATATTTTACCCAAGCCCATGCGAGTAAGCCTGCCAGTAACACGCCAAGCACTGCTCCGATCGCCATGCGCGACGTTTCTGCTTGCGCCGCGAGCGAAGCAATCATTGTTGCTGTCTCGACTCCCTCGCGTCCCACCATAAATGCGGAAAAGAAGAATGCGATCATCCAGGCGCGACCGGAAGATTGTTCCGATGCTTTATTGAAGCCATCGGTAATTTCTCTCTTCATAAACTTACCCATCTTGCTCATATGCACTGTGCAATAAATGACTGATATGGCGGCTACAAGTGCCATTATCCCCATCCAAAATGGAGAAATAGCGCCGATGCGAGCCAGTACTACCCCCAGCAATGCGGATAGTAGTAGCGCAAAGCCCACGCCACTATGCACTGCAGGGATCAATTCGCGGCGGTTAGTTTGTGTTAAGTAAATTAATGAAATTGCAATGATCAAAAAAGCTTCCAAGCCTTCTCGAAAGGTAATCATCAGTGTTTGAAACATGACGTCTCCTTAAATACAAATGGGAATAATTCGTGCTTATTGTCATGTTTATGAAAAGAAATTGCAAGTTTTTGCATTTCAATGTAATGAGCAATGAAATGCCTACTGTAAGAATGGGCAGAGATAATTAATTTCAAGATGCATCCATACGATACTCAATTTTAAGACGGTAATGGTCGCTGTGTCGGCTTAACGGTGGGTTGCTGCCACCCTCCAGCCAACGCCTTAAACAAGTCAGCAACTGCTGTGCGCTGGGCACGCTCTGCATCTATGCGGGTCAGTTCTGCTTGCAGATAATTACGCTCCACATCCAATAATTCCAAGCGGCTGGAAATACCTATTTGATATCGCAATTCCGCTTGTTTATGAGCTTTCGAAAGCGCCCTGCTACGGGAGCTTTCGGCGGTTAGTATCTGGCGCGCGGATTCTTGTGCGAACAAAGCGTTGCGCACATCGGCGAAAGCGCTGGCGACTGCCTGCTTATATTGAGTTAACGCTTGATCGCGACGATATTCTGCTACCTGTACCCCAAATTTAATGCGGCCGGAATTAAAGATTGGCTGACCAATACCAGCGGCAAACTGAAAAATGCCCGCCGGTCCGGTGAAAAGATTAGAAAGAGAAACACTTTCACTGCCTAGATAGGAGGTTAAACTAATTGAAGGGAAGAACTGCGCGCGCGCTACGCCGATACGTGCATTCATCGCCACTAACTTTTGCTCTGCTTCTTGTAAATCTGGTCTGCGCAGTAGCAATTCAGCCGGTAACCCATCGGGAACCCAAACGTTAACAAGAGTGGGATTGCCGCGCTCCAGTTTGCCATGCATCACGTTGCGCGGAGAGCGGCCCAGCAACAGCGCGAGACTTGCTTCTTGCTGGTCACGAGCTTTAGTAATGGAGATGAGTTGCGATTGTGCAGTGTCAGCATCAGCCTCAGATTGGAGCAGATCATATTCAGAAATGACCCCCGCCTTGTAACGTTTTTTATCTAACGCGAGCCTTTCCTGACGTCCAATTAATACTTTACGTATTGCAGATTCTTGGGCATCTGCCGACAGCAAAGAAAAATATTGCTGCGCCACTTGTGCAGTTAGTGATAAGCGTACAGCATCTTTGTTAGATTGTGTCGCAAATAGCTCTGCTCGCGAGGCCTCGCTAAGGCGGCGGAATTTTCCCCATAGATCCAGCTCGTAGCTGGCATCCAAGGTGATGTGCGAGAAGTTTATGGTGCGTACTGGAGGTATGAAAAGCCCGGGGTTAATACTTCTTTTGGTGCGTGATTGAGCTCCATTAGCGTTGAGTTTTGGGTACTGATCTGATTCGGTTATTCCGAGTTGGGCACGCGCTTCTAATATTCGTGCAGTGGCAATTTGGGTATCCACATTATGAGCAAGTGCCTCGTCTTCGATTTTTTCGAGGACTGGGTCTGCATACAGACTCCACCAGCGTTCTCCAGCAGCATTTACCGGCTTTTCTGCAGCAGGACTAATAGCGCTTGGATTGGTTACCCAATGGTCTGGCAAATCCATTTCCGGACGCTGGTAGTTCGGTCCAGCGGCACATGCCGCTAGTAGCGAGCCACTAAACAAAAGCACGAGCGATGTTCTGGCTTTCGTGAAATAGTTATTTGTGCAATGTTTCATATCAATAGAGTGCGCAATTTTTTGGTTCACGCATGATCGCTCTCTTGATGTCGGCGAGGATGACCGGGAAAGATGCGACGAACGACCACAAAAAATACCGGCACCAAAAATACCGCCAAAACCGTTGCCGCTATCATTCCCCCCATGACACTAGTGCCAATGGCTTGGCGACCATTAGCCCCTGCACCTGTGGAAATAGCCAAGGGCAGCACGCCTAAAATAAATGCGATCGATGTCATTAATATGGGACGGAATCTTAATCGGCAGGCTTCCAGCGTCGCATCAAACAGGCTGTAGCCACGCTCCTGCAGGTCACGCGCAAATTCAATAATCAAGATCGCATTTTTGGCCGAAAGACCGATGATGACTATCAGTCCTACCTTGAAATAAACATCGTTTGGCATGACCCGCAACGTCATGGCTAGTAATGCGCCAAGGATACCGATGGGCACTACCAGCAGAACCGCTACTGGAATTGACCAGCTCTCATAAAGCGCTGCCAAGCATAAAAATACGGCAACCAACGAAAGGCCAAATAGCAATATTGCCTGGCTGCCAGACAGGCGTTCCTCATAAGAGGTTCCAGACCATTCAAAACCAAAACCTGATGGTAATTGGCTAGCCATTTGCTCCATCGCCGCGATTGCATCGCCGCTGCTCCGACCTGGAGCGGGACCGCCGGAAATTTTCATGGATGGCAGGCCGTTGTAACGATCCAGCTTCGGTGATCCGACATCCCAGCGCGGCGAGGTGAATTCGGACAAGGGCACCATCCCGCCCTGCACATTTCGCACAGGCAAGCGCAACATTTCTTCGGGTGTTGCTACTACGCTGGGCTCCGCCTGCATCTGGACCCGCAGGATGCGCCCTTCACGCACGAAGTCGTTGATATAGGCAACGCCTAGTGCTGATTGCAGGGTTTCATTTAAATCAGCCAAATCGATGCCTAAGGCACGTGCTTTTAGTCGGTCAATATCCAGCCGTAATTGCGGCCCCGCTTCTTGTCCCTCTGGCCGGACGCCCACTAATGCTGGATTTTGGTTGGCTATGCCCAATGCCATATTGCGCGCTTCAAGTAGTTTTTCACGTCCCTGACCGGAACGATCCTGCAAGCGAAAATCGAATCCGCCCACAGCGGCTAACTCTGGAATGGGTGGTACGTTAATGGAAAAAATCATGGCTTGTTTGATGCGAAACAACGTCATGTTGGCGCGTTTGACTAGAGAAGAAGCAGAGTTTTCTGGTGCAGGACGCGCATCCCAGCTCTTAAGCCGAACGAAAGCAATAGCAGCATTCTGGCCACGGCCAAAGAATGAAAAACCAGCCACGCCGATAACGTGCTCAACTTCAGGTTGTTTAAGATAAAACTGCTCTACTTGAGTCAGAACCTCGAGCGTGCGTTCCCGAGTAGATCCCGGCGGTAACTGGATCACGCTAATAAAATAACCTTGATCTTCCTCAGGCAGAAAGCTGGTTGGCAAACGTGAAAACAGTCCCCACACCGCAATCAGAATGACGGCATAGAGAACAAGATAGAGCCCGGTCTTTTTCAAAACATGTCCCACGCCAGATTTGTAGCGTTGGGTCGTTCTGCTGAAAAAACGATTAAACCAGCCAAAGAAACCCGTGCCAGGCTTTTTCTCATGCACTGGTGTGTGTTTCAGCAATGTGGCGCACAGCGCTGGCGTTAACGTTAACGCCATCAACATTGAAAAGGCTATTGTCAGTATCAGTGTTACCGAGAATTGACGATAGATGGCTCCAACAGAACCACTAAAGAAAGCCATAGGAATGAATACTGCAATTAGCACCAAAGTGATGGCGATAATGGCATTTATAATCTGTCCCATCGCCTTGCGTGTGGCTTCGCGCGGCTGGAGTCCTTCTTCGGTCATGATGCGTTCGACATTTTCCACTACCACAATGGCGTCATCCACCACAATGCCGATGGCCAACACCATGGCAAATAGCGTTAAGGTGTTGATTGAGTAACCTACAATGTACAGCCCTACGGTGGCTCCGATGAGCGCTATCGGTACAACGATAGAGGGAATGAGGGTGGCTCGAAGATTTCCCAGGAATAGGTACATAACCAAAAAAACAAGGATCATGGCTTCTGCCAAAGTTTTCACAACTTCCCGGATCGATATTTCAACAAATTGAGAGGTGTCATAAGGCACCACCCAGCTGACTCCTTTTGGAAAAAATTTGGCTAGCTCCGCCATCTTGGCTTTGACAGCTTTAGCTGTATCCAGGGCATTGGCACCTGGTGCCAAGCGAATGGCTATGGCTGAAGCCGGTTGGCCATCAAGACGAGCGGCAACGGAATAATCTTGTGCCCCTAACTCCACCGACGCTATGTCTTTGATACGTACTGTGGAGCCATCCGGGTTGGCGCGCACTATGATGTTACCGAATTCTTCAGGGGTTGACAGTCTGCCTTGGGTAACGATGACAGCGTTCAGTTGCTGGCCGTTCGGTGCGGGTAGTTGCCCAAGCTCACCCATGGCAAGCTGTATGTTCTGCGCTCGTACAGCGCGTGAAACATCGCCCGTGGTTAAGTTAAATGCATGAAGTCGTTCTGGCTGAAGCCATATCCGCATTGAATATTCGGTGCCAAAGAGAATGCCTTCACCCACCCCGGGCACACGGCGGATGCTCTCCAGCACGTTGGCAGCCGCATAACTGCCAAGCGCAACGTTATCGAGGCTTTTGTCTGGCGAAACAAGTGTGACGAACATCAAGTAATTGCGTGCTGATTTCGCCACAGTGACTCCCAGTCGTCGCACATCCTCTGGCAAGCGCGCTTCGGCACGCTTGATGCGGTTTTGGGTTTCGACCGAGGCAATGTCCAGATTGGAACCAGCTTCGAAGGTTAGTGTGATGGTGCCGCGGCCAAGCTCGGAGGACGAATCCATGTAGAGCAAGTGTTCGATGCCGTTCAATTCCTGCTCAATCAAGGCGACGGTGGTTTCCTCAACTACTTGGGCGGAGGCACCAGGGTAGCTGAGAGTAATAGCTAAAGCCGGAGGAGCCACAGCCGGATAAGAAGTGACCGGCAAACTCCGTAGCGCAAGCCCCCCGCCAAGCAGGATTACCAAGGCGATGACCCAGGCAAAGATGGGACGGTCGATAAAGAAATCAGCTAACACGGCAGCCTCTATTTTTTCGCGTGGGCTATTGCCACTGGGGTATTTGCATTTGCAGTTTGATTTAAGGGAATGGGCTTCACAACGCTGCCCGGCCGCACTTTTTGCAAGCCGTTGACAATTAACTGTTCACCGCCGTTTAGCCCCTCGGTGATGATGAAGTCTCCACTCGCCATACTGCCAGTCTTGACCCGCTGGACGGCCACTTTGCTCTGTGGATCTACAATCATCACAAATTGTCCCTGTGCATCCGCCAGCAGGGCACGTTGAGGTATTCTGACAGCATTGTCGACATTCGCTTCTGGAAAGCGAATGCGAACAAACATTCCGGGTAGTAGCTCTTGTTTGGGATTTGGAAACTCTGCCCGGAGTGAAACGCTATTTGTACTGGGATCAACGGCCAAATCCGAGAATAGAAATTTGCCCGATTGAGGATAGACACTTCTATCTTCAAGCACCAGCTCAACTTTAGCTGGCGCGGTTCGCGTCAAATTTCCAGCTTTAATTGCCTGCTGAAGACGGAGAGTGTCGGCACCCGATTGGGTGAAGTTTGCATAAAGAGGATGGACTTGCTCGATAGTTGCAAGTAGCGTGGCTTCGTTACGGCCTACCAGCGCCCCTTCGGTAATTTGGGAGCGTCCTATGCGACCCGAAATAGGAGCGGGTACACGAGTATTGTCCAAATCTTCCCGTGCCTTGGAAAAGGCTGCTTCGACCTGTTTGAGTTTGGCCTCTGCCAATTCATAATCTTGTTTGCTAACTGCCTTTGCGTTTAGAAGATATTTATAACGCGCCAGTGTTTGACGGGCAACAGCGACGTCTGCTTTGGACGCATCATGAGCTGTCTGGTAGTTGCGTGAAAAAATCTGATACAGCGAATCGCCCTCTTTAACATTGCTGCCCTCGGTGAATTTCCGTTTTTCAACCACTCCTTCCACTCTGGCTCGTACTTGAGCTGTACGATATGCCTGAAGGCGACCGGGCAAGTCTTGAGTGAGCACTGCTGAGCTTCGAGTAACGGTAATTACATCAACTTCAGGAGGTGGCGGGGATGTGGCCGCTGCAGTATTTTTTTGACTGTCACCAGAGCCACAACCTGAAAGCAGTATGGATAAAAATATGGCCGCACAAGCTGCCTTGCAAACTGACAAGAAAACGTCTTGCTTCATCTATGTCTCCAGTAAACCATTCGCCTTGATTTGACCAAGTCATCAGTAAAAATAACCATCCTGCGTAACATTTCAGAATAATTTCTGAATGGCTAAGCGCTGGTAATTACGGACATTTGTCTTGAGCAACCTGCTTCAAACCAGCAAGAGAAAATTCCCCGATATGTTTCGCGATGGCTTCGATTTCTTTATGGTCATAGCGCAATTGTGGGTGCAATCGCTGAATGACTGGTTGGCCGTGACGGTAATACATGCACTGGCCGAAAATACTGAACACGCAGCGGCGCAATTCAGCTTCACTAATCGTTTTACCGACGATTTCGCGCACCAGATTAGCGACAAACTGATGTATCGGTGCGATGGCCTCCTGCACGATCTTGCCTAGCACGGGAGTCGGCTCTGCTAGTTCGCGCGCCATGAACTGACATTGCACTGAGAATTCTTTTTCATCCAGCAGCTGCATCAAGAAATCGTGGATGAAATTAAGTAACCGCTCTTGGGCGCAGATTGAGCCTTGATTGATTTTTTTGCACAATGTCAGCAACGGCTCAAAATTCAAGGTAGCCGCGAACAATGCTTCTTTGCTGTTGAAATAATAATTCACCGCTGCAATATTTACGTCTGCTCGGCGGCAAATTTCGCGTACTGTGGCGTTTTGAAAACCATTTTCCGAGAAAACCACACGAGCGGCTGCAAGCAAGCGTTCGCGTGTCTGTTCGATCAAGCTATTTTTTGTTTCCGTAATCATGTGGATGTCTGCTCAACGATACAATGCTTGAAGTTGGGTTGGTTATCAGCGAGCGCTGCGGTGATCATGTCCATACTCTAATTATAAAAATCAGCAAACGAGTGTATTAAACGTTTGTTTTATAGTAAACAGAGTGAAGACCTTGATGCTAGCAATTTCAAAATCGATTCATGCTGACATCCTTTTCAACTGCCGGAAAATAGTGATGGCAAAGTTAAAAAGAATGGAGGAGTTGTACATGGGACGACACTTCGAACAACAGATCATCATGCCTTGCGCTCGGAAGCATCTGCGCTAAAGGTAGTCGTTTCGCGATTTGGTAGAGATAGGATCAGCAAAAAGTACTATTCGTGTCATCCTCAATCGTCATTTTTACACTAACAGTGTTTTAAAATCAAAATTGCTGCAAATGAAAAAAACTGCCTCACTCCATGTACAGCCCACCATTCACATGTAAGGTCGCGCCGGTTATGTAAGCCGCTCCTGGGCCGGCAAGGAAGGCAACGCTGGCAGCAACATCGGCCACTTGTCCTAAGCGTTTTAACGGCACATTCTCAATCAATTTGTCGCGCTGTGGCTGAGACAATGCGTCGGTCATATCGGTAGCGATAAAACCGGGTGCGATGCAATTTACGGTGATGTTTCGACTACCAATTTCGCGGGCCAGCGATTTGCTGAAACCCATGATGCCAGCCTTGGAGGCTGCGTAATTTGTTTGTCCCGCGTTGCCCATGCTGCCTATCACCGAGGAAATATTGATAATGCGGCCGTGGCGCGCCTTCATCATGGCTCGTAGCACGGCGCGACTCATTCGGAACACGGATTTCAGGTTGGTCGATATGATGTCGTCCCATTCCTCGTCAGTCATGCGTGCCAGCAGGTTGTCGCGGTTAATGCCCGCGTTATTTACCAAAATAGAAATTTCACCATATTGATTTCGAATATCGCTGATTACCTGATCAATTTGTACGGCATCATTGACGTCAAGTGCCATGCCACAGCCCTTGATGCCAGCTACCGTTAAATAGTCACCAATTGTTTGCGCTCCATTTTTGGTGGTTGCGGTGCCGATCACGGTTGCACCTTGTTTTCCTAGTTCCAACACAATGCCCTGCCCGATGCCACGACTGGCGCCGGTTACCAATGCGATCTGTCCTTGCAAACTCATTCGTCCTCCGGTTGTTTTGTCAATGCGGCATATGCGGATTTCAAGGTATCGCCATCACTCAGTGCCAATGCTTGTTGGTTTGTGTCTATGCGTTTGTTCAGGGACATCAGCACTTTGCCGGGTGCACATTCGACGTTATGTGTAATACATTGTTGACCGAAACATTGCACGGTTTCCACCCAACGTACCGGCGAATATAACTGGCGTACGAGAGCATCTTTAATGGAAGGTACATCCATATAATTTTTTACATCGGCATTGTGCAGTACCGGGATGGAGGGAGCTCGCATCGTCACGCCATTTAATCTCAAGCGCAACAATTCCGCCGCGCCGCGCAACAGGCTGCAATGCGAGGGTACGCTCATCGGCAGCATCAGTGCGCGTTTCGCACCTTTGATCTTGGCTAACTCCATGCCGCGTTCCACCGCCGCACGGTTGCCGGCAATCACTACCTGTCCGGGCGTGTTGAAATTAACGGCTTCCAACACTTCGTTTTGAGCAGCTTCAAGACACACCTTAAGCACGCTTTCATCATCCAACCCAAGAATTGCAGCGATGCCTCCCACGCCTTTCGGCACAGCCTCTTGCATGCATTCAGCTCGATAACGCACCAGTGGCAAAGCATCAGCAAATTGAAGCGCCCCACCCACCACCAGCGCAGTGTATTCGCCGAGGCTGTGACCAGCCAGCAATGCCGGTGTCGGAGCATTCAAGCTTTGCCAGGCGCGATACACAGCTACTCCGGCAGTCAGCATGACAGGCTGCGTATTCACAGTATCGTTGAGTTCCGCATCACCGCCTTCCGCAACCAATTGCCACAAGTCTTGATGCAATATGTCGGAGGCTTCGGCAAAAGTATTACGCACTACGGGAAAGTCGGCGTAATTGTTCATCATGCCGCGTGATTGCGAGCCTTGCCCTGGAAAAACGAAAGCGAATTTAGTTATAAGCACTTGGAGAATATTACGAGAAATTACCAGCGCAACAGAACCGCACCCCAGGTGAAACCACCGCCGACTGCCTCCAGCAGCACGTGCTGGCCGGGCTGAATGCGCCCGTCGCGCACTGCGGTATCCAGCGCTAGTGGAATGGATGCCGCCGATGTGTTGCCGTGATGGGCAACGGTCACCACCACTTTGTCCATGCTCAGCCCAAGCTTTTTGGCGGTGGCTTCCATTATGCGAATATTGGCTTGGTGGGGGACCAGCCAATCGATGTCGGTGCATGTCATTTTGTTCTCGGCCAAGACCTCTTCCACTACTTCACTGAGTACCTTGACAGCGAATTTAAATACCGCCTGACCGTCCATTCTAATGTATGGATCACCGAAAATCGCACCATCACGGATGCCGCCATCGGCAGTTAATTTGTTACGGTGGCTACCGTCGGCATGCAACTTGGCGGAAAGGATGCCCGGTACATCGCTACGCTGCAGTACCACCGCGCCCGCTCCATCACCAAATAATACACAGGTAGTGCGATCTTCCCAGTTAAGCAAGCGTGACAATACTTCGGTACCTACTACCAAGGCATTGCGCGCCTGCCCACTTCGAATATACAGATCAGCGGTATTTAATGCGTAAATAAAGCCGCTGCACACCGCTTGCACGTCGAAGGCCGGGCCATTCTTGATGCCCAGCTTGTCTTGCAGGATACACGCAGTACTGGGTAGGATATGGTCTGGCGTGGTCGTAGCGACAATGACCAGATCAATCTCATCCACGCTGATGCCAGCCGCCTCCAGTGCACGCTGGCTGGCATGTACTGCCATATCACTGGCCTGCTCACCTTCGGCGGCAAAGTGCCGCTCGACAATGCCGCTGCGTGTGACAATCCAGTCATGCGAAGTTTCGACCAGCTTCTCAAGGTCGAAGTTAGTCAAGACCTTGGCAGGTAGGTAGCTGCCGGTGCCGATTATTTTTGAATATATCAGGATGCCTCCAGTGTCTTTTGTTGGCATGCATGATGCCATTTTTCTATGTGCTCGCTGATGTGATGCAACATGCCGCCGCGGGCTTCTTCGGCGGCACGCTCAATAGCACAAAAGAAGGCGAACGCATCGGCAGAGCCGTGGCTTTTCAGCACGATACCTTTCAGTCCCAACAGGCTGGCACCGTTGTAACGGCGGGGATCAACACGGCGTCTGAATGCCTTGAGTACCGGAGTGGCAATCAGCCCGGCCAGTTTGGTAAATATATTACGGTTAAATTCCTCACGCAGGAAACCGCCCAACATCTGCGCCAGCCCTTCTGTTGTTTTCAGTGCAACATTTCCGACAAAGCCGTCGCAAACCACTACGTCGGTTACTCCCTTGAAAATATCGTTACCTTCGATGTTGCCGTAAAAATTTAAATCGCTTTGCTGCAACAGTTCACTTGCCTGCTTGACGATTTCGTTGCCCTTGATATCTTCACTGCCAATATTGAGCAGACCCACCGTAGGATTGTTTTTATGTTCAATCACATAAACAAGAGCAGTACCCATCAGGGCGAACTGTAATAAATTCTCAGCGGTACAATCCACGTTAGCGCCAAGATCGAGCATGCAGACTTGCCCCTTGTAAGTGGGCAGAAATGAAGCAATCGCGGGGCGGTCTATACCAGGCAACATTTTAAGCACATACCGCGCTGTTGCCATCAATGCACCAGTATTTCCGGCGCTTACGCAAGCAGACGCCTCGCCATTTTTTACAAGATTAATGGCGACACGCATGGAAGAATCTTTTTTGCTGCGTAACACCAATTGTGGGGATTCATCCATGCCGACCACTTCACTGGCTGCCTGGATACGCAGTCGTGGCCCGGTAGGCATTTTAATGGTGCGCAGCTCAGCTTCGATTGCATCAGGCAATCCAACCAATACGATAGTATCGTTCGGATGCTGTTGCAGATATCTCACCGCAGCGGGAATGGTGACGTGCGTTCCGTGGTCGCCTCCCATGGCGTCAATGGCTATTGTGACATCCACCAGGCGATCCTCTTACGCTATGTTCAACTTGGATATTGGAATACTACAGATGCGTCCGCACCTTATTATCGGGTGCGTATCCGCTACCACAAGATGTGACTAGTCGCCTTTTACTTTGACAACTCTTTTGCCACGATAAAAGCCGGTTGGGCTGATGTGGTGACGCAGATGTTGCTCTCCGGTGGAGGGTTCAACCGCCAGTGCCGGGCTAACCAGAAAGTCGTGTGAGCGGTGCATGCCACGCTTGGATGGGGATTTCTTATTCTGCTGAACAGCCATATTAACTCCTTGCAAAACCAATAATTAAAAACTACTTGTATTTCAACTCGGATAGA
Organism: uncultured Candidatus Nitrotoga sp.; assembly: GCA_964589845.1. Lineage (GTDB taxonomy): Bacteria > Pseudomonadota > Gammaproteobacteria > Burkholderiales > Gallionellaceae > Nitrotoga. Next base: position 16,255 of record CAZPUT010000005.1, on the reverse strand, counting down.
ACCGCAAACGGGTTATTATCTATCCGATCTATCTCTTCCACTACATATCCTTCTTTTACAGGTCGACAAACGCCTACAGGATGTCTCGGTGCAAAAGGCAGATTCAGTAAAATTTCTTCCTCAAACAAAGCAAGCACGTCCAAATGATTATCGACCAGGATGCTATCTATTTCATCCTCATCGACAACTGAGGATTCATCCCAGTTTTGCACCAGAAGCAATTGCGAAACCAGCTTCAATGGATAGGTCAAGCCCTGCAAACATCGCTGACACCGCAGCTGGCACATTCCATCAAGCTTTACTTCCAGCATCGGTTTGTCATTTTTGTCACGAAAACCGCGCAGGGTGTAGCTAATTTTCTCTTTGCGATCGTGTTCAAAACCAACATCAAGAACAACCAGCTTATCCTGCAGCCGGGGCATTTCAGTCATTACAATTTCACCGCGCAATTCCCGGCTGTTATTAGCAAAGTCCAGGCTATCTATAAATTGCCGTTCAAACATAAGGCGCGCATGGTATACATTTCGCCTGTTTCTGTCAAAAAAGCCTTCGATATTAATCATATCGGCTCTGTTTGGAAATGCTTGGCAACAAGGTCAGTATTATGTGATCCACATAGATTGTTCTCAAATTATTCCGCACAAGGCCTGTTTTTCGCCACGTGATAAATCTTTGATCTGACGCTCGCGCTTTAAGGCAGCGGATTTGTCGGCGCAGGGTTCAACGTGCATTAGCCGCACTGGGCGACGGCCACGAGTGTATTTCGCCGCTTCACCAGCATTGTGTGCGGCCAGGCGTTTCTCCAGATTGTTGGTGATGCCGCAATACAGAGTGCCGTCCGCACAACAAACGAGGTAGCAAACCCAGTTCATTTTGATTTTCTTACACTGGGAAAGGGTGCTGAAAGTGAATGAGGGTGTGACCTGCGCTGTATCAGTTTGGCCACGATCAGCATCATTAACAAAATAATCAGCACAGCCGCATTGCCCCAGCGCACATACGGCGTGCTGCCGATATAGCCTTGCGCCTGCCCAGTGAGTACGCCTTCCTCATGCTGCGGCAACATCTGCTGAATGCTGCCATCGCGCCTGATGATAGAGGTTACGCCAGTATTCGTGGCGCGCAGCATCATGCGTCCTGTTTCCAGTGCGCGCATTTGTGCGATCTGGTTATGCTGCATCGCAGCGTGCGATTTGCCATACCAGGCATCGTTACTGACATTTACCAGCAAGCTTGCCTCCGGCAAGTAACGGATGATTTCTTCGCCAAATACATCCTCGTAGCAAATCTGCACGGCAATGCGTTGGCCCGCTATGCGCAATACCGATTGCCGCTCGCCGCCGCGCGCTAAGTCAGACATGGGGATATTCAATACTTCGTTAACGATCCAGCCCAACGCTGGGCGCAATGGGATGAATTCGCCGAATGGCACCAGATGATTTTTACGGTAACTTTGGCTATTCGCTGTGCCAAGCGTGAATACGCTGTTGTAGTGCAGCCCGTCGTCACTTTCAAATGCGCCTATAAGAATATCACCGCCATTTTGCCTTGCGTGCTGGCGCAAAATAGCCATGTAATTTTCCGGCAGATCGTGGCGTAGCAGTGGCAGTGCGGTTTCCGGTAAAATGATCAAACGTGCATCGGTCTGCTGCACCAGTCGACGATAGGTTTCCAGCGTGTCGGCAAGCTTCTCTTCGTGGAATTTGAGATCTTGCGGGATATTGCCCTGCAACAACGCAACCTTGAACGGCTCGCCTTCAGGCTGTGTCCAGTCTATGGTACGCAGCGCCGCAGCGCCGCCCCATAGCAGCAGTAGCGCCGCCAGCGCAGCTTTTCCTTGAGTATTCCAACGCATTTGCCACAATAGCGCCAGCAATCCCGCACTTATCGCCACTGCTAGTGATACGCCATAAACGCCGAATATTGGCGCATATCCCACCAAGGGGCTAGCAGATACTTGTGAATAAGCCAGTGTCAGCCAGGGGAAACCAGTGAACAGCAGCCCGCGTACCCATTCCAGAAGCACCCACAACGCAGGCATTACAAGTATCAGGCGCGCCCAGGAAGGAGCCCGCAACCGTGCCTGTGCATAACCAATCAACGCGGGAAATAACGCCCAGAATGCAGCGAACAGAGCGGTAGAGGAGAGCGCCAGCAAGAATGGCATGTCGCCGTAATCATGCTGCGCAATGTATAGCCAGCCTATGCCGGCACTGAATAAACCAAAACCAAAGGAAAATCCCAGCAATGCTGCCGTACGCTTTCCATTTGCATGCTGCCACTGCCAGAACAGTGCAGCTAGTGAAAAGATAGCAAGAGGGAATAGTGAAAAGGGTGCAAAGCCTAGAACAGTAAGCAGGCCAAGACAAAAAGCTATAATGAATCTATACGTAGAAATGAATTTCACAGAAAATTACCGCCGGATTGATCTTGCCAATTATATGGCTTCTCCAATATTATTTATAATTGCCTCTGGAAACGCTCGAAAGTTCGACTAAAATGCAACGTGCAATTTGTTATGAGTATTGCTAAATATTAATGGAAAGCCCGGAATGAAAACTAAAGCTATAATTTTTGATGTAGATGGCACGTTAGCAGATACCGAAGAGGCGCATCGCCTCTCGTTCAATAAAACGTTTGCGGAAAATCATCTCGACTGGAACTGGGACGTTGCCCTATATGACAAGTTGCTTAAAGTGACCGGCGGCAAAGAACGGATCAATCATTTCGTTACTACCTATGTGCCCGGTTTTCAGAAGCCGGCTGATTATGAAAGTTTTGTCAAACACCTTCATCTGGTCAAGACCGCTCATTACACCGCGATGCTACGCGAAGGTGGCATTCCATTGCGCCCTAATATAAAACGTCTGATTACAGAAGCCAAACAGGCAGGATTGAGGCTTGCCATTGCCACCACCACATCGCGGGATAATGTCATCACGCTTTTACAACAGGGCTTGGGCGTGGGTAGCGAAGCTTTGTTTGACGTCATTGGTTATGGCGATATCGTTCAGCATAAAAAACCCGCACCCGACATTTATTATTGGGTGTTGGAGAGACTGGGCCTCGATGCTGCTGAGTGCATTGCGTTGGAGGACTCCGAGAATGGTCTGCGCTCCAGCTTGGCCGCTGGATTGAAAACTTTCGTTACAATTAATCACTACACGAGCAAGCAGGATTTTTCTGGAGCGTCAGCGGTGCTGGATGATTTAAGTAATTTAGAAAGCTTTTATCAGGTTGCTGGTCTAGACTTTTCCAAACAGACGGCATCTGTTTAGATTTTTGCAACCCATTTTTTTCATACGCTTTCCCGATAGGAAAAATCCCCTCCTTGCTGAATAGCCAACGTGAATTTTGTGGCTCCTCTACCATAGCTATCAAAATCACGCCCGCAGCGAATGACATGACCATAGAGATAATACGAGATGCAATCGTGTAGCATAGTGCTCCCGCATCGTTTCTTGAATAGCCGCACAGTAAGCATTGCTGCTACTGCATTAGACTTGATTACAAAAAATTTATGGAAAAAATACGTCTCTCCAAACTGATGTCCGAACAGGGCTTGTGCTCCCGCCGCGAGGCAGATAGCTATATTGAACGTGGATGGGTGCTGGTGGATGGCAAGCCAGTAACTGAGCTGGGCACAAAAATAGATCCCACCCAGCGCATCACGCTGAACCGCGCCGCCCAAGCACAACAACAAACGCGCGTAACTATCCTGCTGAATAAGCCGATTGGTTTTGTTTCCGGGCAGGCGGAAGATAACCACAAGCCCGCAGTTACCCTGATTAATGCTTCATCGCGCTTTGCCAGCGATCAATCACCGCTGTCTTTTCATCCCATGCATTTGAACGGCATCGCGCCCGCGGGCCGGCTGGATATTGATTCGCAGGGTTTGCTGGTATTGACTCAGGATGGCCGCATCGCCAAACAACTTGTTGGCGAAGATTCCGCCCTGGACAAGGAATACCTGGTGCGTGTGCAGGGCAAAATTTCAGCTAACGGTCTAACCATGTTGAACCACGGCCTCAAACTGGATGGCGAGATGCTTAAGCCCGCCAGAGTGAGCTGGCTGAATGACGATCAATTACGCTTCATACTGCGCGAAGGAAAAAAACGCCAGATTCGTCGCATGTGTGAACTGGTCGGACTTAAAGTTACCGGATTAAAGCGCGTGCGTATCGGCAAAATTAAATTGGGCGATTTGCCCATTGGGCAATGGCGCTACCTGCGCGAAGACGAAGCGTTCTAATAGCTGCAAATTTTTTTTGATGTTCACCGACGAATTTAACTTCGAACTTCCCGAGCACTTGATCGCGCAACACCCTCCCGAGCGGCGTGGTGCCAGTCGCTTGTTGTGCGTACGCGGGGAGTCTAGAGAAGACTCCGTGTTTGCTAATTTACCATCCCTGGTGCGTGAACATGATTTGTTGGTGTTGAACGATACACGCGTGCTCAAGGCGCGCCTGTTCGGAGTAAAGGAAAGCGGCGGTAAAATTGAGGTATTGATCGAGCGTGTTCTTGACGAACATCATGCGCTGGCCCAAGTGCGCGCCAGCCATGTGCCCAAGCCGGGCAGCCGGTTGTTGCTGGCAGGGCATCTTCCCGTTACGGTGTTGGGACGCGAGCGAGAATTTTTCTGCTTACGCTTTGATAGCACAGACAATGTGTCGACATTGCTGAAACAATACGGACAGTTACCGCTACCCCCCTATATCACTCATGCAGCTAATGCCGAAGACGAAGAGCGTTATCAGACGGTATATGCATGTCAGCCCGGTTCCGTAGCCGCGCCCACGGCTGGGCTGCATTTCGATGAAGCAATGCTCGCCGCCTTACGCGCTCAAGGTACGCAACTCGCCTATCTAACTCTACATGTCGGCGCTGGCACTTTTCAGCCGGTGCGTGCAGATAATGTCCGTGATCATGTGATGCACCGCGAACGCTATGCTATTCCGCAAGCAACGGTGGAAGCCATTCTGCAAACTCGAGCGCGGGGCGGACGAATCATCGCGGTGGGCACTACCAGCTTACGTGCGCTGGAAAGTGCGGCGCAACAAGACAAGTTACGTGCCGGAGAGGGTGAAACAAGCATTTTCATCACGCCGGGTTACCGTTTCAAAGTGGTGGATGTTTTACTGACAAATTTTCATTTGCCCAAGTCTACCCTGCTAATGCTGGTTTGCGCCTTCGGTGGCATGGACACAATGCTCGCCGCCTATAGCCATGCGGTAGAACAGCAATACCGTTTTTTCAGCTATGGCGATGCAATGCTGATTGAGAGGTAGCATGTTTGAGCAAGTAATCTATTCAGGTTTTTTCTAAAGAATAATTCAAATTGAATGCTCCTCTGGAAACCTCTCGTCAGCAAAAATTAACCATTCGTCCCATATCAATTGACAGCATAGGAAGCGAATAATAGCCTGTGCCAGTTTGGCAATTTTACTTAAAGGTATTCCGCTGAGATATGCCCGGGAGCGTGTCAAATTATTATCGTAACAAATTGATTAAGCAGGGCAATACAATTGGTTTCGATGGCAACATGGTAGCGGTGAAATAAGCAAATATGGTCGGATATACATTCATGATTTGTAACGGCTGAACTACACATAAGGGCACCTCTAAAAATCCAATTTTCGTCACAATACGGCGTTACTCGAAAAAAATTATCGCTTACATATCAACTATATGCTGCGCTCAAATTTTTTACTCGTGCCTTGTCTTGCCTAGAAATTTGAATTTTTAGAGGCGCCCATAAGAAGTAACGCTTCAATGTAGGCCAGATGGAGTCATGGCATCAAGGCGTCAGAGTGGACTGCTTTGTCGTGGACACATTGCGGCCGATGGTCAAGTGAAATACACCTTAACGATGCTGTAATAGTTTGCAACAATAGCTGTCATAATTTTTTAATAAGCCTCGTTATTTGGTGCATTATTTTCATGAAAAACATCGGTAAATATATAACCGTCAAGGAGTTGGGGTCTGGGGCGACTAGCAAAGTGTTCCTTGCAATAGATCCGTTCAGTAATAAAAAAGTTGCAATCAAGTTGTTTGAACAGAGCTCGTTACATGACACGGCAGTCAAAAAGGCGTTCCATAAGCTATTTCTTACTGAGTCCTCCTTGGCGGGGAAGTTGCAGCACCCGCACATTGTGAAAATTTTCGATGCTGTGTTAAGTGACGACCTTAATTACTTGGTGATGGAATACGTCGATGGTGGATCGCTGGAGAAATATACCGAAGCAGAGCATCTATTGCCGTTTGCCACCATCGCGGAAATTATTTACAAGTGCTGCAAGGCATTGGAATACGCGCAAACCCAGGGTGTAATCCACCGCGACATCAAGCCAGCAAACATCCTGTTGTATGGGGAAAGCAACATCAAAATTTCAGATTTTGGCGCAGCAATTATTGATAACTATGAGGGTACGCATGTCAGCGGGGTGGGATCACCTGCCTATATGTCGCCTGAGCAAATCAGCGACTTGCCATTGACGCAACAAGCAGATATATATTCTCTCGGCGTGACGATGTATAAGCTGCTCACTGGCAGGCTGCCATTCGAGGCGAATAGCCGCCACAGCCTCCTTTATCAAATCGTTCATGGCGAACCATCTCCACCCAAGGTTTTTCGTCCTGATATCCCAGATGAACTGAATGCCATCGTACAGCGTGCCATGAAGAAGAATTTGTCTCAACGGTACCAGAATTGGGATGAATTCGCTCAAGACTTATCATCTTTCTTCGCCTTTAGTTCACTGTTCCAAGAGCAGAATGAAATTTATGATACAGAGAAATTTGATACCCTGCGTTCGCTTTCATTTTTTGAGAGATTCAAGGTTGTAGAGTTGTGGGAAGTGCTGCATTTTAGCAACTGGCGCAAGGTGAGCAAAGATACAGTGATCCTAAAAGAGGGTGATATAGGCAATACGTTGTTCATTCTGGCCAACGGCATGGTCAAGATACTCAAGAATGGTAATGTGTTGGGCCACTTGCATAAGGGTGAATGTTTTGGTGAGATAAAACGTTTCCCGGACAGCACTTTTATACGTAGCACTGCGGTTGAAACAGGAACTGACGTTACCTTGATTGAGATCAATCTGGACACTCTGGCAAGAGCATCGGTGGAATGCCGTTTTCAGTTTGATGATTCTTTTTTGTACGTCCTGTTGAAACGCTTGGATGTAGCGAACACCCGCATTTCGAAATTGCTGGATTAACAGGAATTCCTACGACTTCCCGTTAATCCCTTTAGTGAATTATGAAGCAGCAACACAAAAGTATAGTGAACCCCGTTTGGTCTTGGCCAGTCCTAGTTCAATCTCGGTCAGCGGGCGTTGTGTCTTGTCGACAACGCTCACTTACTTGTCTGCGCGGCCTTTAACCATTCCGCTAACGTGGAAACAGACATCGACAAACGCCGCGCCGCTTCCTTCTGGCTTAACACTTTGTCAGTGACTTGTTTGACCACCTGTTTACGAAATGCTTTGCTGTAAACTGTGCTTGGTTCTCTCGGTTTCATCTCTCACCTTCGGTTCAAGTTTTACAAAACGTTGGTGTCCATTTTCTCCAGCCTACCTCAGTTACTGCTGGTGGCAGCTATTGAAAGGGGTATTTGGTGTAAGATGTTCAACTTTCTCACAAGGCGTTCTTGATAGTGCGATCCGCAACTTCAGCATTTATCCCTAATCCGGGACATTGTTTTAGTGTCGAGCAGTCTTACGCCCGTTGGACGTTGACCAAATGATATGCGCGCGCTGCGAAAGTATGAACGTGCGCCGTTCTTCGTGGAAAAAAAACGAAGACCACATGAGCCATTTTCTTTATGCGCCGTACCGTTGTCGTGACTGCAAACATCGATTCGTTAAATTCAGTGGGCCCTTCAAGCTTTCTGTAATAGCTACCTTGGGTTTGCTGGTCAGCGTAAGTTTTTTTGCCACGATTTATCAGCTATCCAAACCTGACTCCGTCAGCGTCTCTCCACTCATCGCCCATGAGATAAAGCCAAGCAGAATACTTATACTTGAGAAAGCAAAACAGGGTAAAGCCGATGATCAATACGCTGCGGGTCTCATGTACATGCCAGGTGGCGACTTCTCAATAAATTACAAGGAGGCGCTGAAGTGGTTTGATGTGGCTGCCAAGCAGGGGCATGCAGGGGCGGAATTCAATCTCGGTCTGCTTTATAGAAATGGCCGTGGCGTATTGCAGGATTTCACCGCTGCTGCTCAGTGGATTGAGAAAGCAGCTCACAAAGGTTATCCCGAGGCTCAGTATCAGCTTGGAACATTTTACAAAACCGGTGAAGGCATTCAACGTGATCTGACACAGGCTTACGTCTGGTATAACCTTGCGGCCGCACAAGGCTATGAACCCGGTATTTCTGGGCGAGATAATGTGGCAAGTCTCATGAATGCAGCTGAAGTACTGAAAGCACAAACCCTGTCGCGAAATTTCAAGCTAACGCAGTCCAATCATGGCGAAAACAAAATGCTTGCGGTGAACTCCGAAAACCTTATCAAAAAAAATAGTCCTGATACAAGCCTGATGCAACCAGCGCAACCAGATCGCTAATTTAACAGTGATACATCAGATTAGTTGTCATCGTTACTCACATGCAATTGGGTTCAATATAATTCAGCAAGAATTGCTTTCGGCAATGAGCACGTGCCTCGGTTGGGAAGGACTTAATTCCTATCAGGTTGTCTGCGCCACCTCTCGTACGGCTTGTGCGATGGTTTCCGCCCAGTGCCGAACTTTTTCACCATCCTCGCCTTCCACCATGACACGCAACAACGGTTCGGTTCCAGAAGGCCTCAGCAATACTCTGCCACAACCATCAAGCGCCGCTTCGGCAGCCGTCACCACTTCACGTATGCTGGCATGCGAAGAACAATCAGCCCCTCTGGCAACACGCACGTTCAGCAATATTTGTGGATACAGTGTCAAATCTGAAACAGCTTGAGCCAGGGTCTGCTGGTTAATGCGAAGCGCATGCAATACTTGCAAAGCGGAGATGATGCCATCGCCCGTTGTGTGCCGATCGAGACAGATGATGTGGCCGGAATTTTCACCGCCAAGTTGCCAGCCTTGTTGCAACATCGTTTCCATTACATGACGATCACCCACCTTGGCGCGCGCGAAGGGAATGTGCATGCGTTGCATGGCATGCTCAAAAGCCAGATTGGTCATTAGTGTTCCCACCACCCCGCCCTTGAGCGTGCCCTGCACATGACGGTGTTTGGCAATAATGTAAAGAAGATGGTCGCCATCGTACAAACATCCATCCGCATCCACCATAACCAATCGGTCGCCATCACCGTCGAGGGCAATACCCAGATCGGCATGATGTTCTTTAACGGCTTGCTGCAAATTGGCCGGGGCAGTCGCGCCATAACCATCGTTGATGTTTGTACCATCCGGCTGCACACCGATAGCTACAACATCCGCCCCCAGCTCGTGGAAAACATGTCGGGCAATGTGATAGCAAGCACCGTGCGCGCAATCCACCACCAATTTCAGGCCACGTAGGTCTAAATCATAAGGAAAGCTACTCTTGCAAAACTCAATATAACGGCCTGCTGCATCTGATAAGCGTTTTGCTTTGCCCAGCTTGGCCGAAGGCATGGTTTCTATAGATGTTTCCAGCCTCGCTTCGATGGCGTATTCCATTTCATCCGCCAGCTTGCTGCCTTGGCTGGAAAAAAACTTGATGCCGTTATCTTCGAACAGATTATGCGAAGCGGAAATCACAACACCCGCCTGCAAACGTAATGCACGAGTTAGATAAGCCACTGCAGGCGTTGGCACCGGCCCAGCCAGATAAACGTCTACCCCGGCGGCAATCAAACCCGCCTGCAAAGCCGATTCAAGCAGATAGCCAGAAATACGCGTGTCCTTGCCTATCAGTACTCCGGGATTTTCACCCTGTGACAAATGCCAATCTGCGGAAGCCAGCACTTTGCCTGCGGAATAGCCCAAGCGCATAACAAATTCCGGCGTAATAGGATATTCACCTACCCGTCCGCGCACACCATCCGTACCAAAAAATTTTTTGCTCACTAGCCGACTCCCTTTACTGCGTTCAAAATTTTTAAAGCATCAACTGTGGCACGCACATCATGCACGCGCACCATGCATGCTCCGCGCATCACTGCCAGCAACGCTGCCGCTACGCTGGCATGTACTCGGTGTTCCACGTCTTGGCCAGTAATTGTACCCAGCATGGATTTACGTGAGATCCCGGCCAGTAGTGGAACACCCAGTACAGAAAATTCATCCAGATGCCTTAACAGGGAGAGATTATGCGCCAAGGTTTTGTCAAAACCAAAACCCGGATCGATCATAATACGTTCCCGCGCGATGCCTCCCTTTTGCACGGATACTATACGTGAACGCAGGAATTGAAGCACCTCTGCTACGATGTTTTGATAGTTCGGCTGCTGAATAGTCTGGGGTGGGCCTTGCTTGTGCATCAGGCACACCGCTGCATCGCTTGCAGCCACGGCGGCCAGCGCATCCGGTTGTTGCAGCGCGTTGATATCATTGATCATGCTCACTCCTGCCGCCAATGCCGAGCGCATCACTTCTGGTTTATAGGTATCCACTGAAAGAGGAACCGGGGCACCGTGCAAGCCTTCAATTACCGGCATGATGCGATCCAACTCTTCCTGCACGCTGATCGATAGCGCGCCGGGACGCGTGGATTCACCGCCTATGTCGAGAAGGTCAGCGCCTTCTTGCATCAGTTGATGCGCATGAACCAGCGCTGCATCGCGTTGCGAATGATGTCCGCCATCATAGAATGAGTCAGGAGTGACATTGACGATACCCATAACCAAAGTGCGGGACAGGTCCAGTTTGAATGAGCCACAGTGGAGAAGCATGTGATAGGTGAAGGTAAAGGATAAAAAGGGAAGTGGAAACATATAGAAGAACGGAAACATGCACCTCGCCCCCTTTCCCTTAAATCATCCTTTTAGGATTTTCAAGCTCCCGGAGCAGGCTGAGCAGTTGGAGTTTCCGATGCTGTCGGTGCTGCATCCTGGGGCGGCTGGACATCTTTGCTCGACTGAATGACCTTGGGCGGACGTGGCGGTTTACCGGCCATAATATCGTCGAGCTGGTCGGAGTCCAAGGTTTCAAATTCAAGCAGTGCTTTCGCCATTGCTTCGACTTTGTCCCGGTTGGCTTCGATCAGCCCTCGAGCCAATGCGTACTGCTGGTCTATAATGCGGCGAATTTCCTCATCAACTTTCTGCATGGTAGCTTCTGAAACATTCTTGTGGGTAGTCACAGAGCGCCCAAGAAATACCTCGCCTTCATTTTCGCCATATACCATCGTCCCCAAGGCTTCTGACATACCCCATTGAGTTACCATGCGGCGTGCCATTTCCGTGGCACGCTCAAAGTCATTGGAAGCTCCGGTAGTCATTTGGTGCATGAAAATCTCTTCCGCAATACGACCTCCAAACAATACCGCAAGCGTATCAAGGATCCGATTTTTGTCCATGCTGTAACGATCTTCTGCTGGCAACTGCATGGTCAATCCCAGCGCACGTCCACGCGGGATTATAGTAACCTTATGAACTGGATCAGTCTTTGGCAGCAACTTGGCCACCACCGCGTGGCCGGATTCATGATAAGCGGTGTTGCGACGTTCCTCTTCTGGCATGACGACTGAGCGGCGTTCCGCGCCCATCATGATCTTATCCTTGGCTGCCTCGAAATCGTCCATCTCGACGAAGCGCTTGCTGCGCCGTGCGGCAAAAAGTGCCGCCTCGTTTACCAGATTCGCCAAGTCAGCACCAGACATGCCGGGTGTACCACGCGCCAAAATATCGGCTTTCACGTCAGGCGCAATAGGTACCTTGCGCATGTGTACCATCAGAATCTGTTCGCGGCCACGAATATCCGGCAACGGCACTATCACTTGGCGATCAAAACGGCCCGGACGCAACAGTGCAGAGTCGAGTACATCGGGACGATTGGTCGCAGCGATCACAATCACGCCGCTGGCTCCTTCAAAACCATCCATTTCCACCAGCAACGCATTCAGGGTTTGTTCACGCTCATCATTACCACCGCCCAAGCCAGCGCCACGCTGGCGACCGACTGCATCAATTTCATCAATGAACACAATGCACGGCGCCTGTTTCTTAGCCTGCTCGAACATGTCGCGCACGCGCGCCGCGCCCACGCCGACAAACATTTCTACAAAATCAGAACCAGAGATTGAAAAGAACGGTACATTAGCCTCACCCGCGATGGCCTTTGCCAGCAACGTTTTGCCGGTGCCGGGGCTACCCAGCAACAACACCCCGCGCGGTATGCGACCGCCCAAATTTTGAAATTTGGTTGGGTCGCGCAGGAAATCTACAATCTCGGATACTTCTTCCTTGGCCTCATCGCAACCTGCCACATCGGCAAAGGTAACGCGTTCCTTAGTCTCGTCCAGCATGCGCGCCTTGCTCTTGCCAAAAGAGAAAAGTCCACCCCCTTTGCCGCCGCCTTGCATCTGGCGCATGAAAAAAACCCACACGCCAATGAGCAGCAGCATTGGGAACCACGAAACAAAAATGCTCATCAGAAAGGATTGCTCTTCTTCCGGCTTGGCTTCAATCGTGACACCGTTCTTGATCAAGTCAGATACCAACCACAAATCTTGCGGCGCATAGCTGGTGATGCGCTTACCATCGCTAGTGACAGCTTTCAGCAAGCGTCCTTCGATAGTTACCTTGGTGATACTCCCAAGTCTGACTTCTTCCAGAAAGCGCGAGTAATCAATCTGCGTCTGCGAGGTCTGCTGCTGGCGCGTGTTGAATTGATTGAATACGGTCATCAGCACCAACGCCACGACCATCCAAATTCCGATACTCTTAAACAAGTTGTTCAAAGTTACTCCTTAACCAGCGCACTGTCTCTACCATGCGTCCATTAGACTACGTCTGCCCCGATTACTCAAGGACACCACTATAAATCCAATAATATTACAACACTACGTTAACACGTACATTTTACTGTTTACATTTTAAATACATAGTGCATGTAACGCTTATTTGGCGTTTTGCCACAACTTAAAAAGTTGAGTTTTCAAATGTGCTCTCAAACTTTGAGGTTCCCAAGAGATATAGTTCATTGCTTCGATCGCGCGAAGAATCTGGCTTACGCGTCACCACCCGAGCAAAGTAACTACGCATCAACTTAATATAGTCCTCAAAACCTGCGCCTTGAAACACTTTCACCAGAAATGCGCCGCTTGGTTGCAAATGGCGTAATGAAAAGTCCAGCGCCAGTTCCGCCAAATGCATAGCACGTGCCTGATCGGTCATATTGATACCACTTATATTGGGGGACATATCAGATATTACAAGTCCAATTTTTTTGCCGCCCAGTTTGCTCTCAATTTGCGCCATTACACTGTCGTCGCGGAAATCACCTTGAATAAATTCTACGCCATGTATCGGGTGCAATGGCAACAGGTCGAGCGCAATTACTTTGCCACTTTCGCCTACCTTGATGGCAGCGACTTGCGACCAGCCGCCAGGGGCCGCACCCAAGTCAACGACCACCATGCCACGTTTAAGCAGGTGGTCACGCTCATCAATTTCCAATAACTTGTATGCCGCGCGCGAGCGGTAACCTTCCTTCTGCGCGCGCTGCACGTATGAATCATTAACATGTTCATTCATCCACTGTTTGCTACTTTTGGATCGCTTCATCGTTTAAAATGTCGGACTTATCAGGAGCCAATAAAATTGCTAACACTAACTGTATTACAACGCCAAAACCTAAAAGCACGCGCCCATCCGCTTAAACCCACCGTCATGATTGGATCAGCAGGGCTGACCCCCACCGTACTGGGAGAAATCTCCTGCGCCCTGAAGAGTCATGAATTAATCAAAATCAGGGTTATGAATGAGGATCGGAAAGCGCGCATGGATATCTCGGATCAAATTTGCACGCAATTGAACGCAGTAGCGGTGCAACATATTGGCAAAATCCTGGTGATATATCAACCACAAGAAGATGTACCTGAGAAGAAATCTGCACGACCCAAAGGCAAGCCGCTCAGCAAAAAACAGTTGGGTAGCCGCTGACCACTATGCAGAGGTGAGCGAGGCGGCCCCACGCTCTTCCTGGATACCGAAGCCACTGGCAGCGATGAGGGGCTTACCTGCGTATTCCTTATGGCTACCAAGGATGTTTGGAAGGTTTAAACATATTGCACGTTCACGATCTCATATTCGCGAACGCCGCCTGGAGCCTGAACTTCAGCAACATCTCCACTGTATTTACCGATCAGTGCCCGCGCAATCGGAGAGCTGATGGAAATCTTGCATTGCCTGATGTCAGCTTCATCATCTCCGACAATCTGATAAGTCACCACATCGCCGCTTGCGAGATCTTCCAGTCTTACGGTCGCGCCAAACACACAACGACCATCCGCGCTGAGGGTCTTTGGATCTATTACCTGAGCATTACCCAGCTTGCTCCCCAGCTCTATGATGCGTCCCTCAACAAAACTTTGACGCTCTTTAGCCGCTTCATATTCAGCATTTTCCGACAAGTCACCTTGCGCGCGCGCTTCGGAAATGGCATTTATCACCCATGGGCGATCAACGGTTTTCAAATGATGCAGCTCGTTACGCAATAGTTCAGCACCTACCACGGTTAATGGAATTTTGCTCATACTGATTCTTCCTTCTTATGTTCTTAGTGAATCAGACGTTGATGCTGCGTCTGCAAATCATACACATGTAATTCAGCGATGTGCTGCATACCCAAACAAGCTGCGCGCGCACCTGCCAGAGTAGTGTAATAAGTCACACGTCCCTGCAATGCGGCATGACGGATAGAGTAAGAATCCTGCATCGCGCTGCGCTTGCTGTCTACGGTATTAATAATCAGACTGATTTCGCCGTTCTTGATCATATCCACGATGTGCGGACGTCCCTCTGCCACCTTGTTCACCACAGTCACTGCAACATCTGCAGCCGCTATTGTAGTGGCGGTACCACGCGTGGCTAAAATGGTAAAGCCCATATCGCGAAGGCTCTTGGCAATTTCCACAGCACCTAATTTATCCGCACCACGCACGCTGATAAACACCTTTCCGGCGGATGGCAATTTCACTCCCGCCGCTAATTGGGATTTCACAAAAGCTTCCGCAAAAGTGTCGCCCACACCCATTACTTCCCCAGTAGATTTCATTTCCGGGCCAAGGATAATATCCACACCGGGGAACTTAATGAATGGAAACACCGCCTCCTTGACCGAATAATACGACGGAATAACTTCTTTAGTCACGTTCTGCTGTGCCAAAGTTTGACCAACCATACAACGTGCAGCCACCTTGGCCAGCGGGATTCCAGTAGCTTTGGACACGAAGGGCACAGTGCGTGAGGCGCGCGGATTTACTTCCAGTATAAATACAGATTCGTCCTGAATGGCATACTGTACATTCATCAGGCCGACTACATTCAGCGCTCGGGCCATCGCCTTGGTCTGGCGCCGCAACTCATCCTGAAGCTTTGGCGACAAACTAAAAGGTGGTAAGGAACAGGCCGAGTCGCCGGAATGTACACCAGCCTCTTCGATGTGTTCCATGATACCGCCGACCAGCACGTCTGTACCGTCACTTACTGCATCCACATCCACCTCAATCGCATCATTAAGAAAGCGGTCGAGCAAAATCGGCATGCGTTCTGGAAAAATATTGGCGCTCTCCACCGCCTCGCGCATATAACGTTCCAAATCAGGTTGGGAATTAACGATCTCCATGGCACGCCCACCCAACACGTTGCTGGGCCGCATTACCAGCGGGTAACCAATTTCCTGCGCTGCCAGCACCGCATGTTCCGGCGTGCTGACCGTGCGATTGGGCGGTTGCTTCAAGTCCAATTGCTGCAACAGCACACGGAAACGCGCACGGTCTTCCGCGCAGTCGATCATGTCCGGCGTCGTGCCTATAATGGGCACACCATTTTTCTCTAAACCATGCGCCAGCTTCAGCGGCGTCTGACCCCCAAACTGCACGATCACGCCGACCGGTTTTTCCACAGCCACAATTTCCAGCACATCTTCCAGCGTCAGCGGTTCGAAATACAGACGGTCGGACGTATCATAATCAGTAGACACAGTCTCTGGATTGCAATTGACCATGATGGTCTCATAACCATCCTCACGCAACGCCAGTGCGGCATGCACACAGCAATAATCGAACTCGATCCCTTGACCGATGCGGTTCGGCCC
>CAZPUT010000004.1:0-34413 GCA_964589845.1 uncultured Candidatus Nitrotoga sp. | reverse complement strand
CCCAATACCGGCCAGTACCAAGGCACTGATTGCGGCTAGCGGCACGACGAAGGCAAGCGAGATTTCCATGCCGGGGATGTCGCCATCAATCAGCATCAGGGAGCCGACGATGAAGGCGGCGACGCCGCCGACGCCGAGCACGCCGAAGCTGGGGGCGAAAGCTTCCGCCGCCATGAGGGCAATGCCCACCAGCAGGAGCAGGGCACCGACGGCGTTGATCGGCAGCATGGCAAGCGCGTAGAGGGCCAGCAGCAGACTGATGGCGCCGATCACACCGGCCACACCGAAGCCCGGCGTGTAGAACTCGAACAGCAGCCCGTAGATTCCGAGCAGCAGCAGGATCAGCGCGATGTTGGGATCGGCCACCGCCGTCAGCAAGCGTTCCTTCCAATTGGGTGCGATAGTGACGATGGCGGCACCGGCGAGCATCAGCTTGTATTCGCCCTGCGCCAGGCTGACGCTGCGCCCGTCGGCCCGGCGCAGAAGATCGGGCAGGTCTGCGGCGACGAAGTCCACCACCTTTAGCTTCAGCGCTTCCTCGGCAGACAGGCTTTCCGCCTCGCGCACTGACTTCTCCGCCCATTCGGCGTTACGTCCGCGCAATTGGGCGAGACTGCGCAGGTAAGCGGCGGCATCATGCACCGCCTTCTTCTCCATAGCACTAGCGGGCGGCGCGGGCACCGGAAGGTGAAACGAAAGTAGCCACCGGCACTGGTGAGGCAAGGATGCCCTGGATCATCTCGCGCATGGCCGAGTCGAGCCCGCCCGGCGTATTGAGCCTGAGCACCAGCAGCTCCGCCCGCACCTGCTTCGCTTCGTTCAGGGCGCGCAGAAAATAGGCTGCGCTGGCCGGGCTGATGGCACCATCAATTTCGGTCACCACGACCGTCCTGGCAAAGGCGGCAAGCGGCAGGAGCAGCAGCACGGCGACAAAACAGACGAAGCGTTTCATCGTTTCCTTTCTGGACAACAGTGACATTGCACCTCTCACACGGTCATCACAGTGTGTACTGTATACCCGCATTGATGTGAAAGGACAATATGCCGAAATGTCTGTATATATTTTTCGGCTTCTCGGCCTCGTTATCCGTCAACTGAATTTTCAGCCCAACGCAAAACTTAGCATCCTCCGCTTTCGGCACAGATGCTGGATTGTTCGCGCCAGTTTGGCTTCCAGCTCGGGGACGCGCCGTTCCGTCACTGCCTTGCCTTGCCTTCTTTCGGACTGGCAACTCAAATGATGGGCGCAGTCTGAACTTATTTCGAGCACGAACCCTATTTCGTAAACGTTTGGCTGGCATGACAGAATGTTATTTCACCAAGGTTACCGGGATGTTCGCGAGGTGCATCACTTTGGTTGCCACTGAGCCGAGCACGAGATTGGCGACCGTCCCCATGCCGCGCGTTCCCATGACGATCATGTCGCATTGATAGTGCTGCGCATGCCGAATAATCGCCTCCGCAACTTCACCGGAGGCGAACTCCAAAACGTAGGGAATGCCGGCTTCGTCCAGCAAGGCGCAGGCGGAGCGGGATGCGTCTCTTCCCGCCTTTTGCGTCCATGCGTCAACAACCTCCTGGCGCGGCTTGAGCAGGATATCGATATACAAAAGTTCAGGCTGCACGTTTACGACGTGCACCTCCATCGCCCCCAGGTTATTGATCAAATGGATCAGATGCTTTACCGCACGATTCGAGTTTTCGGAGCCGTCCGCCGGCAGCAAAACTTTGAGCATGTTTTCTCCTTCACATCGTTTGTATTATTTTAAGCAACGAGCCATTATCAAAAAAGCTCAACGTCGACTTCTCGACAGATACCCCGGTGAATAAGTCAGTGTTTGTGCCTTGCAAATCGCGCAATACCGAGCAACCAGAATCTACTGATAGGCATGTCACCATTGGTAATGACTGACCTAAAGCCGAGCACAAGTAAGTAGCGGGCCATCATTTTCCTTGAAGTACCTGGATATGAGCACTGCTCAGCTTTTGGTAAAGACGGACCTGTCGCTGGAGCGGCCACCAGTCGTAAAGAAAAGTCTGCAGTGGGCGCCACATGGCAACCCAACCGACGATCGTAAGACTTTCGCGTGCTATCGTGGCGCCAGTATTAGTGCCGAGATTTCCAATGGCATCGGCCGCAATCAGGCACAGCGTGACAAAGACAATACCGATGGCAAGACTCAGGCGGCCTTGCTGCATAAAATGTTTCAAGGCACTGCGCGTACGCTCGACCTTGTAGGAAAAGTGGTTGTGGATCGCTCCAGTTAACATCTCGCTTGGGTCGCCATCTGACGGCCACTGTTCAATGTAGATGGTTATATGGAAGCGACTACCCGGCGCAAATCCAGACGCCCATGTTTCGATGAAGTCCTCTGCTTCCGGATCAAGGTCTTTGTTCAGGAATGGCGTCGGGTCCATCGAGTTAAACAACTGCGCGATCTCGCGTATTCGTAGTGCCAGGCGATGGATGGGAGCGGGATTGGCTGATTTTGTCATCGGTGATTTGGGTATGAGTTGGCAAACTGTAACGCCAATAAATAAAACCGTTACTAAACATTAACTGTTGCGGTTGGTTTTTGACTCCGCCCTGACCTGACATGACGAAAGGTTATTTCTTAACCCCCCGTTCTAGACATGCCCCTAATTTTTAGCTCTCTCAAAATTTACGTGCCAACGAAACCATATATTTTTTCAGTTCGTCCAACAACAGCACGCTGGAAGCCACGGCAACAGCCTTGAACCAATCGTCAAACTCCAGTGCCGTTGTGTCGAACACGCTTTGTGCCGGCGGCCACTGCACCACCAGGACTTGCAGCGCCAGCACACCCACGAGAGTGCCAGCCACAGCTTGCCATTGCGGAAGCACAACAATAGGTGTCAGTCTGACCATCCCGCTTGAAATTGCAATCAATTTTTTAACAAATCACACTACTCAACACACAACACGTCAGCGACACTGCTACCTGACAGCAGCGTCAATCCTCCCCCATGTGGTGTGACGTTTTATCGTACTTCGTATTTTCTCCCCTGCTTAACCATAGCCCAAATGACTCGCACAAGATACCTGCCCCCATGCATTTTTTGCATGCATTTTCTCATTGATTTTTCCAAAGCATTTGAATAGAGCCGCTGGATTCCCGCCTGCGTGGGAATGACGAGATCTTGCAAAATCGGCCATTCTGGGTTGAACCACCACGCCACTTGAGGCAAGATGCGCCCTCAACGATTCGCCAAAAAATAGCAACTTCGAATAAGCGAGGTTGAAATGCATGAAATAGTAGTCAGTTTGATGTTGGGTTATGTACTTGCATTTTTATGCAACTGCGTCGTAGAATGTGACTACTATTCTGGTCATAAAGGATTTTAAAAATGCATGCAATGAGTTTGGCGCAAGCCAAAGCGCACTTGAGCGAGTTGCTGAATGCCGTTGAATCCGGTGAGGAGGTTGTTATTACTCGCCACGGTCGTCCTGTTGCAAGGGTGGTGCCTGCCAGTCCTCTCAAGCAGCCCTTGCCGATGCAGCGTCTGGCAGAGCTTCGCCATCAGTTGCCCGCGTGGAAAAATAGCAGTGCCGAGTCGCTACGTGAGCTGCGTGACGCAGAGTGATTTATCTGGACACCAGTTTCCTGACGCCGCTGTTTCGGGAGGAGGCCACTTCCGCGAAGATTGCGGATTTTCTTTCTCGTCAAGCGGTGGGAACGCTGGCAGTCAGCAAATGGGCATTTGTCGAATTTGCTAGCCTGATTTCT
The DNA here is from genome assembly GCA_964589845.1 of uncultured Candidatus Nitrotoga sp. Classification (GTDB taxonomy): domain Bacteria; phylum Pseudomonadota; class Gammaproteobacteria; order Burkholderiales; family Gallionellaceae; genus Nitrotoga. The sequence continues at coordinate 30,664 of CAZPUT010000004.1, read as the reverse complement.
CGCGATGTACGCATGGGAACGCTAACAGCAAGCCAAGGGAAGCATTTGATTGCGGAGTTTTATTCGGTAGTTACTACCTCTCTAATTGTCCTGATTCCAAGTGCCAATGATTTCGATCTGGCACAGGAATATGTCGCGCACTTTGCCACCCAGCTACGCGGCCCGGATGCCTTACACCTGGCAGTGGCGCATAACAACGGGGTGGCGTTCACCGCCACCTTGGACGAAGGAATGCTCTCCGCTGCGAAAAAACTAAAAATTCCGGCACGGCGGGTGATTCGCTAGGCTTTCCCACCTTGCGGTTCGCTGGTTTGGGTGGATACCTTGCCGCTCAGTCAGATTGCCGCAATGCTTCCCAGCGGGCCGCCTATCAAGAATGCCGCCATTTCCGCCGGGGATGCACTTGGCCCCAGGCGCAGCACCAGCAGGTTCATGACCTCGATAAAGATGCTGTTCACGAATGCCGCCTGATAGCGGCGGTAGTGGACGTTGTGCTGCTGGTATCCCAGCGTGAATACGATGAAAAACGAACACAGAAATAGTAGTAGTGCATCCATGCCGACTTTGCTCCTTACTCAGACAAAGAGTTCATCATGACGCGGGCAATCAATAGTGACATGAGAGTCTGACTCCACGATTTGCTTGAACAATTGATCCAGTTGTTCGGGATGTGCCATGTTTTGGTTTTGATTGTAGGGGCAAAAAATATTTTGCCCCTACGTATTTGGAATCAATAGGATTCAATAGGGTCAATCAATAGGGTCGATTCGATTGATAAAGCCCAAAACACATGGACGGTCTGGGGAAGTCAAAAACAAAACCACCAATCGAGTATGTCTCCATTGATTTTTCCAAAGGCATTTGAATAGAATCACTGGATTCCCGCCTGCGCGGGAATGACGAGGTCTGGCAATATCGGCCATTCCGGGTTGAACCACCACGCCACTTGAGGCAAGATGCGTCCTCAACGATTTTTGTATCAACCATTACAGAAGAGAACAGACATGGGCGCTCAGTGGAAAGCAAGGCACAAAGAAGTCGCAGCGAATGCGAGGGGTAAGATTTTCGGCAAGCTGGCCAAAGAAATCATGGTGGCCGCAAAGGGCGGTGCTGACATTGGCTCAAACTCACGTTTGCGTCTGGTGGTTGAGCAAGCCAAAAAAGTCTCTATGCCGAAAGAGACCTTGGATCGCGCCATCAAAAAAGGCGCAGGCTTGTTGGATGGTCCGCTTCACATGGAACATCTGGTATACGAAGGTTTCGCGCCGCACCGTGTACCGGTCATCGTTGAATGTCTGTCCGATAATATCAACCGCACTAAAGCCAGCATGAATGTGTTGTTCCGCAAAGGGCAGTTGGGTGCGCCCGGTTCTGTATCATGGGACTTCAACCATGTCGGCATGATCGAAGCGACACCGAATACAAAAGATGGTGATGCCGAAGTCGCCGCAATCGAAGCGGGCGCGCAAGACTTTGAGCCTGCGGATGATGGTGCGACTTTGTTCATCACCGAGTTCACCGATCTGGATGCCGTGTGCAAAGCGCTACCCGCACAAGGCTTCATCGTCACCTCCGCAATGGTTGGCTACCGCCCCAAAAATCCCGTCACCCTCAGCAACGATGCCGAACGTGAAGAAGTCGAAGCCTTCCTCGAAGCCATCGATTCGGATGATGACGTGCTGAATGTTTATGTGGGGTTGGCGGGGTAGCACTGAAGTAGCTCATAGGGGACAGGTTGTTTACTCAACGACATGAACTAAAATATTTTGAGTGTGATAAAAAACTGACCCGGTCTCAGCTTTTGTGGCAACGTCCAACTTGAAGGAGCCATATGACTAAAGATGGTCGCTTTTTATAATTAATAGCTGGAGACACTTATGCGAATTCTTCATACCATGCTCAGAGTGGGTAACCTGGATCGTTCAATTGCTTTTTATACAGAAGTGCTGGGAATGAAATTGCTGCGTCGCAATGATTATCCAGATGGAAAATTTACTCTGGCATTTGTTGGTTACCAAGATGAAAAAGACGGTGCTGTTTTAGAGCTCACTTACAATTGGGGCGTTGAAAAATATGACCTGGGATCAGGTTATGGTCATGTTGCCATTGAAGTCGATAATGCTGGCGAGGCATGCGAGCTTGTCAAGCAAAAAGGTGGAAGCGTAATCAGAGAAGCTGGATCAATGAAGCATGGCACAACTGTTATTGCCTTTGTATCCGACCCGGATGGATACAAAATCGAGTTTATTCAAAAGAAGAGCTAAGACAATGCTGAATAAGTCCCTCCGTTCGGGCTGAGCCTGTCGAAGCCATTGGTGGTTTGCAAGGAGTGCGTTTCGACAAGCTCAACGCGAACGGACTTAATTCAGCGTAGCCCTAGTCTCGTTGGTGCTTATTCAGCCAGGATAAAGCACGTTCTGCATAAATCACATAGCCTCAGTTCTGAAATAACAGAATGGGATTTTATTCAATTTATTAAGCTGGTCGATTTATGCTCCCATCCATTGAACAACGGCTTACAGTAGAAATTGCTGCCAAGCCTGCACAGATTGCATCAGCCATTGCCTTGTTGGATGAAGGTGCAACGGTCCCGTTTATTGCCCGCTACCGCAAGGAGGCGACTGGGGGGTTGGACGACATCCAGTTGCGGCTGTTGGAAGAGCGTTTGCGCTATTTGCGCGAACTGGAAGAGCGTCGCGCTACGATCATTACCTCGATTACCGAGCAGGACAAAATGACCCCCGGGCTGTTGAATGCAATCACGCACGCCGAGGACAAGACGCATCTGGAAGATTTGTATCTGCCCTACAAGCCCAAGCGGCGCACCAAGGCGCAAATTGCGCTGGAGGCGGGGCTGGAGCCGCTTGCCGATTCATTGTTGGCTAATCCGATGTTGCAACCGGAACAGGAAGCAGCCCAATACCTGAAGCCACCATTTACCATTGAGCAATGCGACAACCCCGGCGTGCCAGACATCAAGGCGGCACTGGATGGTGCACGCCAAATCTTGTTGGAACGCTTCGCGGAAGATGCCACCTTGCTGCAATCCCTGCGCGAATATGTACAAAAACATGGCATCGTGGAATCTAAAGTGATCGATGGCAAGGAAGAGCTTGCAGCGAAATATGCCGATTATTTCGATTACTCCGAATCGATCAAGACCATCCCTTCGCACCGTACCTTGGCTATATTGCGGGGTCGTCGCGAGGAGTTGCTGAATGTGCGATTGCGTCTAGATAGCGAGGCAGACAAAGCAAATTGGAGTGCGCCGCATAATCCTTGCGAAATTCGTATTGCAAATCGTTTCGGCATTTCTCAGCAACATCGGCCAGCCGATAATTGGCTGGTCGATACCGTGCGCTGGACATGGCGCGTGAAAAGTTTTGTGCATTTGGAATCCGAGTTAATGGGCGCATTGCGGGCCAGTGCGGAAAAAGAAGCCATCAATGTATTCGCGCGCAACCTGAAAGATTTGTTGCTGGCCGCCCCAGCGGGTCCACGTGTCACGATGGGGCTTGATCCAGGTATACGCACCGGGGTCAAGGTGGCGGTCGTGGATGAGACAGGGAAAGTGGTGGATACCGCCGTCATCTATCCGCATCAGCCGAGAAATGACTGGGATGGCTCCTTGCACACCTTGGCAAAATTGGCAGAAAAACATCGCGTAGCAGTGATTGCTATCGGCAATGGCACGGCCTCGCGGGAGACAGACAAATTAGCGCTGGAGCTGATCAAACGCCATCCAGAGCTGAAGTTGACCAATGTCGTGGTATCCGAGGCGGGTGCTTCGGTTTATTCGGCATCCGAAATTGCCTCGCGTGAGCTGCCTGATATGGATGTATCACTGCGTGGCGCGGTATCGATTGCCCGACGTTTGCAAGACCCGTTGGCCGAGCTGGTAAAGATCGATCCGAAATCGATCGGGGTCGGACAATACCAGCACGATGTCGGCCAATCCCAATTGGCGCGTTCACTCGATGCCGTAGTTGAAGACTGCGTTAATGCCGTTGGCGTCGATGTTAATACCGCATCCGTCCCTTTGTTGGCGCGCGTTTCCGGATTGAGCAGCAGCGTGGCGCAGGGGATTGTGGCTTACCGGGACATCAAGGGCATGTTCACCTCTCGTGCTCAATTACGCGAGGTTCCACGTCTGGGCGAAAAAACCTTTGAGCAGGCAGCTGGTTTCCTGCGCATCATGGGGGGCGACAATCCGCTTGATGCATCTGCCGTCCACCCTGAATCTTATCCGCTGGTGCAACGTATCCTCGCGGAGATCAAACAGGACATTAAATCCGTCATTGGCAATAGCCAGTTATTGAATGCGCTCAGTCCCGCCAAATATGTGAATGAGCAATTCGGCCTGCCGACGATTTCTGACATTCTGAAAGAACTAGAGAAACCGGGGCGCGACCCGCGTCCTGAATTTACCACAGCCACTTTCAGAGAAGGCATAGAACAATTGTCTGACTTGAAGCCAGACATGATTTTGGAAGGTGTCGTTACCAATGTTGCTGCCTTTGGTGCGTTCGTGGATATTGGCGTGCATCAGGATGGATTGATACATATTTCAGCCTTATCGAATAGCTTCGTGAGAGATCCGCATGCGATCGTTAAAACTGGACAAGTGGTGAAGGTAAAAGTGCTGGAAGTGGACGAAAAACGCAAACGCATCGCGCTCACTATGCGTTTGACGGACGCTGCGCCACAATCAAACGGCAAGCCTGAACAAAGAAACACACAGAGACAGCAAGATAGCCTGAACCACACAAAGAGTGCAGTGGGAGACAAGCAACGAGAGTCTCCACGAACCGCACCAAATGCTATGGCAGATGCTTTTTCAAAAATTAAAACGTAAAGCGCCGGTCGAAAAAAATAGGTAATGGAGTAGATGGTTATGGTGAGCGGTTGGGCTTCATTTTATTCAGCCCAACCTTGTTTTCAATCCTGCATTCGGTCTGCTTGTCGCAGTTCCGCAGACGACTCATCGCCCGAATAAGGATAACGCACATGGCCCAAGCGAATCAGGAACACTGCCAACGTTAGCATCAGGATAGAGCCAGTTATTGCGAGCATGCGCCAGTCATCCATGGCTTTCATGTCCAAGATCAGGTAGCGCGCAAGTGCCACCATGCCGATGTAAAGTGGGAAGCGCACTGGCAGCTTGCCTGAGTTGTAATACAGCCCGACCATGGCGAGTACTTCCAGGTAGAGGAATAGCAGTAATAGGTCGGTAAGTGTCACTTGTACTGCCCGTACCATAATCATGGTCTCGCTCGCCATGGCGAACACTGTGGCAATGGCGATAACTAGCAAGCCGATATGTTCGACCAGAGAAAGAAGTCGCTGATTGAATCTTTTAATGGTTATTTTTCTCAATCTGTTAGCCCGTTCATTAAATTTCAGCGTCGCACTAATTTCAATAGCTGAAGGAAGGTGTCACACGTCCATCAACAGTTGCAAGGCTTTGTGATATTTTTCCGCAGTTTTTTCGATTATGTCGGCAGGAACTTTCGGTGCTGAGAGTTGTTTGTTCCAGCCAGAAGCTTCCAGCCAGTCACGTACGAACTGCTTATCAAAGCTAGGCGGATTGCTACCCACAGTGTATTGATCCGCTGGCCAGAACCGCGAGGAATCAGGCGTCAGCGCTTCATCAATCAAATACATTTTTCCTGATGAATCCACACCGAATTCAAATTTTGTATCAGCAATTATTATCCCCCTCGTGGCCGCAAATTCCGCCGCCTGGGTATACAGCGACAAGGCGGCATGGCGTACTGCATTCGCACGCGGCAGACCCAGCAATTTTACGGCCTGCTCGAAGGAGATGTTTTCATCGTGTTCACCCGCTGGTGCCTTGGTTGAAGGTGTAAATAAGGGCTGCGGCAGTTTTTGTGCTTCCTGTAAATCGGCGGGTAATTTAATGCCGCACACCATGCCAGTTGTTTGGTATTCCTTCCAGGCGGAACCGGCCAGATAGCCACGCACGATGGCCTCAATGGGCACGGGACTCAAGCGTTTAACTACAGAGGCCCGGCCGGCCAGCTGCGCGCGTTCTTCATCAGTTTTGACTAACGATGCTGGCTGGATACCGGTAAGGTGATTAGGGAGAACGTGATTAAGCTTACTAAACCAGAAATTGGACAGGGTAGTGAGTACTTGACCCTTTCCTGGCACTGGAGTCGGTAAAATGACATCAAAAGCGGACAAGCGATCAGTTTGCACAATGAGCAGACGCTCATCATCCACTTCATAGATGTCACGCACTTTACCGCGGTGCAGTAATGGCAAGCTGGTTAAGTTGGATTCAAATAATACAGACATAGGGTTCCTCTTTTAGCTTAGTGATGGCAGCTTGATCGCAGCAATTGCTTCGGTCTGCTGTTTGCGGAATGCGATGAGACGTTTGGCCAACTGTGTATCGTTCAGCGCCAGCATGGATATTGCGAACACGCCAGCATTCGCGGCACCAGCTTCGCCGATAGCAAATGTGGCCACCGGAATGCCCTTGGGCATTTGTACGATGGATAGTAGCGAATCGATTCCCTGGAGGTATTTGGATGGAATGGGAAGGTCAGTATTCATCGTGTGATTGTACATTTTAATAATGTGTTATTTATTAAAATAACCTATCTATAGTGTTTTAATTTTTTGGAGTAATTAAATTTCAGTATTTTGAAAGTATCATACTTCTTATGGCTAACGTTTCGGAGTTCTTTATAATCTTATACCGGTACATGCCGTTCCTGGATTTACAGCGAAAATTGTGCCTTGAAAGTGTCAAAGTCGGGCTTAATGCACGTATCCGTCGTGTTGTAGTTTGAGCAAAATTTGCTGCACCGCCTCGTCCACGCTAATATTTGTAGTGTCAATTACTAGTTCGGGGTTTTCCGGGGTTTCATAGGGATCACTGATGCCGGTAAATTCCTTAACTATGCCAGCACGGGCTTTTGCGTAAAGTCCTTTGCGGTCACGGCCTTCACATACATGTAGCGGCGTAGCTACATGTATTTCAAAAAAACCGCCCAATGGTTCGATCATGACCCGTACGTCTCGACGAGTGGCATGATAGGGTGCAATCGGTGCGCAAATGGCAATACCCCGGTTCTTGGTGATTTCAGAAGCTACGAAACCGATTCGCCGTACGTTGAGATCGCGATGCTCACGCGAGAAGCCCAACTCACTGGAAAGATGTTTGCGCATGATATCGCCATCCAGCAAAGTAACTTGCCTACCGCCCATTTCCAGCAGCTTGGTCATTAGCACTTTGGCCAAAGTTGATTTCCCAGCGCCAGACAAACCTGTAAAAAATATTGTAAGGCCCTGTTTATCACGGGCTGGATAGGCTATACGTAATTCATTCAATACTTCCGGGAAAGAAAACCACTCAGGAACTTTTAGCCCTTCCACCAGGCGATGTTTCAGTTCCGTATCGGTCAGACTAGCGCTAAGTGCACCTTCAGGCACTTCTTCCAGAGGGAGATATTGTGCGCGTTCTTCTACGTAAACCATGCGTGAAAATGGGATCAGTTCTATGCCTACAGCGTTGCGCTTCGATGCGTTGGCGGGTAAACAGTATTCCTGGAACAAATCCAGGCCGCGTCGGGTACCCTCATTTACCATGTGCTCGCCGCCAACAATTAAATGAGAGCAGCCATAATTGCGTTGCACAATGGCTTTCCAAAAAACTTCACGTAAGCCGGATCCGCGAGGGTATAGGGGAAGTAAAGATAATGCCGTGGTCGTGGAAGAAAAACGCGGCATGATGGCTTGATAGCAGCGTATTAAGGTGAAGTAATCGGGATGATCAGGTTCTGCGTTGCCGATGATGGGGTGGATTAGCAAATTGGCTTCATAGGCCATGGCAGAGCGCAACATAAATTCATATTGAACACGGTGCAAAGGTTGGTGTGTTTGAAAAGCAATGATACGACGCCAGCCGCGTTGCGAGAAATATTTGCGTGATTCTTCCGGGGTAAAGTGGAGCGTCGGGTAGTCGTGGCGTAAGGGTAAGGATAACCCCTCAAGACGTCCGGAAACAGCATGCTGGCCTTTTTGCTTTAAAAAATGGGCGACACCGGGGTGAGTGGGGTCAACGGAATTGAATAGAGCTTGTGCTTCCATAGTTCTATCAGGCTGCCAAAGCTCTTCCACTGTGATTACGGCCAGCATAAAGCCTTCTGGATCGCGCAACGCAAGACGACTGCCAGGCACTAGTTGTTGGGCAACTGAATCCGGGATATCCAGAGTAATGGGCATGGGCCAAAAGGTGCCATCGGCGAGGCTCATGTTATTAAGAACGCTGTTGTAGTCGGCCTGGTTCATGAAGCCGCGTAATGGAGAGAATCCTCCGTTAAGCAGCAACTCCAAGTCTGATAATTGCCGCTTGTTAAGATCCAGTGATGGAAAGTGTATGGCTTCGCGGCATAGGGTTTCCGCACGTGTTTGGTCAATATTCAGATTGACCAAGTTGCCACCATATGGCGTGATTAATTTATCTATTATGTTTTGCATTGTGATTGAATGTAGTGTTGAATATTTGGTTGAACCGGTCGAATTGATTTTCTGGCATGCAATTAATACCGGCTGCACCTTTTCTTCCTCCGCCTGTTTCAAATTGCTCGCATACTTTATCGGCACCGGTTTTTGTAGCCAATGGCGCTCGCACGCTAACCAAGAATCCTCCGTTAGTGCGTTTGGTCAATATAGCATGGGCTTTTAAAGGGAATGCTGTGGCCAGAAGATTCCCGAATACGCCGGAGATGCGACGACTCCATGGTGCGTCGGGAAGAAAGTAAATCGCCCCGGCGGTACTTTCCACTTCTGGTTTTAGTTTTTTGGTTAGTGCAATATCTTCAATATAGCCATTTTTCAAAGTTTCAAAGACTGGTTCTTCATGGATAAAGGTAAATGGGTCGCGATAATGGCGCATGACTTGATAAAGTTCGGCTGGATGAAAATATAAATCTTGTAATGATTCCCCATAAGCATTGTAGTTGATGCATTCTCCTAATTCTTGCAGTGTGTCTAGCTGGGTCGAGGTAAGTTGCAGAGTTTTTGATGCATGAATAGCACTTTCATGCATATTGTCCCCAAATGCGGCGACTACTGCCCAGATTAAAAATTGTCCGTTAAGGTGATTGTTAACCAGTAAACCAGTACAGATGTTGGGGCCGGTGTCGATATAAGTGGTTAGTTGAGGATGAGTGGGAATGTCGCCAGGGATGTGATGATCAAAATATCGCACTTGCGCTCCGCGATCCAATGCTGACAGTAGAGCCTCTCGGTTTTTGCTCATGGCAATATCCAAAACGGTAATCTGGTCACCGACATTAGCCTGCACTTGTGCCAGCAAGGAAATGTCCCGCTTGACACCCGTGACGAGAACGCTGTTAGCCGGCTGAGCGAGACGCAGTTGATGCAAGGCACAAATACCGTCCGCATCGCCATTAAATATATCGTAAATGGTCACATTGAGCTCTATCGCTAATATTTATTGGTCAGATAAATAGAGAATGTATGGGCTGGCGATTTTCGTACAACATGCAAAGTCTGTGTTATTGATCACGCAAATTTATGGAAGCTTGGATTAAGTGGAAGTTAACTTGTTCTGCACTAATTGGGGCTTTGAAAGCGCGGGTTTTGTCGCGAAATAGCCTTTGATACCACTGAGAATGGCGCGTGCCATTTTTTCCTGATAGTCCTTGTCATTCAGGCGAAGCTCTTCGCTGGGATTGCTGATGAAAGCGGTTTCAATCAATATTGATGGGATGTCCGGTGATTTCAGCACGGCGAAACCAGCTTGCTGAACAGAGTTGCCATGTAATGTGTTGATGTTACCCACCTCTCCCAGCACGTGCTTGGCCAGCTTCATGCTGTCGTAGATGGCCCTATCTTGCGACATATCAAGCAATGTGGGTGCAAGGTAGGGCACATTTTTTGCTTTTGCGATATTCACGCCGCCAATTAAATCAGCCTCGTTTTCTTTTTTTGCCAGCCAGCGCGCGCTGGCGCTAGTGGCACCGAGTTTGGACAGGGCGAACACTGAGGAGCCGCGTGCATGTGGTTTATTGAAAGCATCGGCATGAATAGAAATAAATAAGTCGGCATGCACGTTGCGCGCTTTCTGTACGCGTCCGTTCAGGGGGATGAAATAATCGCCGTCGCGAATTAATACGCCATGCATGCCCGTGGTTTCATCCATCAGTTCTTTCAGCTTGCGTGCAATCGCCAGCGTGACGTTTTTTTCGTATGTGTCATTGTATCCTTTCGCGCCCGAGTCTTCGCCGCCATGTCCAGCATCGATGGCAATGATGAGCGTACGTGCGCTCATCTCAGGCCGGGGGCGAGACGTAGATTTGTTTGAGTTAATTGCCGGCTGTGGAATTGTCTGCGTACTTGCTATTTTAGATTTTGTTGATTCACTCTCTTGAGGTAACCGACTTGCGGTGGTTGGGGCGGATTCCAGCGTGTGAGTTGCTGTTTCTTCCTGCAAGAGTGCCATCATCGGATCAATGGGAATGGCGGGGTAGATATCAAGAACCAGGCGGTGGTTGTATTTTGCTACCGGCATAAGGCTGAATAATTGCGGCTTGATTTTGGACTTAAGGTCGAATACCAAGCGCGCTATGCCAGGTTTGAAATGAGCCACGCGTACACTTTTTATGTAAGGGTCGTCGCTGCGAATTTTACTAACGAGCTCATTAAGAGAGCCGTTTATTTCGACATCTTTCAGATCAATCACCAGTCGGTCTGGATTTTTAATGGAAAATAATTCATAGCGGATTGGTTTGGCTGACTCCAACGTTAGGCGAGTGTATTCAAGTGCCGGCCAAACGCGGGCAGAGCTGATGGCGATAGCTGCCTGCGCGTGTGGAAGCCACAGCAAAAGGCCAAATACGACTAACTTTGCAGTACTTTTAAGCATTCCCTGCCAGCCTGTGAAATTGCACGAACTTCAATATTGCGGCTATTACATATGGTTTCAGCAGATAATATTTCAAGTGTAATTTCAATATCCGCTTGTGGCACAAGATCTTGCGCTTTTTCTGGCCACTCCACTAGACATACGTTCCGCGCGTCAAACTCATCGCGGAAGCCGGCGGCATCCCATTCATCCGCGTCGTGGAAGCGGTAGAGATCAAAGTGACGCAAGTGTAACTCACCAGCTTGATACAGCTCAAGCAAACTGTAGGTCGGGCTTTTCACCCGTCCAATATAGCCCATCGCATGCAGTAGTGCACGTACCAGAGTGGTTTTACCGGCGCCTAAGTCACCATGCAAATAAATCACCATGCCAGGCTTTATTCCTGGGGCTAGTCGTGCTGCAAAAGCAGCGGTAGCGACTTCATCGGCCAGCAGTAGGCTTATTCGGCTATTATTCTGATTATGCAAATCGAGACACCTCAAATTGTGGATTACACCGCGCTGGCCACCAAAATAAAAGAATGGGGTAAGGAGCTTGGATTTCAGGCAGTAGGTATCGCTGATATCAACCTTCATGATGCTGAGGAACGCTTGTTGGAATGGCTCGCGCAAGGCTTCCATGGCGAGATGGATTATATGGCAAAACATGGCGCTAAACGCACCCGTCCGGCGGAATTAATTCCGGGCACACTGCGCGTCATCTCTGTACGTATGGACTATTATCCACCCACTGTGAAAGATACTTGGGAGGTAATAGAGGATGGCAGCCGTGCTTTCATTTCACGCTATGCCTTGGGACGCGACTACCACAAAGTTTTGCGTAACCGTCTGAAAAAACTGGCTGAAAAAATTCGCACTGAGGTGGGCGGTTTCAGCTATCGCGTATTCACCGACAGTGCGCCAGTAATGGAAGTAGAGTTGGCATATAAAGCTCGGTTGGGCTGGCGCGGTAAACACACGTTGCTCTTGTCGCGCGACCATGGTTCGTGGTTTTTTCTGGGCGAGCTCTACACCGATCTGCCGCTTCCCATTGATGAACCGGAATCGGATCATTGCGGCACCTGCATGGCGTGTATTCAAGTGTGTCCGACGCAGGCTATCATCGCGCCATATAAGCTGGATGCACGGCGCTGCATTTCCTACCTGACCATCGAACTTAAAAGTAGCATTCCTCTAGAGTTACGCCCGCTTATCGGCAATCGCATTTACGGCTGCGACGATTGTCAAATGGTGTGTCCATGGAATCGTTTTGCGCACAAAAGCCTCGAACCGGATTTCGCTGCAAGGCACGGGCTGGATGATGTCGCATTAACCGAATTATTTGGATGGGACGAGGAAACGTTCAATCAGAAATTTTCTGGCAGTGCTGTCTACCGCATCGGTCATGAGCAATGGCTGCGTAACATCGCTGTGGCGCTAGGCAATGCGCCCAACAGCATTGAAGTGCTGGCCGCGCTGCAAACCCGTGCTCAAGACGCGTCTCCGTTAGTGCGCGAGCATGTAGCATGGGCACTGGAACGGCAAAGAGGCTGATCATTTGTTAGGTCAAATAATCTATTCGAAATAATGGGATATCAGACATGCCCGAGTAGTAATTTGATGATTGGATACGACCGCACCAAGGGCTACTTTCACTCAAGCGCTCATTGGGACAGTACAAATGTCACCAGCTTCTCGATATTTTCATCCGATACCCTGGGAGAGTACGGGGGCATGGCGATTCCACCAGTTACATCCGTCCAATTGCCCTTGCCTCCCACCTTTACCTTTGCAATCAGACGCGCCTTGGCGTCAGGATCTCCCTTGTAGCGGTTGCTTACGTCGCGCCATGCGGGGCCAACTAACTTGGTTTCGATTTTGTGACAGACCAGACAGCCGCTTTTGTTAGCTAAAGCCAATCCCTCTTCGCGACTCAGCGCCCCGCCACCCACGTCATTTTTCACAGTAAGGGGCATTTCGGTCTTCTCCGAAGAGGAGAGTTTTGAGGCAGCAGATTCTAGCGCTGCTTTTTCTGGCACCTTTTCCTTTGTGGGCGTGAGCATTGGTTGCCCGGCAATAATTGGAGAGTTTTGTTTTAGGTTTAGTGCTTTATTATGGCTAGCCAACTCATCCTTTATGCCGTCATTCGTCTTCGCTAGTTTGCCTGTTTTTTCAGGTGCAGTTGGAGTAATGACCGTCGATGCTGGTAATGTCATTTCCGGTACCTTGTCCTTCGCGGGGGAGGCCATTGACGGATCGGTGATAACGGTAGTGTTGTGATCAGTTACAGGTGGCGATGCTGGGAGTACACTGGACTCCTTTTCGCTTTTATTTCCGCACGCCGATAACATCAGTACGGTAATGGCAATAACAAATCTTGATTGTTTCATAATCCACCTCATGTTGTTGATGTGCTCATTCCTTGCTTCTGGAAGCTGTGCTCGATTAAAGCTCTTAGACGGCAAGGTGAACATTTTGAATATAAGCACAATTGATGTGTATTAGCAATGTAGTAATCGCTAGCGTAAGATGTGCCGCTTGGGATGGGCAATTTGAACAGGTTATTTCCGTAATCTTTTGATGAGGAGAGCATTATGCGTATTTGGCTATTATTCCTGACTTTTCTTTCTACACTGGTTTTAAGCGGCTGTGGCTACAACACACTGCAATCCACCGACGAACAAATCAAGGCGGGCTGGGCTGAAGTGCTAAACCAATATCAGCGTCGCGCCGACTTGGTGCCTAACCTGGTCAATACTGTCAAAGGCTATGCCGCACAGGAGCAGGCAGTGTTACTGGGTGTAACCAATGCGCGGGCCAAGGTCGGCAGCATCCAGGCTACACCAGAGCTCATCAATGACGATCAAGCTTTCGCTAAATTTCAAGCTGCTCAGGGTGAGCTGACTTCGGCATTAAGCCGCTTGCTGGTAGTTAGCGAGAATTATCCGCAATTGAAATCCGACGCCAACTTTCGCGATTTGCAAGCGCAGCTTGAGGGCACGGAAAATCGTATTACAGTGGCGCGTAATCGGTACATTAAGTCGGTGCAGGATTACAACATCGTTGTACGCTCTTTCCCCAGCAACTTAACCGCGATGATGTTCGGGTTCAAGGTGAAGCCATCGTTCACAGTCGAAAACGAGAAAGAAATTTCCAAGGCGCCGACAGTTGATTTCAGCGCGCCTGGCAAGCTAGTACCTGTTAAGTGACATGATGCGTGTCTGGGCGCCAGCCCTGGTGCTTGCACTGATATGGTTAAGCGGTTTAGCGCACGCTGAAGTCGCGGTGCCGCCACTAAGCGCGCGCGTAACCGATTTAACCAGTACCCTCGATGCCGCCCAAAAGCAACAACTTGAAACACGCCTCGCCCAATTTGAAGCGAAAAAAGGCGCGCAAATTGCTGTGTTGCTGATTCCAACTACTCAACCGGAAGCTATCGAGCAATACGGTATTCGGGTTGTTGAAGCGTGGAAGCTTGGGCGCAAGGGAATTGATGATGGTGTATTGCTGCTCATTGCCAAGGACGATCGTACATTGCGCATTGAAGTCGGCTACGGTCTGGAAGGTGTGCTGCCTGATGCTATTGCGAAGCGTATTATTGCCGAGACAATAACGCCGCACTTTAAGCGCGGAAATTACTATGCGGGTATCTCAACGGGGATCGAACAACTGCTGGCAGTAATTGAAGGCGAATCGTTGCCGCCTCCACGTGAGCGTAGTGCAATATCAGGAAGTTTTCAAAATCTTGAGTCATTGTTGTTTATCGGTTTTATGCTGGTGATGGTGGTGGGCGGCGTACTGCGCAAGTTTTTAGGACGGTTGCCCGCAGCGATTATCATTGGTTTTGTTACAGCTATGCTCGCTTGGTTCATCGTCACGTCTATTTTAATGGCGGGGATTGTGGGCGTCATTGCGTTGATCTTCACTTTGGTCGGTGAAGGACGTGGCACTTTGGGAGGCGGTGGTTTCGGCCAAGGAGGGTTTGGCGGGGGTGGATTTGGTGGCGGCGGCGGTGGTTTTGGCGGCGGCGGCGCATCGGGGCGATGGTGAATGGCTATTCAGCGCATTATTAAGCATTTGATTACTGGCAGCATGGCGGTGAAGGCTGCGTTCCCTGCACATTCGCTGCACGCCATCGAGCAGGCGATTCATGAAGCCGAAGCCAAACATGCCGGGCAAGTCCGCTTTGCGGTTGAAGCATCGCTCGATTTCGACGCTCTCTGGCGTAATCAGGCTGCGAGTGAGCGAGCTATCGATATGTTTTCGCAATTGAGAGTGTGGGACACCGAGCACAATAATGGAGTGTTGATTTACTTGCTGCTTGCCGATTGTGACGTGGAAATTGTCGCTGACCGTGGCA
Source organism: uncultured Candidatus Nitrotoga sp. (assembly GCA_964589845.1). GTDB lineage: Bacteria > Pseudomonadota > Gammaproteobacteria > Burkholderiales > Gallionellaceae > Nitrotoga. The sequence continues at coordinate 15,402 of CAZPUT010000004.1, read as the reverse complement.
TACACACGAAGCTTGGCAAGGCTGGCTGGGAAGAAATTTGTCTTGAAATGGAATCGGCATTTCGGCTGGGCAAGTTTGAAACTGGGGTAATTAATGGAATTCATGCAGTAAGTAGCCATTTGCAGCAGCATTTCCCGAAAAAATCTACTTCAGAGAATGAATTGCCGAATAAACCAATAATATTATAAACAGCAGGCAATAGTAAATTGCTACAGGTGAGTGCCGTTTTTTTACAATTGCAGAATGTACCGTGTTTATTAGAGTGCGCGATCGTCAGAGCGAGTTTGATCAGTTGCCATTGTTCAGTAGGTATTGTTCGCGAGCTTGTTATTTTAGGATAGATTAAAAACTGTAAACGAATGTATCAAACGATTGTTTCATAATTAGCCGGGTGGTAGAATTTTTCTGTTATTGCTTTAAGGCGTGTGCGACAGGCGTAATATTTAATTTGCGATGCGGCTTGCGCGCCACTGTTTCTAATACCAAGGAGAGCACTATGCTGAAACAAAATATCATTGCCGTATTATGGTTGGCAAGTTTGCCATTCGCTACTCATGCTGCTGATTCTTATAGCATGGATCCTCAACATACCTATGCTCATTTCAGTGTCAATCATTTGGGTTTTTCCACCATGCAAGGCCGCTTCGGCAAAAGTAGCGGAAAGGTAATTTTAAATCGTGATGCAAAGAGTGGGTCGGTGGATGTCACCATTGAAGCGGCTTCAATCACCACTGGTTTTGGCAAGCGCGACGATCATCTGCGTTCACCAGATTTCTTCAATGTCGTCGAATTTCCTAATCTGACATACAAATCGAGTGTAGTAAAATTCAAGGGTGATACTCCGGTCAGTGTAGAAGGCAATCTCACTCTGCTCGGTGTGACCAAGCCGGTAACGCTGACCATTCTTGCTTTCAAGTGCGCCAATCACCCGATGAATAAAAAAGAGCTATGCGGCGCGGATGCCATCGCACAGATTAAACGCTCAGATTTCGGCATGAAATTTGGGCTGCCTAACATAGGTGATAACATAATGTTGGAGTTCGAAGTGGAAGCATATAAAGATTAATCTGTACTTGCAACGCAGAAGAAATGGCAAGCACATGCTTGTCATTTCTTCTGGTGAAAAGGACACATTTTAAAAAAATTTAAAACTATTGTTCCAGCTCCGTTTAGGAGGCATTGGGCAGGTGATGGTGTCTCTCTATGCGGTCGGTTTTTGTTGATATGGTTATTACACAGAGAATTTAGTCCATTTTTAATTTTTTGATTATGGTGGGCCAAGGGCATTTCGCCGACATTGGAGAAACGTGGTGTTGGCTCCCATCGTCACAGTGGCTTAGATGGCAATCTAAAGTCCGCAAAAGCTGTTTTAGGAACTTCCCCAAACTAAATGCTTACAACAGATGATTGTCTTTATTACGGACTGAATTTTGAACTTTTTTTCTCCAAATGCTTGCCTGTAAGGGGAGATAAAAAATATTTCTATGAGGTCTTTCAAAAAAAATTAACAATATTTTGTAATTCTAACTTGAATATTAGCTGATAGCAGCCGATATCAAATGTCATTTGTTTATTGTGCTAGCGCGTTAAATTAATATCACTAATGAACATAAGGAGTCTTAAATGAAACGTTCCCTATTTGCCGCGATGCTGGCCACTATCACTGTCCCAGCATTAGCTGCTGATGTCGGAGTGTCCGTTAGTATTGGCCAACCCGGTTTTTATGGTCGAATCGATATCGGCAATTATCCGCAACCTCAGTTAATTTACCCAGCACCTGTCATGATCCAGTCAATGCCAATGGGTATGGCGCCTCAACCGATTTATCTGCGCGTGCCCCCAGGTCACCTGAAAAAATGGCATAAGCACTGCCAAAGATATAATGCCTGTGGCCAACCAGTCTATTTCGTTCAGGATAATTGGTATAACAATGTTTATGTGCCTGGTTATCGTGAACATGGTAACTTTCAAGGCGAGGGGAGGGGCGGTCATGACGGTGGTCACGATGGTGGTCATGATAGGGGCGGTAACGGCGGAGGCATGGCAGGGGTCATGACAGGGACTAAATTGCGCTGAAGGAAATTTACGTAAATTCAAAACGCAAAAACCAACTCATCTCGACGAGTCGTTGAAATGACCGTTTTGCAATTGCTTGTGTTAGCTGTTTTGATGTTCAAACTATTCTATAGAGTAAGCGCTAGGTTAGCGGTGCACCTTACTTGGGGTGGTGCAATCATTCTGCGCCAGCCAAAATTGCTTTCGAGTTAATGCGTGGCTACGGCATTAAATGACGCCATTCATTATTTGAGTTAGCCGTCATGGGCATTGATGCTTCAAACAGGATAGATGCCATCGACAACCCGCTGGCATAAGGAACATTGGCGGGACGAGGAATAATTCTGCTAGGTAATATGGCAGACATGGGGTCAGTGGTAGCGGCGGCAATGTGTATTGTTAAGACGCAGAAATAAAGATTCTGTTTGCCATGAAAATGGCCGCTTGATGATATATGGGCTATACGAGTTATTTGGAATTCCTGAGTCATTATCAAAGTAGTGGTTATTGCGACTGAGGGAGATTTTGGATGGATTTTTGTGTGAATGCCACTGACGGTTTTGCTCGTCGTGGAACCCTTTCTTTAGCTCATGGTATCGTTGAAACCCCCGCTTTCATGCCAGTCGGTACTTATGGCACAGTGAAAGCGATGTCGCCTATCGAGTTAAGAGAAATTGGCGCCCAGATTGTGCTAGGGAACACTTTCCATCTATGGCTTCGCCCGGGTCTGGATGTTATTGAGGCGCACAACGGTTTGCATGGTTTCATGGGCTGGGATGGACCGATCTTAACTGATTCGGGCGGTTTCCAAGTATTCAGTTTGGGTGCGCTGCGCAAGATTACCGAGGAGGGAGTGAGGTTTCAATCTCCAGTGAATGGTGATAAATGCTTTCTGACGCCGGAAGAATCCATACGAATTCAGAAGGTACTGAATTCCGATATTGTGATGATTTTCGATGAGTGCACACCTTATCCGGCGGATGAAAATCGAGCAGCTGATTCTATGCATCTCAGCTTGCGCTGGGCGGAGCGTTCGAAACATGCGCACGAAGGCAATACCAATGCACTCTTTGGGATTGTGCAGGGTGGCATGTTCGAAAATCTGCGCGATAAATCGTTGCGTGAGCTGGTAAATATCGGCTTTGACGGTTATGCCATAGGTGGGTTGTCGGTGGGGGAGCCAAAAAAAGACATGCTGCGGATTCTGAGGCATACATCGCCGCAACTGCCCATCGACAAGCCGCGATACCTGATGGGCGTAGGCACACCGGAAGATTTGGTGGCTGCGGTCGCGCATGGCATAGATATGTTCGATTGTGTGATGCCTACACGCAATGCGCGAAATGGTATGCTTTTTACTCGCAACGGCGACATCAAGATCAAGAACGCCAAATATCGACTCGATATTCAACCAATTGATAAACAATGTCTTTGTTATACTTGTCGTAATTTTACCCGCGCTTATTTGCACCATCTACATCGCATCGGCGAGATACTCGGTGCGCGCCTTAATACCATTCACAACTTGCATTACTACCATGAGTTGATGAGTGAAATTCGAGCAGCTATCTCGACCTACCAGTTCGATGAGTTCGTTACCCGGTTTAGGCAAGCCCGCGCCAGTTCGTGCTAGAATTCGCCGCTGTAAAATTTAACCGGGAGAGGTGTAATGTTGATTAACAACGCTTATGCGCAAACTGCTGCTCTTGCGTCAGGTTCCGGCTTCATGGATTTTCTGCCTGTGATCGCAGTGTGCGCAGTGTTTTATTTTCTTTTACTACGTCCGCAACAGAAGCGCGCTAAGGAACAAAAGGCCATGATGGCTGCCCTGCAAAAAGGTGACGAAATCATCACTGTAGGCGGAGAGTTGGGTCGTGTGTTCAAAGTGGGCGAAAACTATATTAGCTTGGAAATTGCTGAAAACGTAACAGTACTGATTCAGAAAAGTGCAGTTCAAACCGTGCTGCCCAAAGGAACTATCAAATCGATTTAAGGTACTGCAATGAACCGTTATCCGCTGTGGAAATACCTGCTTGTTCTCGTCGTATTTATTTTGGGCCTAGTTTATACCTTGCCTAATTTTTATGGTGAATCTCCCGCTGTGCAAGTGTTGCCCCTACGCGCCAATCTAAAGGCGGATAATGCATTACTGCAACGGGTGGATGATGCACTTAAAGCAGCAAATTTGAATGCGGAAGGGGCCGTGCTGGATCCGACTGGCGTTAAAGTACGCTTTAACAGTGCCGATAGCCAACTAAAGGCTAAAGACATTATTCAGGCTAAGCTGGGCGATGATTACATGGTTGCCCTCAATCTTCAGTCACGCTCGCCGCAGTGGTTAACTGCTATGAATGCGCGGCCTATGTATCTTGGATTGGACTTGCGTGGAGGGGTGCATTTCTTGTTGCAGATCGATATGAAGGGCGCGCTGGATAAGGCGACAGAAACTGCTTCCGGCGATATGCGGAGCATCCTCCGTGATCAGAATATCGCTTATTCTGGAGTCAGCCGTGATGGCAGGTTGGTGATAGTAAAGTTCCGCGATGCTGAAACTCGCAGCAAAGGTGCTGTAGAACTCAAACAACGCTTCGGCGGTTTGGCCTTCAACGAGAAGAATGAAGGCAACGAGATTCTCTTGCTTGCCACCTTAAAATCTCAGGAAGAAAAACGCATTCAGGAATCCGCTGTGCAGCAAAATTTAGTTACTTTACGTAATCGTATCAATGAATTAGGCGTGGCCGAGCCGATAATTCAGCAGCAAGGTGTAGATCGTATTGTAGTACAACTCCCGGGTGTGCTAGATACGGCACACGCGAAAGATATTCTTGGCCGCACCGCGACACTGGAAGTACGTCTGGTGGATGATGAGCATAAACTTACCGATGGTTCTGCCGCGCCGTTTGGTACTGAGATGTTCAAGGATCGGGACGGCTCTATGCTGTTGGTAAAGAAAAGTGTGCTGCTCACTGGCGAGCGCATCAATGATGCGCAACCCGGTTTTGACAACCGCAGCAATGAGCCAGCAGTGCATATCAATCTGGATAGCGCGGGTACGCGTAAGTTTAAAGAAGCAACGCGCGAGAATGTCGGCAAGCGTATGGCTATCATCTTATTTGAAAAGGGTAAAGGAGAAGTGGTTACTGCTCCAGTGATCCGTGAGGAAATTGGCGGCGGGCGCGTGCAAATTAGCGGCCAAATGAATACCAAAGAAGCAAACGATATATCCTTGTTGCTGCGTGCTGGCGCGCTGGCGGCGCCGATGGAAATCATTGAGGAGCGTACTGTAGGCCCTAGTCTCGGCGCGGACAATATTGTGCGTGGCTTTCGTTCCACTCAGATCGGATTTGTCGCCATTGCGATTTTCATGATTTCCTATTACCTGATGTTTGGCGTAGTTTCCGTTCTGGCACTGGGCGCTAACTTATTGTTGTTAGTGGCATTGTTGTCAATGCTGCAAGCCACGCTGACTTTGCCTGGTATGGCCGGTATCGCGTTGACATTGGGCATGGCGATTGATGCTAACGTTTTGATCAATGAGCGCATTCGGGAGGAGTTGCGTAATGGCAATACGCCACAAGCATCCATCCATGCCGGATATGAGAATGCGTTTCGTACCATACTCGATTCCAACATCACCACTTTTATCGCGGGTTTCGCGTTGTTCATGTTTGGCTCTGGTGCGGTACGAGGTTTCGCTGTTGTATTGTGTTTGGGCATTCTTACTTCGATGTTCAGTGCAGTGTTGATATCACGTGCACTGGTTAACCTGATTTACGGGCGCAAGCTGCGGTTGACCAATATCTCCATCGGTTAAGTATAAAGAGGCAATAAATGGAATTTTTCAAGATCAATCGCAACATTCCGTTCATGAGCTATGGGCGGTATACCACCACAATTTCCCTGGTGACATTTATTCTGGCGGTATTTTTTATCGCAACTAGAGGGTTGAATTTCGGTGTGGATTTCACCGGTGGAACGGTGATGGAAGTGCATTATGCTCAGACTGCTGACCTGAACAAGGTGCGTGGGCAACTGACTGACATGGGGCTGCATGATGTGTTAGTGCAAAACTTTGGCACTAGCCATGATGTGCTGTTGCAGGTATCGCTGAAGCAGAATGTTGTGGGCGCGAAACTGAGCGAGCAGATTCTCGATAAGTTGCGCCAGCAGGATGCCAGTGTGGAAATGCGCCGCGTCGAATTTGTCGGCCCTCAAGTGGGCAAAGATTTGGTGGAGAATGGCGCGCTTGCTCTGTTGTTGGTGTCCATTGGTATCGCTTGTTACCTGTGGGCGCGATTCGAGTGGAAGTTTGGCCTTGCCGCGATAATTGCCAATTTGCATGACGTAATTATTATTATTGGTTTTTTTGCATTCTTCCAGTGGGATTTTTCACTCACCGTGCTGGCGGCGCTACTAGCCGTGCTGGGCTACTCGGTAAATGAATCAGTGGTAGTGTTCGATCGTATCCGGGAAAATTTCCGTAAAATGCGCAAGACCGAGGTAGCCGAAATAATCGACAACGCGATTACACGAACTATGTCGCGTACCATCATTACCCACCTCTGCACCCAGATGATGGTGACAGCGATGCTGTTCTTGGGCGGGGAGACACTTCATTATTTTGCGCTGGCGTTGACCATTGGCATTCTGTTTAGTATTTATTCCTCGGTGCTGGTGGCCAGCCCATTGCTTATGCTGATGGGAGTTTCGCGAGAGGATTTCATCAAGACGGAAAAAGTAGCTGAAGAAGTTTTACCCTAGACTATGGAACTGCTCGCTTCTTTTATAGATATTGTCCTGCATCTGGACGTTCATCTATTAGTAATCATGCAGGCATATGGCATGTGGATTTATGCCATCCTGTTCCTGATAATTTTCTGCGAAACCGGGCTGGTGGTAATGCCTTTTCTACCAGGAGATTCTCTTTTGTTCGTGGTGGGCGCGCTATGCGGGGTCGGCGCGCTGGAAATTAAGCTGGTTTTGCCATTGCTGATGGCTGCATCGTTTTCAGGGGATAGCACCAACTACTGGATTGGTCGGTTGGTAGGCATGCGTTTAGTTAAGCGTGCTAATTCGCGCTTTCTCAAACATAAGCATTTGGAAAAGACGCATGTGTTTTACAAGAAGCACGGAGGCAAGGCTATTTTGTTTGCTCGTTTTTTGCCTATCGTACGAACCTTTGCACCATTTGTAGCCGGCATTGGTTCGATGCGCTATCGTCTGTTCATGTTGTTCAGCGCGTTAGGGAGTGTCATGTGGATTAGCCTGTTCATCTTGGGAGGCTATTTTTTAGGCAATATCCCAGTTGTGAAAGATAATTTGACTTTAATGGTTATTATCGTCATTTTAATTTCATTTCTGCCAGCATTGCGCGAGTTTATTCGGCATCGTCGTGTGTATAGTGCGTAAATTAGCTATAGCTGTGTCGAAAATTGTCTTTTCTCGGATTGATGGTAAATTGAGCTATGGTTAATGTTGAGTTTGAGACACTTAAAGCGAAAGATCATTTACCCTCTCCTAAAGGTATGGCTCTGAGAATTATTCAGCTCACCTTGAAGGAAGATGTAACAATTCAGGAGGTTGCACACGCGATAAAGACTGATCCGGCATTGTCAGGGCGGTTAATTAAGATGGCGAATGTGCTCATGCCCTACCAGACAAGACCTATTTCATCTATATTAGATGTGGTCATGTCATTGGGTTTGAGCATCGTACGTAATGTGGTGTTGGGTATGTCGCTAGTGGATAGTAGTCGAGATGGGCTCTGCCGAAAATTCGATTATCAAAATTTTTGGTCGAAATCGTTGCTAATGGCAATTGCTGCAAAAAATTTGTTAGAAGGTCGTAGATTGGGTGCAGCTGAAGAAATGTTTATTCTCGGCTTGCTGGGTCAAGTTGGTTCCTTAGGACTAGCGACAGCATTTCCTCAAGAATATTCCCTCATTCTTGAAAAGGTTGGGGCAGTAGATACAGATGCCATATTAATCGATCTTGAACGCGCTGAATTCGGGCTTGATCATAACCAACTGACTAAAGAAATGTTAGCAGACTGGGGTCTGCCACAAGTGTTTCAGATAGCCGCTTTGCATCACGAAAATCCAGCTCTGTCTGGTCTTTCCGAAGGAAATCGGCAATGGCATATTTTGAATATATTACATGTTGCAAACTATTTTTCCATGGCGTGTTTATCGCATGGGCAGCAACAGCAAAAAATGATGTCTAAATTGATTATGATTGCCGCCAGGCAGGGCTTGGAGGCAGATATTTTTTCTGAGTTAGCTGATAAGACGGTACAGGAATGGCGTGAATTGAGTAAGTTATTCGACATTCGTTCAGTAGAGATACCCCTCTTCAATTATTTTTTGCAAGCCGCGCCACCAGCCGAGCTGGATGTACTTGATGACGACGGGGCACCAGAGATTAGCTTGGCGACATGCTATGCATTGCGCATCCTGCTTGTGGAGGACGATTATGCAACGGCGATGGTGCTGAAACTTTTGCTGACAAAGGCCGGGCATACGGTTGTTACTGCTGGCGATGGGATAGAAGCGTTAACTATGCTCGATAAATTTCTGCCTCAACTGATCATTACAGACTGGCACATGCCTAAGATGAATGGCATCGAATTTTGCAAGGCGCTTAGATACAACGAGCTATGGCGTGATGTCCATGTGTTTGTCATGGTGGCGCAAGAAAATTTGAATAGGATAGGAGAGATATTTGAGGCTGGAGCAACCGATTATTTACCCAAGCCAATTAACTCAAAAGTGCTGGGTGCGAGACTGAGTGTAACTCAGCGTATTGTGCAGCTGCAGGATGAACGGGAGGATGAACATCAACAGTTACGCACTATTGCCGCGCAGTTGGCTGCATCAAACCATAGGTTGCAGCAAATGGCGCTTACTGATGTACTCACTGAGCTGCCCAATCGTCGTCATGCAAATGATTACCTAGAGCAGCAGTGGGCGATGGCAGAGCGCAGTGACCGTCCGTTGTCGTGCATGTCAATAGATGTAGATTTTTTCAAGAAGGTTAACGATGTTTATGGCCATAAAGTGGGAGATGATGTGCTGAAACACGTGGCGCAAATTTTACGCTCATCTGCGCGCAAGCAGGATATGGTGTGCCGTTATGGCGGGGAAGAATTCTTAGTGATTTGCCCGGATGCACAATTGGATCAGGCCTATCAATATGCAGAAAGATTGCGCCAGAATGTAGCTGCGGAAAATGGTCCACTGAATTTAACAGTCACTGTTAGCATCGGGGTGGCCAGCAAAGCCCCAGCATTGTTAAATGCTGAAATGTTATTGCAACTTGCAGATAAACGCTTGTATATAGCTAAAGAAATGGGGCGTAATCGCACTGTTGGGAATTGATTTCCCAGCGTCCTGTAAAAATTGTATACAAAAGTTTTGATGATAATTGCTAGCTTCCGTTAGTTACGCGGATGATTAAATTTTAAAAAAACTGCGCCAATTCGAATATCCATGTTTTCAATCTGTAGACTTGCAATACATTATGACGCGTGCGCTCACTAAAATTTGTTAAGAGCTGCACGAATCACTACGCCGCCACTAAAAATATTGATATAAATCAATATAATATGAGGTAATCTGGCGAATTCATCAATGATTAAGTTTGTTTAAAACTCAATAAGTTCCTTGATTGCCAAAAGCTAACAGTTACACAGAAAAAATTAAACAACAACCTCTTCCGCGAGTTCCAATTGCACCTTATCGTCTTTATCAACCGTGACTGTCACTTTGCCGCCGTTGGACAGTTTGCCGAACAATAACTCGTCTGCCAGCGCGCTTCGTATGGTGTCCTGAATCAAACGCGCCATCGGGCGCGCGCCCATTAGTGGATCGAAGCCAGCCTTGGCAAGGTAGTCTTTGAGCGCATCGGTGAAAATGACATCCACTTTTTTCTCGTGTAGCTGTTCTTCGAGCTGCATCAGGAATTTGTCTACTACGCGCAGGATGACTTCTTTATCTAGTGCGGCGAAGGAAATGGTGGCATCCAATCGGTTACGGAATTCGGGGGTAAATAGCCGCTTAATTTCGGCCGTTTCGTCACCGCTCACTCCACTCTTGGTAAAGCCTATTTGTACTTTGCTTAACGCATCGGCTCCCGCATTGGTGGTCATAATAATAACCACATTACGGAAGTCTGCCTTGCGTCCGTTGTTATCAGTGAGGGTACCGTGATCCATCACTTGTAACAGAATATTAAAAATGTCCGGGTGCGCTTTCTCGATTTCGTCTAGTAGTAACACGCAATGAGGTTGTTTGTTGATTGCTTCAGTGAGTAGGCCACCCTGATCGAAGCCAACATAGCCAGGAGGCGCTCCAATGAGGCGCGACACGGCGTGGCGTTCCATATACTCAGACATATCAAAGCGATGTAGCGGCATACCCATTGCAAAGGCAAGTTGACGCGCTACTTCGGTTTTGCCCACACCGGTAGGGCCAGAGAATAAGAAGCTACCGATGGGTTTTTGCGGATTTCCCAAGCCACTTCGGGACATTTTTATGGCGCGTGCTAACACGTCAATTGCGGCATTCTGGCCGAACACTACGGTCTTGAGGTCGCGATCCAGCGTTTTCAACAGATTGCGATCGTCGGAAGAGACGGTGCGAGAGGGTACGCGCGCAATTTTGGCAATGATGTCCTCAATTTCATGTTTGCCGATAAGTTTTTTCTGCCTTGATTTTGGCAATATGCGTTGTGCCGCACCCGCTTCATCTATCACATCAATTGCTTTGTCAGGAAGATGCCTGTCATTGATAAAACGCGATGAAAGCTCGGCCGCACTGGTCAGTGCAGCGGCGCTGTATTTGATACCGTGATGAGTTTCGAAGCGAGACTTTAACCCTTTTAGAATTTCAATGGTCTGCTCAACTGATGGTTCCGGCACATCTACTTTTTGGAAGCGGCGCGATAGCGCATGATCTTTCTCGAAAATACCGCGATATTCTTGATAGGTAGTAGCACCGATACACTTAAGTGTGCCATTTGAAAGCGCGGGTTTGAGTAAGTTGGAAGCATCCATAGTGCCGCCCGAGGCTGCGCCTGCGCCTATCAGGGTATGTATTTCGTCGATAAACAGAATGGCATGAGGTTCATCGGCTAATTCTTTAAGTACTGCCTTTAGGCGTTGCTCAAAGTCGCCGCGATATTTAGTACCGGCCAGCAGTGCGCCCATGTCTAAAGCATAGATTTGAGCATTTTTGAGAATTTCTGGTACGTTGTTTTCCTTAATTAGGCGCGCCAAGCCTTCGGCGATAGCAGTTTTACCCACACCGGCCTCACCGACCAGCAACGGGTTGTTCTTGCGACGGCGGCACAGAGTTTGAATAACTCGCGTCAGCTCGGTTTCGCGTCCGATCAGAGGATCGATTTTGCCAGCCAAAGCTTGTGCGTTGAGGTCAAGGGTGTAGTCGTTCAGGGCGCTTTTCTGGCTCGGCTCTTGTTCTATTTCGGCGTCTGCTGATTTTTGGGTGCTTGATTGTGCCGCTTTATCGATTCCATGTGCAATATAGTTTGCTACATCCAGCCGGGTGATAGCACGCTGGTTTAGGAAAAACACGGCATGGGAATCTTTTTCGCTAAACAAGGCAACCAGGATGTTGGCGCCGGAAACTTCTTTTTTGTTAGATGACTGCACGTGTAAAATGGCGCGCTGGATGACCCGCTGGAAGCCAACAGTGGGCTGCGTGTCTACTTCGCTGCTACCGGGCGCTACTGGTGTATGAGTATTGATAAAGTCGGTCAGCACTGCACGCAATTCTTCAATATCTGCGCCGCAGGCGCGCAATACATGTGCCGCAGAAGAGTTATCCAGCATGGCAAGTAGCAGGTGCTCCACCGTGATAAATTGGAAGCGTTTTTGGCGTGCTTCGACGAACGCTAGGTGTAGGCTGATTTCAAGTTCTTGCGCGATCATATTTATGTTTCCTCTAATTCGCATCGTAGCGGATGTCCGTGCTGTTTGGCAAATGCCGATACCTGTTCCACCTTCGTTTCTGCGATATCTTTAGTATAGACCCCGCATATTGCCAACCCTTCATGGTGTACTTTGAGCATCAATTGGATGGCGTGTTCACGGTTCATCGAAAAAAAAGTTTGCAAAACTTCTATTACAAAATCCATCGTGGTGAATTCGTCGTTAAACAGCAGTACCTTGTATAGTTTAGGTGGTTTGATCTTGCTCCGTTCTGCTTTCAGTAAGGATGTGTTTTCATATTTCGTTGCCATAGTTGTTATTGTTACATTTATGTTCACAGTATGTTCGATGATTAATGATGTTTTTTCAAGTTTTTTTGAAAATTATTTTTTGAAAATTTTTTAAAAAAATAAAGTGCATAAGTCTTGACGAAATCGCTAAAACAGGAGTAAAAAGTGCATGGGTGTTTGAATGCAAGTTACCTGCAGTACTGGTTTTGCCATGTACGCTCTTGGAATTCAAACAGTTTAACGGGAATCCACCCGGTTTTAGTTAAGGAAGTAAGACATGGCAAACGGTACAGTAAAATGGTTCAATGATGCAAAAGGTTATGGTTTCATTACTCCGGATGATGGTAGCGAAGATTTATTTGCGCATTTTTCGGCAATTACTATGAGTGGCTTCAAGTCTCTTAAAGAGGGCCAAAAAGTTACTTTTGATATTGTTCAAGGCCCTAAAGGTAAGCAGGCTGCCAATATTCAGGCTCCTTAAATAGGTTCTTGGTGTTAAAAAAGCCCGCTTAAGCGGGCTTTTTTATTAATTTAAAATCGTCAAATATCATTATTCGATGTGAAACACAGGGTCAGCAGGTGTTTATCAACCGCAGAGCGAATCTATAATATTTGCAGCGGCTCGAATAGCATTGCCAGCTCTTTAGTGGAAAGAGGGGCGATAGCTTCTCCGTTATTATCCAGAAGACCTTGCGCCAAGTCACGTTTCCTCTCTTGCATTGCAACAATTTTTTCTTCCACCGTACCTTCAGTGATCAGCTTGTATACGAAAACTGGGTTTTCCTGGCCTATGCGATGGGCGCGATCAGTAGCCTGATTTTCTACCGCTGGGTTCCACCACGGATCGTAATGAATGACTGTGTCGGCAGTAGTGAGGTTGAGCCCTACACCGCCTGCTTTGAGACTTATCAGGAAGATGGGCACTTCTCCGCTCTGAAAACGTTGTACTGGCGTAGCGCGGTCGCGGGTGTCGCCGGTAAGTTTGACATAGGGCAAGTTGAATTTGACAAGTTCCAATTCGATCAATGCCAACATAGAGGTGAACTGGGAGAACAACAGAATGCTCCGTCCTTCTTCCACCATATCCGGCAATAAGGACATAAGGAGCTCCAGTTTTGCTGAATGTGTTACCTGCTTCGCAGCAGGCAATTTAAGCAGGCGTGGATCGCAACAGGTTTGACGCAATTTAAGCAGTGCGTCGAGAATAATAATATGACTGCGATTCATGCCCTTCTTGTCAATTTCCAGGCGTATCTTTTCGTGCATGGCTACCCGGATAGTTTCGTATAAGTCGCGCTGGGCGCCGGATAGTTCGCAGGAGCGAATAATTTCTGTTTTGGGTGGTAATTCTTTGGCTACCTGTGCTTTGGTGCGGCGTAGCAGGAATGGGGCAATGCGGCGTGAAAGTACCGCGCGCCGGGTGTTGTCACCTTGCTTTTCGATGGGCGTACGGAACAGCTTACGAAAATTTTTGTCATTGCCCAATAATCCTGGCAGTAGAAAATGAAATAGCGACCACAATTCGCCAAGGTGATTTTCCATCGGTGTGCCAGTGAGCGCTAGCCTGTGGCGCGCTTTTATTTGATGCACAATTTGAGTGGCTTGCGACTTTGGGTTTTTGATGATATGACCTTCATCAAGGATTAGTAAATGGAATTCTTGTCCAGTCAGCACATCTTTGTCGCGTGGCAGCAAGGGATAGGTGGTGAGTACCAAGTCATAATCCCCGATAGATTCGAAATGTTGCTTGCGCAATTGACCCTGCAATACCAATACACGTAAATCCGGCGCAAAGCGTTCCGCCTCCCGGAGCCAGTTGAACATCAGGCTGGTGGGTGCGACCACCAGGCTGGGAAGGTTCATGCGTCCGGATTCTTTTTCGACCAGAAGATGGGCTAAGGCCTGTACGGTTTTACCCAACCCCATATCGTCAGCCAGGATGCCGGCCAGTTCATATTCGCGCAGAAATTGCAGCCAGTTAAGCCCTTCTTGTTGATAGCCCCGCAAATCGGTCTTCAGACCAGCAGGTGGCGCAACCAACTGAATCCCGTTGAAATCGCGCAGTTTGCGTCCTAATTCACGTAAACGCTCGCCGCCCAGCCAGCGCAAACCCGCAACTTCTTCCAGCTCTGCCAGGCGCCCCGCCTGAACCGCAGACAACTCGATTCGCTGCAAATTATGCACTGCATCTTTATCGAAAAGCTCCACCAGTACTGACAGAATGTTTTGTATGCGGGAAATCGGTAATGTCACCAAGCGGCCATCAGCAAGGCGTGCTACGAGCGGCATGTCTTCTGCGCTAAGCTGCGCCAGCGCCTGCATGCTCATCTGTTCTGGAAACTGGCGAATTAAATCCAGCAAGACGGGCAGCAAGTTGACGGGTAGCCCGTCTATCTGAATCCCCAGCTCCAAGTCGAACCAGTTATTGTTACCGCCGTCTTCATTGACGGTTGCGGTCCAGTCCTCAATCTCGGCGAAACGAAAATTGAAGCTTGGTTCCATTTCGATCTGCCAGCCAGCGGCTCGCAGATCGGGGAGGTTGGCAAGGCAAAAATTGATCCATTCTTTGTCATCCCCACCCAGAATAAAAGAACCTTTGTGTTTTTTATGTAATTCGGAAAAAATCGATAAATCAACAAAGAAAAATCCCAAGTCGGCAAGTTCGTCGAAATAACTTTCTTCGGCTGCAACGTCACGATCGATGCGCAACAATTCATCACCACTACGCAGTGCTATAGAATCATCGGTTGACATAGCATCAATTCGCACGCCGCCATAGTCGAATTCAAGGCGAACCAAGTCGAGTGTATCCGGCTCATCGTCATGATCATCTCTATAGTGGAAAGAGTCAAAATAAGGAGGCGGATTCAATGCTACTGTGTAAAAGCGTAAACATGGAACAGGATGCCGATCGCTTACCTTTCTTTCTCTCAGCACCTGCGGCAACTGAACATTTATACCGGGCAGCGTTTGTGTCAATTCCTTACCGATACGGCCAGCCAGTGCTGATGGAATCGCTGGTGCGCTAACCAGAGCGTAAGCAATTTCGTCTGGCAGGCCGATATCCAATTCGCCGCAGACCGATGCGACTTCATTGACATACCAAGGGGG
>CAZPUT010000003.1:0-36545 GCA_964589845.1 uncultured Candidatus Nitrotoga sp. | reverse complement strand
GGGGCAGGAGACAACTCGTCACGGTGATTCATGATCTGGATGCCCAACGTAAAGTAGACACCCTAAAAAATGCCGATAAAAGCACCTTCGAGGTGTACAATCTAAAAATACTAATGTAGTGCATTGTTTTAATGGTATGTGAAAATTTCGCACACCCTAAATTTTCTGATAAAAACGACATGAAAACATCCCCCAAGTTGCTTGATCAAGTACGCGATAAGTTGCGGGTGAAGCACTATGCTATCCGAACTGAGCAAACCTATGTGGACTGGATTAAACGTTATATTTACTTTCACGGCAAGACCCACCCGAAAGATTTGGCTGCACAGGATGTCGAGGCGTTTCTGACGCATCTTGCCGTCGCGGGCAAGGTCTCTGCTTCAACCCAAAACCAGGCGAAATCGGCGTTGTTGTTTTTATATCGCGAGGTGTTGGAAATCAAATTGCCGTGGTTGGATAACGTCACACAAGCCAAAGCCCCGAAAAAATTACCCGTCGTCTTAACGGTGAGCGAGGTGCAGGCGGTGTTGTCGCGGTTGAGTGGTTCGCATTTGTTGGTCGCTTCGTTGTTGTATGGTGGCGGGATGCGCTTGATGGAGGCGATGCGGCTGCGGGTAAAGGATGTGGAATTTGCGCGGCATGAGATTATTGTGCGTGAGGGCAAGGGTTTTAAGGATAGGGTGACGATGTTGCCTGAATCGATTGCGACAATTTTGCGAGCACATTTGGTTAAGGTTAAAGCTTTGCATGAGGAAGATTTGGCAGCGGGATTGGGCGAGGTATATTTGCCTTTCGCGCTGGACAAAAAATATCCCAATGCGGGACGTGAGTGGGGCTGGCAATATATTTTTCCGTCCAAAAATTTATCGGTTGACCCGCGCTCTGACAAAACACGCCGTCATCATTTGGATGAGAAGGGTGTTCAGCGTGCGATGAAGCAAGCGGTGCGCGATGCAGGGCTGGTTAAGCCCGCGACGCCACACACTTTGCGTCATTCGTTCGCCACGCATTTGCTGCAAGCGGGATATGATATTCGCACCGTGCAGGAGTTGCTCGGTCACTCGGATGTATCCACCACAATGATCTACACCCATGTGTTGAACAAAGGCGGCAAGGGTGTGGTGAGTCCGTTGGATAGGTGAGGTGGATTCGCTGTATAAGTGAAGTGCTGATTTATAAAACCGAGTAATGTAAATAGTGAGCAGATATGAATCGATTTAACAGTATTTTTTTAGGCGCTATTTTATTGCTGTTACAAGCATGCGGGGCGACTCCACCACTGGAAGCGAGGCACCAACCCTCTGGCCTCAACACTCAGTTCAATAGCGGCCAATTGTCGTTTTCGGATTACGTGGCAGAAAGCCGCGCAATGATTACAAAAGCGCGTTCTGGAAGTAATGTGGCCGAGCTGGAAAAGGTAGTCAATGGCAATGCGCCTTTTGAACTGAAGCCGGCAGCGAGTTGCCCCAAAGGGCGAGACAAATCTTATCGACGTGGCGTTCTGCTTACCCACGGATTAACCGACGCGCCTTATTCCATGCACGCATTGGCATCTTTTTTTCAGGAAAACTGTTTCCGTGTCATGGCAATACTGTTGCCCGGGCATGGTACGCAACCCGGGGACTTGCTTGATGTAACGTGGCAGGAGTGGGAAAAGGCAGAAGCTTATGGCACTGACAAACTTGCCGCCGAGACTGATGAAGTCTATCTGGCCGGGTTCTCTACCGGTGGCGCACTGAGTGTTTACCAGGCATTGGGCGACAGTCGGGTACGCGGATTATTCCTTTTTTCTCCAGCTTTGAAAATTACACCAATGGCTTCTCTGGCCAGTGTCCATAAAGCTTATAGCTGGTTAATACCATCGGCAAAGTGGGTTGATATTCTGCCGGACAAGGCTATTTACAAATATGAATCGTTCCCCAACAATGCCGCCGCCCAGATTTACGCATTGATTCAGGAAGTCCAAACCCGGCTGCATGAGCACACAGTAAATATTCCCGTATTTACCGCTGCAAGTCAGGACGATACAACCGTTTATACTTCTGCCACTTTAGATTTTATGGCTCAAGCGCGCCATATATCCAATAAACTGGTACTTTATACTACTGATACCAAGAAAATCCCGCCAAATATTCCAGCAGGAAATTTGGAGTTGGTAAACAGCGTTTTTCCTGAGCAGAAAATATTAAGTTCTGCACACACATCAATTACATTGCCTTCAGATGATGCCTACTATGGAATGATGGGGGCGTATTCAAATTGCATACACTATTATCCGGATGATATTAAGCAATATGATGCTTGCAACAAAAATCCTGGACAAGATTTTCAGGGCGAACTGACTGAAGAAAATCTTAAGGCCGGTACGTTACGCCGTTTAATGGTTAACCCGAATTTCCCAGCGCTTAAAGTTTCCATGAAAAAATTTATTGATAGTTTGCCCTGACGATTTAAGCTGACGGACAGTATCTGGTTTTTGTATGCAATCATCTCGCTGCCAAGGCTGGCGGCAGGTTTACGGTAATTTAGCTCATGCTTTCCGAATTCGAATTAATCCGTCGTTTCTTTACCCGCGATACGTCCGGCGCGGTTTTGGGCGTGGGCGACGATGCCGCGCTGATAAACGTTAGGAGTGGTATGGAGCTGGCGGTGTCAACCGACATGTTAGTGAGCGGAACGCATTTTTTTCCAGATGCTGATCCTTTTTTTCTGGGTTACAAAGCGCTGGCAGTAAACCTGTCCGATATGGCGGCGATGGCGGCGCAGCCACGTTGGGCGACTTTGGCTTTGTCACTGCCCGAGGTGGATGAGAGGTGGCTGGAAAAATTCAGCGCGGGGTTTTTTTCATTGGCAGATGAACATCATGTAGAGCTGATTGGCGGGGATACCACCCGTGGACCGCTTAACTTGTGCGTCACCATCATGGGTGAAGTGCCGCACGGTGCGGCGTTGCGTCGTTCGGGTGCGCAGGTGGGTGACGATGTTTGGGTGTCCGGCGTATTGGGCGATGCTGCGCTGGCTTTGGCGCATATGCAGGGGCATGTGCAATTGGCGGCGAAGGATTTTGCGGCCTGTTCTTTGGCGTTGCACCGGCCCATGCCGCGTGTGGCACTTGGGCTGGCACTCCGCGACGTAGCGCACAGTGCAATCGATATTTCGGATGGACTGCTGGCCGATCTCGGTCACATCCTGGAATGTTCTAACGTTGGGGTCGAAATTGCATTCGCCGCTCTGCCTATTTCTTGCGCAATGCAACCTTATCTTGAGCAACCACTGGGCAAGCACTGTGTGCTGGCCGGGGGCGATGATTATGAACTGTGTTTTACCATATCCGCTGCGCATCGTTCTGAAGTGGAGAAAATTGCCGTCAATCTCGAATTGTTGCTGACACGCATTGGTTCTATAACGGCGGAAAAAGGGTGCGCAGTGCATGCTGCGGATGGCAGTATTGTCAACATTGAGGAATCAGGCTATGACCACTTCCGCTGATTCTCGCGTGCAACCTTCATGGCACTTTATCTTTAGTCACCCCGCACATTTTCTTTCCTTTGGTTTCGGCAGTGGCCTGTTTCCAAAAGCACCCGGCACAGCAGGCACATTGGTCGCTTTCCCGATTTATTGGGTTCTTGCAGAACGTCTAACTGATGCGCAGTTTATCTTGGTGATGATCTGGGCCTTCGCTGTGGGGGTGTGGGTGTGCGAGAAAACCGGAAAGACGTTGGGCGTGCCCGACCACGGAGGGATGGTGTGGGATGAGATTGTAGCTTTCCTGCTGGTGCTGTTTTTTACACCCGAAGGTTTTTTTTGGCAACTGCTGGCATTTTTGCTGTTCCGATTTTTCGACATCGTCAAACCACCGCCCATCCGTTACTTTGACCGGACATGGCACGGTGGTCTCGGCGTGATGTTCGACGATATTCTTGCGGCGGGCTACACGCTACTGAGCTTGGCGCTAGTGAAAAGTGCGTTGCTGTGAAAAGCATCCTTAAAAATGGATTGGTAGCGGTTTTTTTTCTACTCGCTACGCTCAATGCCGCTCACGCTGAAGAATTTTCAGCCAAAGTTATTGCCGTGATGGATGGCGATACCGTTCTTGTATTACGCGACAATGTGCGGATCAAGGTGCGGCTAGCCGAGATCGACGCACCGGAAATAGCGCAGCCGTTCGGCGAAAAATCCAAACAATCGCTGGCCGAGCTAGTGCTAAATAAACAAGTGCACGTGGATAGCCAAGCAGTGGATGTTTATGGCAGGTTGGTGGCGCTGATCAAAGTGGGCGACTTGAACGTTAGCCACGAACAGGTGCAGCGCGGAATGGCGTGGGCATCTTCCCGTTCTAAAAAGGGTAAAACACTGCTCACATTACAAAATGGTGCCAAGAAAACTAAGCGCGGGTTATGGTCGCAGACCGATCCGATGCCACCAAGGAATTGGCGCAAGGCACATGCAGCGCCTCAGCAACAACATGTTGTGCAAAATGATCTTTGTGGTAGTAAGCGATATTGTTCACAAATGAACTCTTGCGATGAAGCGAATTTTTATCTATCGCAATGCAATGTCAAATCTTTGGATAAGAATCGCGATGGCGTGCCGTGCGAAAAGTTGTGTCGTGCTAAAAAGTAATCGTCTCCATGCTGCACCCCTCGGCATCGCAGCGTAAGGCATTCCCTGTATCGTGCCAATCTCCTAGCACCCAGCGCTCGCAACTATGGCCATCCACCATATGCTGGTGGCGCTTTAGCCGATGAGTGTGCCCATGAATCATGCGCGGATAATGATGGCTCCGTAGCATGCTTGCAACTGCATCCAGATTGACGTCCATGATATCTATACTCTTGAGTTTTTTTTCATTCTCGCTACGTGCTCGCAGTTGCGCAATGATGGCCTTGCGCTGCGCCAGCGGCTGGGCAAGAAAGTTCTGCTGCCATATGGGTTCATGTACTTGTTTACGGAAATTTTGATAATCAATATCGTCAGTACACAGGAGGTCGCCATGAGTGAGCAAAGTCGGCGTGCCATATAAATTAAGCAACGTAGGGTCAGCTAGCAGCGTGGCACCACACGCTTGCGCGAGTTTCTGGCCCATTAGCAGATCACGGTTGCCATGCATGATGTTGACGACAGTGCCGCTAACGGAAAGTGCGTGTAAAGCATCGCTAATCTGGCGATTAAATGGGTCGTCGATGTCATCATCGCCAGCCCAGTATTCGAATAAATCACCGAGTATGTAGAGTACGTCGGCTCCAGGCGCAATCTCTTGAATGAAGTGCAGAAATACCTGCATGCTGCGCGGTTGCTCCGCGCAAAGGTGCAGGTCAGAAATAAATAAACTATAGGCCACGGAATGGGAAGAGCCCTGATGGGCTTAAAGGAAATTTGTTATAAAGCGTTGGGTCGGCCCATTTTTCGTCGCGTCTTTGGTCATTCAATTAAAACGCGACGAAATTTGTTCCCGCCCAGCCATTTGTTTGCTTTGATATCTCAAGTCCGGCAGGCTGGTATAGTCGCCGTTCTTTAAGTTATTGCACTACTTCAGCTTTGGTGAGGATTACGTCCTCCAGCGGCACGTCCTGATGCCCCGATTTATTGCCTGTCTTAACTTTGCGAATAGCATCCAGCACTTCTGTGCCTGACACCACTTTCCCGAATACGCAATAACCATAGCCCTGGCTATTGGGCGCAGTGTAGTCGAGAAACATGTTGTCCTTTAAGTTAATGAAAAACTGCGCTGTGGCAGAGTGCGGATCGGAGGTACGAGCCATGGCGATTGTATATTTATCGTTCGTCAAGCCATTAGCTGCCTCGTTTCGAATGGTCGCCTTGGTGGATTTTTCTTTCATGCCGAGGTCGAAGCCGCCGCCTTGGATCATGAAGCCATCGATTACGCGATGGAACAGCGTATTGTCATAAAATCCGCTGTTCACGTAGTCGAGGAAATTTTTTACGGTGATAGGCGCTTTTTCAGCATCCAGTTCGATGGTGATATTGCCGTGGTTAGTATGCAGTTTGATCATGCTAATTTTTCCTTTTTGTGCTGAATGTTGTTGAGAAATGGGGGCAGCTTGTGCTGTGCACAATAGCAAGCAGCTGAGCAGCAAGGTAGCAAATATTTGTTGAAGTTTCATTATATGATTTCCTCGTAAATGATATGAAAGCGGTTGCAGCACTTAACCCCTTGTGGTTAATTTTCATGCAACTTAAAGATTGTTGCCCATGATTTTGCTTTAATACTACAGGCTTCTATTTTTAGAACTGACAAGCTCCCGGCCACTGTTTTCCATCATTGCACTTCTTCCGCTTTTTTGAGGACGACATCTTCTAATGGAACATTTTCGAGTCCGTAGCGACTGCCGGCCGCTACCTTGCTGATAGCATCCACAACTTCAGTGCCCACCACTACCTTGCCAAACACGCAATAGCCATAGCCTTGCTTATCGGGTGCAGTGTAATTCAGGGAATTATTATCCTTCAAATTAATGAAAAATTGAGATGTCGCGGAGTGAGGGGCGGATGAGCGCGCCATGGCGACAGTATATTTGTCGTTTTTCAGGCCATTTGCAGCCTCATTTTTTATTGACGCATTGGTGGATTTTGGTGACATTTTTGAAATGCTGCTCATCGAAACGGTTCCCAACGAGTAGTTATAGCCGCCGCCCTGAATTACGAATCCATCGATCACGCGGTGGAATAAGGTCTTGTAGTAAAAACCGCTGTTAACATATTCAAGGAAATTTTTTACCGTGACGGGCGCTTTTTCGGCATCCAGTTCGAGAGTAATTATTCCATAATTGGTATGTAGCTTAACTTTAACCATGCTAGATTTTCCATTTATAGTTGAAGGTTGGAAAGAGTGCCAGCTGGTACGGTGCAGCATCGCACGCGACTGAGCAGCAGGGAAGATGACATAGTTTGAGTTTCATTATGCTATTCATTACATGCTTCTGATATATAGCGGCATGAGGAACATGTTAAATTATTTTGCGGCACGCTCTTCTTGGATTCGCCATTTATTGTTTAATTTTACCAGACGCATGATTTTGTCAAAGGATGTGTTTAGGTAGTCGGAGCGATAGGACTGATGAAAGGTAATGGTGGCATGGCTCTCATCCGAGAAGCTGACCTTTTCATTGCTGATATTGATTTCGATATATTTGGGCGCGCTGATACGTATCTTGCTTTCTTTTTCCCACTGGTCGCGGCTTTCGCCGTTCGGGGTCTTAAAATCTATGGCATAGAAATCTAAATAATTTATGACATTTTGGGACGACCATACTTCGACCCATTCATGAAATGTCTTTAGCACTTCAGCGCCATTGCCATTGTAGTCAGCTAGCTTTTTAACAATTGCGGGCTTAGTGGACGAGGCAGGTTCGGACACGGCGGTGACTACTTTAGATAGTACAGGAACTGCCCCGGGAACAGCTGCTTGAAGCTTGGCTGCACTTGCAGTGGCGGCACTGGGTTTATTCTTGGAAAACAGGTCTTTAATGAGAGCAAGCTTGGTCTGAGTGGCGGTATTGTTCCGGTCCAGTTGTAGCGTGCGCTCATAAGCCTGGCTTGCCATTTTAGCGTAGATATCGCCCAAATTTTCCTGTGCGGTGGCATAGTTTGGATGGTTGTGGATCGCCCTTTCTAGTGCGACCTTGGCCTTGTCATATTGGCCTTGCCCAGCATATAGAACGGCGAGGTTGTTGTATGGCTCCGGCAGTTCCGGGTAATCCTCAGTCAGAGACAAAAATATTTCGATAGCGTCATTGGTTTTGAGCTGAGTAGTAAGGATTAGCCCTTTCAGGAAGCGTGCCTGAGCATCGTTAGGCTTGTTGGTGAGGTAGGTGTCAATCCGCTTCAGTGCCTGCGCATGCTGATTCTGCTTGAACAGTTTATTGATATCCTGAATTTCATCCGCGCCTACGGTGAGGCTGAAGCACAGTAACAGCGCGCCTCCGTATAGTGCAGCTTGGCGGCCAAAACGGTTGAAATTGTTCATTATGTAGTACTTTTCCGAAATGATTTTTATGATTGATATGAAATATTTTGTTCGCTTGGGCGTATAAATAATTACGCCACGTTTTTACCAAAACTTCCCTATCAGTCAATTCTGCGTGATCATTACGCGAAATTTATGAAACATTCAGAATAAATGGGTTACCCAAGGGAACCAGATTCTATCAAATCTGCCCATTTTTTTCACAGCTTCTCGTATCAGCTGACAAGGTCATCCGTGCTTCATCTGTTTGAGCAAGGAGATTTTCGGGTAAAATCATTGCTCTTGCCTTGAAAGAACCGTCGAAATAATGAGCAGCCACACACAAGTACCCGTCCCCCACTTCATCCGCAATATTATTGAGGCCGATCTGGCGAGTGGTAAGCATGCAGATATTGTCACACGCTTCCCACCGGAGCCGAATGGATATCTGCATATTGGCCATGCCAAGTCTATTTGCCTGAATTTTGGTTTGGCACTCGACTATCAGGGCCACTGCAATCTGCGCTTTGACGACACTAATCCGGAAAAGGAAAGCGAGGAATATGCACGCGCTATTCAGGAGGACGTTCAATGGTTGGGCTTTCAATGGCAGGGTGAGGTGCGATGGGCATCTGATTACTTCGAACAGCTTTACGGCTATGCAGTCGAGTTGATCAAGCAGGGCAAGGCTTACGTGGATGATCTCAGTGCTGAGGAAATGCGCGAGTATCGCGGCACACTCACTCATCCGGGTAAACCCAGTCCGTACCGCGAGCGCTCTGTAGCTGAAAACCTTGATCTGTTTCAGCGCATGCGCGCAGGTGAATTTGTCGATGGCGCCAAGGTACTGCGCGCTAAAATCGACATGGCTTCTGGCAATATCAACTTGCGCGACCCGGCGATTTACCGCATTCGTCGCGCTCATCATATTCGGACTGGTGATGCTTGGTGCATCTACCCGATGTATGATTACACTCACTGTATTTCCGATGCGCTGGAAGGCATTACTCATTCTCTATGTACGCTGGAATTTGAAGACCACCGGCCCTTATATGACTGGGTGCTTGATCAGTTGGCTATACCGGCTCACCCACGACAAATTGAATTCTCACGCCTGGAATTGCGCTACACCATAACCAGCAAGCGCAAGCTATTGCAACTTGTTACCGCGCAACATGTATCCGGCTGGGATGATCCACGTATGCCGACCATTATCGGTATGCGCAGACGCGGATATACACCACAAGGCATTCGCGAATTTACTCGCAGGATCGGTATTTCAAAGAGCGAAAATGTGGTTGACATGTCTGTGCTGGAGGCCTGCATCCGCGAAGATTTGGAAGCACGTGCGGCACGTGTGATGGCGGTGGTAAAACCGTTGAAGGTCATCATTAGCAATTTTGTGGCGGGCGAAAGTCAATCACGCGAAGCTGGCTTCCATCCGGAACATCCAGAATTCGGTAGTCGCATGGTGCCTTTCGGCAAGGAAATTTGGATTGAGGTCGACGACTTTACCGAGAACCCGCCTACTGGCTGGCAGCGTTTGACACCCGGTGGTGAAGTGCGCTTGCGTTACAGTTATGTGATGCGCTGTGATGAAGTCGTAAAAGATGTTGCCGGTAACATAATCGAACTTCGCTGTTCCATTGATCAAGATACGCTGGGCAAGAATCCGGTGGGGCGCAAGGTGAAGGGCGTGATCCACTGGCTGTCCGCTGAACATGCCCTGCCTGCGGAGATTCGTTTGTATGACCGCCTGTTCACCGTGCCGGAGCCAGACAACGACAAGGCGCGCGATTTCTGTGAATTCATCAACCCAGCATCGTTGACCGTGGTGCAGGGCTGGGTCGAGCCTATCGTGCGCGACACGGCACCTGAAACACATTACCAGTTTGAACGCCTCGGATATTTCTGCACCGATCGGCATGAGCACCAACCCGGTGGAAAGCTGACATTCAATCGTACCGTGACCCTCAAAGATTCGTGGACAAAGGACTAAAGTCAAGCAGGAGATACCCATGTATGAACGTATCGTAGTGGCGGTAGACGGCAGCCTCATATCAAAAGAGGCTCGAAAATGGCATACAGGCATACTGGTAATGGGCACGCACGGTCGCAAGGGTATTGCGCATTTTCTGATAGGTAGTGTGGCAGAAGATGTAACCCGTACCGCATCCATGCCGGTGCTGCTGGTGCGAAGATAGTTAAGAAAAGTTTGCTCTAAAGGTTTTTGATGCTGAAAATTTACAATACTCTCACCCGCGACAAGCAAGACTTTATTCCCATCGAACCCGGCAAGGTTCGAATGTATGTATGCGGCATGACGGTGTATGACTATTGCCATCTCGGTCATGCGCGGGTGATGGTGGTATTTGACATGGTATATCGCTGGCTTAAGGCGAGTGGGCTGGACGTAACCTATGTGCGTAATATCACTGACATTGACGATAAAATTATCAAGCGTGCGGTGGAGAATGATGAATCGATCCATGTGCTCACGCAGCGTTTCATTGATGCGATGCATGAGGATGAACGTGCGCTAGGTATCCTGCCACCGGATTTTGAACCAAGAGCCACTCAATACATACCGCAAATGCTGGACATGATTGCCAAGCTGGAAGCTAATGGATTAGCCTATCAAGCCGCTGATGGAGACATGAATTATGCAGTGCGCAAGTTTGCCAATTAC
Source organism: uncultured Candidatus Nitrotoga sp. (assembly GCA_964589845.1). Taxonomy (GTDB): domain Bacteria; phylum Pseudomonadota; class Gammaproteobacteria; order Burkholderiales; family Gallionellaceae; genus Nitrotoga. The sequence continues at coordinate 25,890 of CAZPUT010000003.1, read as the reverse complement.
GGCAAATTATCTGGCAAAACTCTGGCGGACTTGCGTGCCGGCGAGCGTGTGGAGGTGAATGATGGCAAGCTTGATCCGCTCGATTTCGTACTGTGGAAACATGCCAAAGATAGTGAGCCCGACGAAGTGAAATTGGATTCTCCGTGGGGAAAAGGGCGGCCTGGTTGGCATATTGAATGTTCGGCGATGAGCCTGGCAACTCTGGGTAAACATTTCGACATTCACGGTGGGGGTGCCGACTTGCAATTCCCGCACCACGAAAATGAGATTGCTCAAAGTGAGGGCGCGCATCAGTGCAAGTATGTGAATGTCTGGATGCACAATGGCTTCGTGCGCGTAGACAACGAGAAAATGTCGAAAAGCCTCGGTAATTTTTTCACCATCCGCGAGGTGTTGAATAAATATGATGCGGAAGTCGTGCGCTTCTTTATCCTGCGTGCGCACTACCGCAGCCAGCTGAATTATTCCGATGCGCATCTGGACGATGCCAAACAGTCATTGAGCCGCCTGTACACTGCATTAGGAAAAATTGCTGTGCCTATCGAAACGAGTTCAATCGATTGGAACGAGCCTTACTCACAACGTTTTAAAACGGCAATGGACGATGATTTCAACACACCTGAAGCGATGGCAGTCCTGTTCGACCTGGCAAATGAGGTGAATCGCAGCCAATCGGTAGAAGCGGCAAAGAAACTTAAAATGTTAGGTGCAGTGCTTGGCTTGTTGCAGTGGAATCCTGACGCTTATCTGCAAGGACGACATCGTGTCAATGTGAGTGTTTCAGTTACAGGCCTTACAGGCACCACGGGACTAGGTACAATCGACTTTACTCCACCGGGCCTTACTAAGAGTGTCCAAGCTCTAATTGCCGAACGAACTGCCGCCAAACAATCCAAAAATTTCGCTGAATCCGACCGCATCCGTAAGGAGCTATTAGAAGCTGGAATTGTGCTGGAAGACTATGCATCCGGTACCACTTGGCGAAGCGCATAGCCCAGGGTTGGGTCGGAAATGGCGATATATTGATCAATATCTTTGCGATGATCAACCCACTTCTTCAATTCAACCTCAGTTTTTTTGCTTCAGGCTCATGCCACATTGGACTAGGCTAAATGTAGCATATCAACTTAATTTCAAGTATCATAAATTGGTTAGATATTGATTCCTATTCTAAAGCTGCTTGGGTAATGCTATGACAAATAAGTGATGGTATTCGAGCTAAATAGTGCGAAATGAGTAGTTAACTAATTTACGGAGGTAGTCATGAACGTAGTAACCGAAATGCAAGACCCATTGGTGTTTACCGACAGTGCAGCCAATAAGGTTAAAGAAATGATTGAAGAAGAAGATAACGCCAACTTGAAGTTGCGCATTGCCGTAAGCGGTGGCGGCTGTTCCGGCTTCCAATATGGTTTTACTTTAGATGAAGTGACCAATGAAGATGACACCGTACTGAATAAAAATGGCGTGCAGTTGTTAATCGACCCGATGAGCTTCCAATATCTAGTGGGCGCAGAAATTGATTATCAGGATGGGTTAGAAGGTTCGCAATTCGTAATCAAGAACCCAGGAGCTACTTCTACCTGTGGTTGTGGATCATCTTTTTCTGTGTAACCGGAGTATCCAGGATTTTGTGTAAACTGGGTGTCGATTAACTCAGTAAAATCCGATCATCGAACTGGATGGCAAGGCGGCTCAGAGCGACTTTCCAGCCTCGGTCGGCATTATTCACTTTTTGCTGATGATTCTCAGTACCAGGTAAAACAGCTTGGTCATTACCTCGTCGGTCGGAAATGAATTTCAAAGTCTTCAGGGCGCCTCTGTTGATCGTGCTCTGCACGACCTTGGTTGAACAAGATTATCACTTAATGGAATGGCCGAACTTTCAGGGTCACCTCTATCGCAGTTCGAGTAACTCAAGGCTGGGCGCTGGTGTCTAAAGTTGAGTTGTACCTCATGTTCCTCAAGTCTCAATTTGATAAAATGCGAATGGTGGCTTCTACCTAAAGTTTCGCCACTGCATTGAATTTGAAAAATCATGATAACTATCATTATTTGCTAGAATAATTCTATCCAATGGTATAGAATGACGCGTCTTCGCTGTAATTTAGCGTCGTAGCGGACTGAGATTTCCCGGTTTTTTGTATGTAACTTTAATTATTGTGAAGGAAAAACAAATGAAAAGTTTTGCTCTAGTTGCTGCCCTGTTGGCATTGTCCCTGACTGCTTGTGGCGAAAAGCCTAAGGCACCTGCAGTTGAGGCTCCAGTTGTTGTAACACCTGCACCTGCACCTGTTGTTGCTGCTGCCACTGCCGCCGGTAGCGCTGCAGAAGCCGCCGGTAGCGCTGCAGAAGCCGCTGGTACTGCTGCTACTGCTGCTGGCACTGCCGCTACTGCTGCTGATGCCGCTCATGGCGCTGCTAAGGATGCAATGAAGAAGTAATTTTTTTCTTGTACAAAATAAAGCCGATATAAAGTCGGCTTTATTTTTTTATAACTCACTTCTAGACAATTTCTCGCCAGGCAAGTCCTTCGTCTTGTGTGGCCACCGCAACCCATTCTGGGTTGCAATTAAGCGCTGTGCTTAACGCATTTACCGCCAGTTCAGGTGTGTTATTTTTACGGCTTAGATGAGCAGCCACAATGTGCTGCAAACGGCTACAGTCCAACCGTGCCAACAGCGCTGCCGCGTCCGCATTATTCAGATGGCCGAATCGTCCACCGACACGTTGCTTAAGACTTAATGGGTAATCACTGTTGGCCAACAGGGCAGCATCATGGTTACATTCCAGCACCAACGCATCACAGCCACTTAGTGTGGCCTCAACATGAGGTGTTGAACAACCAATATCGGTCAACACTCCCAGCCGTTTCACACCATCGCTGAACATATACTGTACTGGTTCCGCCGCATCATGCGGCACGGGGAAAGGCTGCACCAAAAGCCCATCGATGGCGAAGGGATGGTGAGAGTCTATTTTTGTCAGCTTGGGTGTCTTGCCTAGAAATTTGAATTGTGCACGAAATGTACCGTGCGTCAGCCATATCGGAATCGAATACTTATTTGCCAGCCGCGCCACCCCGGCAATGTGGTCGCCATGTTCATGCGTCACCACGATACCGTTAAGACAATCAGGAGCCAAGCCAAGACGCGCCAGACGCATGCAGGTATCAGTTAGTGGAAAGCCGCAGTCCATTAATACACAGGTTTTACCAACTTGCACTACCAGTGCATTACCTTCGCTGCCGCTACCAAGTGAAGCAAAGCGCATAAATAGAGGGCGGACGCTACTTGATCAACTGTTTATACAATAGCTCCATAATACGCTGCGTGGCTTGGTCCTTGCCACCATCTCCATTGAGTGCACTGACTTCACAGCCAGCGTTATTCTCACGCACGGTCACCTTATAACGTGCAGCTCCTTCGACCGAATTTTTAGTAGATTTTCGATCGCTATCATTACGCCAGAACATCAAGTCATTGACCCAGCTTTTTTTCATCGCTATATCCTTGCTCGCACTGACAAAGTATATGCCGCTGACCCTATCCTTATCCTGCACCTCGATGCCCGCCTGATCTAGGGCCAATCCTACCTTGCGCCAGCTTTTGTCAAATGGCTCGCTCAGCATAATGATTTTGTTGCCGTTAATCTCTTGTAGTTTCGGCATAGTAGCCGCTCCCAATGACGATCTAGCGACGGCCTCTTGCGACTTAGGTATTTGCCCTGCCTGAACCTGATTTTCAGTGCCACCACCCAACTTGATCATCAATAACTGCAACATGCTGGCTTCCAGCTCCGGATCATTCGGACGCTGCCTCCATTTATAGCCGTTCTTATCCACATCCAGCACTTCTTCCATGCCACGATGACTAATATAAATTTCTGAGCTACTGCCATCCTTGCTACGCTCAAATCGAGTGCGATACATATCCTGTTCGCCAGACGAATGAAGCTTATCGAATATCTTGCCAAGCACTTTACTTATCCCAGTTTTCTCGATTTTGGCGCGCCTTTCCGTCCATTCAGTTTCGATGAGGCCAGCCGCAGGATTGTCGGATTTGACGATGAAACCTTGTTCCTGCCAAAATTCTTTAACCAGGGGCCACACATTCTCTACTTTGCCACCCACGACTAGCCAACGCTGAGTGCCATTACGTTCTAAACGCACATTCTTAACTTCCGGCAATACAGAGGTGTCACCACTAGATTGCGCTACTTGACCTCCCTTAACAAAATCAGAAAAATTTGCCACGACCTTGCCGTCACTGCCCGGTATGGTATGTTGATTTCTAATTTCAGGGGTGGTCAGGTCAGGTGGGACTTCCAGGGTCGGCGTCTTGTTTGCGGCAGATTTATAATCGACACGCTTGTTTTCAAGGCCAATGGCAGTACATCCAGCCAAAATCAATAATGAAAAAAATAATGCAGTTAAATATAGTGTTCTCATGCCATCCCTGGAATTATTTATTTTTGAGCATTGCATAATTTAAAAATACTCTGACATTTTGGATACGCAGCAGTAGCAGGCGGAATCCGTGTTCCGTCATTTCTCCCACTATGGCGAGGGATTGAACTGGTACTCGGTCTGAATTAAACTAATCGAATGCTCCTGCATGACGCATCGCACTCTCCACTATATCTTTGGAGGCTAAAGTCAGTGGCGTAAGCGGCAGGCGCAGTACATTCTTCATTTTTCCCATAGACGACACAGCCCATTTTACCGGTATAGGGTTGGCCTCAATAAACAGATGGCGGTGCAACCCAAGCAAGCGGAAATTGATCTCGCGCGCCTTGAGCACTTCACCGTTCAAGGCAGCTAAGCACATCTCATGCATTAACCTGGGCGCCACGTTGGCCGTAACAGAAATCGTACCATGTGCGCCCAGCAGTATCAGTGCTAATGCGCTCGCATCATCACCACTATATATCGCGAAATCTTTGGGTGCCCGCAGTAATAGATCACTCCCGCGCTCGATATCACCGCTCGCATCCTTGATGCCAACGACATTTGGAATCTGTGCTAAGCGCAACACAGTATCGTTATGCATGTCCACACAGGTGCGTCCCGGCACGTTATAAAGGATATGAGGCATATCCACAGCCTCGGCAATGGCTTTAAAGTGCAGGTACAAACCTTCCTGTGTTGGCTTGTTGTAATACGGCACCACAGTCAGTGAAGCATCTGCGCCTGCCTTTTTTGAAAAAACGGCCAATTCGATAGCTTCTTTGGTTGAGTTCGCGCCTGTCCCTGCAATCACTGGTATGCGCCCGGCTGCGTGCTCCACTGCCACCTGAATCAACAGCTCGTGTTCAGTTAAACTCACGGTGGGCGATTCACCTGTGGTGCCAACCACTACGATGCCATCCGTGCCCTGCATAATATGAAAATCAATCAGTGCGCGGAACGCAATTAAATCCAGACTGCCGTCCTCGTGCATTGGGGTCACGATTGCAACAATACTTCCCTTAATCATGGTGTTCGGCAATGCGGAATTTGAATCGACCATCTAGCAGACTGTCTGACCTCGAGTTTTGTATATGCATAATATATTGTTTTTTTAGATAAATGCACTTACCTGAATAATATGCGCATCAATTTAATCAATTGGTTACGATAGAAATCCGGCAGACCCCTAAGCCATTTATGTCTTAGTGCACGCCGAACAATTCAACATCAAAAATCAAAGCTGCATTTGGCGGGATAGCACTTCCTGCACCTCTTGCGCCATAACCCAAGTCTGCCGGAATAACGAGAGTGCGTTGACCGCCGATTTTCATACCAGCAACTCCTTGATCCCAGCCTTTAATTACACGCCCTTCGCCTAATGGAAAAGAAAAGTGTGCACCTCGATCGCGAGAGCTATCAAATTTTGTACCTTTGTTATTTGGTGTAGTTGCACTGTAAAGCCAGCCCGTGTAGTGCACGTCGACCGTTTTACCTGCTATGGCTTCTTTGCCATCGCCGACTTTGTTGTCTATTTTAATGAGTTTTGTAACGACAGTCGTCACATTATCGGCGGCAGAAAATGCATTCTGAGTTGACAACATCATAGGTATAAGAAACATGCCAGAAAATAATAATGCTTTAATTTTATGCATAATCAAACCTCAGTAAAAAAATAAGTTTGCAATAGTATCATTAATTAGGAGGCGTCTAACACGCCTGTCGGACTTTCCCCCTGTAAGCCCCGAGCAGTAATATCTACCGTGAACCGACCGGACTATTTTGCAGTAGGTGCGCTAATGGATGACGCGGCATTCACTGCAGATTGTCCTTTAGCGGCCTGCTTCATAGCATATGCAGCTTCCGGAGCGATGTAGTTTTCATCATGCTTGGCCAACACCTCATCCGCACGGAACACATTTCCAGCCTCAAGCTTGCCGTGTACCACCACCCCTTTCCCTTCCTTGAAAAGATCGGGCAAGAAACCTTTGTACACAACCGGCATACTTTTGGCGGTGTCGGTTATGCTGAAATGCACTGTCAAACCATCGCTCTGACGCTTGACACTGTTCATAACCACTAATCCGCCCATACGAAAGCCGCGCCCCTGCGGTGCTTCTTTGTTAAGCACCTGAGTCGGGGTAAAGAACAAGCTAATATTATCCCTTAGTGCATATACCACTAAACCTACAGCGGCACCCAAAATAACGAGAGCAAGAATTATAAATACAAATTTTTTCTGACGCGGTTTCATGTTATTTATCTTCCAATATCAATATTATCTCAGTCCGAATGGTTTTGAGTTAACACGACTTCGATTGCTTTGAGTTTGTTTTGTAAAGTTTCGTTCCATTAGGAATATGAATACTCCACGCATGAGTTCGCATAGATAAGCATTTTGTCCAACTCGAAGAATTTTTCGCGATCCTCGCACGAATTGACGAAATAATCAGGATCGCTGACAAACCTGCCATAAGAACATTATGTTACGACATCTTCTGCATTGCGCATCAGGTGTAATTGCTCCACGATCAGCTTTTTTCTGTGGCGCACCATCATAATTTCAATGATAAATATCAGCAATGCCATTCCGTACGAGCCCCATATGTACCAAGCATAGCCTTTCATGGCAAAAAATTCACCCCAGTTCATCGCCTAACCTCCACGAGTTCAGATACCCACTGGGCCTTGCATTCACGCTCTAAAATAATACAACGCACACGTAATAAAGAAACCGCAATGGCATATAGCCAGACCGCCAGCATCATGGTGAACATGCCCTGCTGCATAGCCACATGCATGCTGGTGCCGGTGAACTTTACCGTAGCTCCTTGATGCAAGGTATTCCACCATTGCACTGAAAAATAGATGATAGGGACATTGACCGAGCCTATTATTGCGAGCAGTGCGCTGGCACGGTCAGCGCGACGCGGATCATCAATCGAGGCATGCAAGGCGATAAAGCCAAGATAAAGGAATAGTAAGATGAGTTCGGAAGTCAGTCGCGCATCCCACACCCACCATGCACCCCACATCGGCTTGCCCCACAACGCGCCAGTCCATAGCGAAAGAAAGGCAAGTAGCGCACCAGTAGGTGCCAGCGCAGAAGCCATCATGGAAGACAAACGCGTATTAAAAATCAGCCCTAGCGCGGCATAACCCGCCATGACCAAGTAGATAAACATGGACAGGATAGAAGCAGGTACATGTATAAACATGATGCGATAAGCTTCGCTTTGCTGGATATCTGTCGGTGCCACAAATAAACCAATATAAAGACCCACAACAAATAGGATTGCGGCCGACCACGAGAACCACGGAACCATCTTGCCGGCCACCCCATAAAAGGTGCTCGGCGCTGAATATTTAAACCAGTTTATAGCCAATATCTACTCAATTAAAAATACACAATATGTTTTATTCCATCGAAATACGCAGAGCGAGGGCCGTAACCCATGGCGTAAATACCAATGCCATCAACAGTAGCGCGCCTAGCAATGATAAGTGAGAGCCTGCACTTGTGCCACTTACAACGGCTTCCACTGCACCTGCCCCAAAAATCAACACCGGGATGCACAACGGCAACACCAGTAGCGACACCAACGCCCCGCCGCCACGCAGCCCCAGTGTCAGCGCAGCACCGACCGCACCTATCATGCTGAGTATCGGTGTGCCAAGAAGCAGTGCAGCGATCAATACCCATAATGCCTGCGCCGACATATCAAACTGCATGCCCAGCACTGGGGCCATAATCACCAATGGCAAACCGGAGACCATCCAGTGCGCCAAAATCTTTGCTAACACAAGTACCGACAGCGACTGCGGTACCAGCATCATCTGCTCCAGAGTACCGTCCAGATAATCCGCCGAAAACATGCGCCCCAGTGACAGCATTGAAGCCAGCAAAGCCGCCACCCAAACCACGCCGGGAGCCATTTTGCGCAACATATCCATTTCTGGACCCACCCCTAAGGGAAACAGACTGACCACAATGACGAAAAAAATCAGTGTAGTCAGCACGTCAGCCCGACGACGCATGGCCAGCACCAGATCGCGGCGAATCACCAGACTCAACAAACCAATCAGCGATAACTTGTTCATGACAGCGCAAGCCACCGCGTTGCTACCCCCACCACTTCCAGTGGCTGATGAGTAGTGTAGATCACCATGCCGTTACTCACCAGATGCTCGCCAATCAATTCCTGCATCAGCCCAACCGCGCCCACGTCCAGTGCAGTGAGCGGTTCATCCAGTATCCATAAAGAGGCATTGCTGAGCAACAAGCGCGCCAATGCCACGCGCCGACGTTGCCCTTGAGACAGCACTTTGACCGGTAAAGTTTCCCGTCCGCTTAAACCCATACGACGTAACGCCGCGATTACCTGTTTGTCATCCACCTTGCAGCCAGCCAAGCCTGCACTAATGCGCAAGTTCTCCAGCGCATTCAATTCGTCCTTGATGGCGTTCAAATGGCCGAGATAAATCATCTCTGCATAAAATGTATCACCCAACTCACGGATGTTCTGCCCGCGCCAACGTATCTCGCCCGCAACAGGCATCATAAAACCGCATAAAGTACGCAGCAAGCTGGTCTTTCCGCTGCCGTTGGCGCCCTGCACCTGTAGTAACTCGCCGGCTGACAGAGAAAAATTCAGATCAGAAAATAGCAGATGATCTCCGCGACTACAAGCAAGATTGCTAACTTCCAGCATTACGAGGTCGGTTTTGGCTCAATTAAAATAGCGTGGAATTGTATACGATTGCACCAGTGTATGTTAGCCAAAAAGTGAAGCCGTCTGCTACAGCAATCGGGAGAACGTTTAGGTTCGCGGAGAAAACATGGCTTAGGGGAGAGTATTAGCCACACAATTATTTTTGATAACGATTCACTGCGTTGTTATGTTCATTTAGTGAATTTGAAAATTGTGAACTGCCATTTCCGCGCGACACGAAATACAGTGCATTGGTCGTAGCCGGATGAAGAGCCGCCTGTATCGAGGCCAGCCCTGGCAGTGCAATCGGAGTGGGTGGCAGGCCTGCGCGGGTATAGGTGTTATATGACGTATCGGCTAACAAATCGCGTTTGCGCAAATTGCCGTCGAAATTATCTCCCAACCCATAAATTACGGTCGGATCAGTTTGCAGCAGCATGCCCTTGCGCAGGCGGTTGATAAATACAGCCGCTATCATGCCGCGATCGCTTGCCCGCCCCGTTTCTTTTTCCACGATAGAGGCCAGAATCAACGCTTCATAGGCCGACTTAAGAGGCAGGTCAGACGCACGCTCTTGCCAACTTTTCTGCAGGTGCATTTGCATAGTCTTGTTGGCGCGCTTAAGCAAGGCGAGGTCGCTTGTGCCTTTGACGAAATAATAAGTATCGGGGAAAAACTGTCCTTCCGCATGCGCCTCCGTTGCGCCGATCCATCGCATAATCTCTGCTTCGGACAGGCTCGCGCTATCATGCTGAATGGCCGGATTGGTATTCAATGCTGCGCGAAATTGATTGAATGTCCAACCTTCAATTATGCTGAATTGACTCTGGGCGGCCTGCCCTTCTGTCACGATAGCTAACAATTCCAACATCGTAACCGCAGTTTCCAGCTCATAGTTACCGGCCTGTATCTGGGCAGATTTCCCCAGCATGCGCGCTAACCATACAAACATCCAATCGTTGGGCAACGCGCCGGCTTGTTGCATCTGCCGCGCCGCAGTCTTCAGGCTACTGCCCTGATTAAGGGAAAATTCCAAGGGAAGCACGGGAAAGGTCAACGGACGAACAACATAATAGCCAATAGCAATCGTCAGCAGCATGGCCAAAAGTAACACAATGACCAGCAAGCGCTTAATCGTGCGCATGGTTCAACCATTCCTGCACTTGCATGGAAATCGGATGATGACTCCAGTCTCTGCCTGACAGTTCACGCACCGGCCATAAACCTATCACACTGTTCACCAAAAACACTTCGTCAGCAGCAAGCAATTCCGTTAGTCCAAACTGCCTGACCCAGCACAGCACACCATGCTTGGCAGCCCACTCTATCACGCGTTCACGTTGTATACCGGCCACGCCGCAGTTCGACAAATCCGGTGTAAACAATTCACCGTTCCGTACCATGAACAGATTACTGCGTATGCCTTCAATCACATTGCCAGCAATATCAAGCAACAGACCCTCTGCGATGTCCGGGTCACTCCATTCCGCAGCAGCGAGAACATTTTCCAAACGGTTAAGGTGCTTAATGCCAGCCAGTTTCGGTTGATGTGCCAAGCGTAAATCGCATATTCGGAGCCTGACACCGTGCGAATAATTTCTATCTGGACAGTCAAGGGGAGGAGTGAGACTCAGGATGCGCGTCGGAATCATATTTTCGACTGGAGCATAGCCGCGAGCCGTTTGTTCGCCACGCGTGATGATTATTTTGGCCACGCCATCGGGCTGTTGTTCAATCAAACGCCGCAACTCCTCAAACAGCAGCGCCTCTTCTGGACAAGTGATGCGCAATGCAACGCAATCCTGTTGCAACTTGCGATAGTGACGCGGCCAACACTGTATGCATCCGCCGAGCACACGCAGCGTGCGAAATATGCCATCTCCATATAGCAAGCCGCGGTCAATAATACTAACCTGATCTCCCGGCACGCCATTAATCAGCATGTGGCTCCATGAGACGTGCAAGCGTTTTAAACCTTGCGAAACACCAATGTAGCATTGGTGCCGCCAAAGCCAAATGAGTTGGACATGGCGACATTAATCATCATGTTGCGCGCAATATTGGGCACATAATCCATATCACACGCCTCATCCTGCTCGAAAATATTTATGGTAGGCGGGGCAATCTGATGGTAAATGCCAAGCGCGGAAAATATAGCCTCTACACCGCCCGCAGCACCCAGTAAATGTCCTGTCATGGACTTGGTGGAACTGACCTTGACCTTCTTAGCGTGCTCTCCCAGGCAACGCTTCATTGCCATGGTTTCAGCCAAGTCGCCTAGTGGGGTGGAAGTGCCATGCGCATTAATGTAATCCACCTGATCCACATTAAGGCCGGCATTACGCAAGGCATTATTCATACAGCGCGCGGCACCCTCGCCATCCTCGCGCGGTGCGGTCATGTGGTATGCATCGGCACTCATACCATAACCCGCTACTTCAGCGTAAATTTTTGCACCGCGGTTTTTGGCATGTTCATATTCTTCCAGCACTAAAACCCCAGCACCTTCTCCCAGCACAAAGCCATCGCGTCCTTTGTCCCATGGACGGCTAGCGGTAGCAGGATCATCATTGCGCGTGGAAAGCGCTCGAGCAGATGAAAATCCTCCTAACGCAAGCTCACAAACTGATCCTTCAGAGCCACCTGCGATCATAATGTCGGCATCACCATATTCAATCAACCGGGCAGATTCGCCTATGCAATGAGTGGCTGTGGAACAAGCTGTCACCATGGACAGATTAGGTCCTTTAAAGCCATGCATGATGGACAGATTGCCGGAAATCATATTAATGATCGTACCCGGAATAAAGAACGGTGAAATCTTGCGTGGGCCCGCCGCCAGATAGTCGTTATGACTATCTTCAATCATCGGCAAACCGCCGATACCAGATCCAATATTGACACCAATGCGTTCGGCGTTTTGTTCAGTTACCTCGATCCCGGCATCTTTAATTGCATCAATACCAGCTGCCAAGCCGTAATGAATAAATACATCCATACGCCGAGCATCCTTGGCAGTGAGGTATTGGTTCACATCAAAACCTTTCACCTCTCCAGCAATTTTCGATGCAAACAGGCTAGCATCAAAACGGGTGATGCGGGTAATACCTGATTTGCCATCAACGATATTTTTCCATGCTTGGGCAATTCCTGTACCAACAGGCGAAACAATACCCAAGCCGGTAATGACGACTCTGCGTTTTGCCAAACCGAACTCCGTTATTTTAGGGGAAAAAGCGAAGAATAAATTACTTGGGATGATCGTTAACGTAATCGATTGCCTGTTGCACCGTAGTTATTTTTTCAGCGTCTTCGTCTGGAATTTCACACTCGAACTCTTCTTCCAGCGCCATCACCAGCTCAACCGTATCCAATGAATCGGCACCCAGATCATTAACGAACGAGGACTCATTCTTCACTTCAGTCTCGTTTACACCGAGTTGTTCAGCAACGATTTTCTTGACGCGTTGTTCGATATTAGACATGTAACTCTCCCTACTCTGGTTAAAGTTCAAAAAGCCTCGGCATTCTACCAAACTTACCTCAAATTCCCAACCAGCCTCTTCTAATATGAAATGAGACTGAAGGGTTATCGTATTTCTACCGAGGAATAAGTCTTAAATTGAATAATCGATGGACGTAAATTCAGTAGTTCCAGTGTCACTCCAAACAAAAAAGTGGGCCATGCTTATTCCCGCCACCACACTCTCTTTTGGGATCCGCTACGTAATGGGATTGGAAGTTTTCTTACGAAAACCGAGCAGCCACATCACATAACCAGATAGGGCGTAGCACAAAAAAAGCAGAAACAGCACTCCGGGCGGATAGCTGGAAATCAGTATAAAAAATAACGCAACCAGGATAATTACTATAAACGGCACGCTCTTGCGCATATTGAAATCTTTGAAGCTGTAGTAACGCACGTTGCTCACCATACTCAATCCGGCAAACACCGTGAGGATGACAGCATACCAACGCGCCTCTTGACCGCTAAAATGGTTGTCCAGCATCACCCAAACGAAGCCTGCGATCACCGCGGCAGCTCCAGGACTGGGCAGACCTTGGAAAAATCGCTTATCTACCGTTTCAATATTAGCGTTGAAACGTGCCAGCCGTAACGCCGTGCCAGCGCAATAAATAAAGGCTGCGAACCAACCCAATTTACCTAAGTCCTTGAACGCCCATTCATACATCAACAGAGAGGGCGCCACACCGAACGAAACCATGTCGGACAAGCTATCATAGCCTGCTCCAAATTCGCTTTGAGTGCGGGTCAGTCGCGCCACTCGACCATCCAGACCATCTAACACCATAGCAATAAAAATAGCTACGGCTGCAAATTCAAACTTGCTATTCATTGCCTGAACAATGGCATAAAAACCGGCAAATAGCGCCGCTGTAGTCAATAAATTGGGAAGCAGGTAGATACTGCGCCTGCGCAGATTCATCGGTTTTCTGTCATCCAGGTCACTCATGATTTTGAAAGCTTCTTATCATATTAGCCTTTAGTTCTTGGTCAAAACCGCCAGTATCGTAGTAGTTGCGTATACTTTATCACCAATTGACACTTTTACGGCAGCGGTCAGTGGCAAATACACGTCCACGCGCGAGCCGAAGCGGATGAAGCCATATCGCTGACCACGTGCCAAATCATCGCCTTCTTGCACGTAACACAGAATACGGCGTGCGATCAATCCAGCTACCTGCACACTGGTTACGTCTTGCCCATCAGCCCTTTTAATCCATATGGCATTTCGCTCATTTTCCAATGAAGCCTTAGCCAGGTCCGCATTCACAAACTTGCCAGGAAAATATTGAATGCGCTTCACCAAACCATCTATGGGACTGCGATTGGAATGTACATTAAATACATTCATGAATACGCTGATCTTGATAGCATCGCGCTGCACATATGGGTCCTGCGTGCGCTCCACCGCCACAATGCGACCATCAGCAGGTGATAACACTGCATCTGCATCCTGTGGGATTTCACGCGGCGGATCGCGGAAAAATTGCAGCACAAACAGCGCCAATAACCAAAACAGTAGCGACCAAGCACCGCTACCAAAATAGGACACCAAACTAGCGATGAATACGGCGATGGCCAAGAATGGCCAACCCTCGCGTGCAATGATTGGATGAGGATAATTAGGCATTAGAAGGGGAAAAAGAAGAGTGGATTGTTAGATGCAGAGATTGAAGAACAAGAATCGTGTAGCTTAGGATTGAGCGCGATCCAGCACTCATTATTCAAACTCTCAATCCCAGCCCAATCATCCCTAGTTCTTGCTTTGGTCAACCAGCTTATTTTTGCTGATCCAAGGCATCATGGCTCGCAGTTGGGCGCCCACTGTTTCGATCGGATGCTTGGCGTTAAGACGCCGACGCGCAGTCATCTCAGGGTAGTTGGTACGACCTTCCAGGATGAACTGTTTGGCATATTTACCAGTCTGGATATCCTTCAAACAGTTACGCATGGCCTCCTTGGTGTCATCGGTAATAATCTTAGGGCCCGTGACGTACTCACCATATTCTGCATTATTTGAAATGGAATAGTTCATATTGGCGATGCCACCCTCATACATCAAATCCACGATTAACTTCAATTCATGCAGGCATTCGAAATAAGCCATTTCTGGCGCGTAGCCCGCTTCTACCAGCGTTTCAAATCCTGCCTTAACCAGTTCCACGGCACCACCACACAACACGGCCTGCTCGCCAAACAGATCCGTTTCCGTTTCTTCACGGAAATCAGTCTCGATCACTCCTCCCTTGGTTCCGCCAATGGCTGCGGCATAAGAAAGTGCAATGTTTTTGGCCTTGCCGGACTTGTCCTGATATACAGCAATCAGAGATGGCACACCACCCCCCTTCAAATATTCGGAGCGAACCGTGTGACCCGGGCCTTTTGGCGCTATCATAATTACATCCAAATCGGCACGTGGGATGACTTGGTTATAATGAATATTAAAGCCGTGGGCAAACGCCAAAGTAGCACTTGCCTTCATGTTTGGCGCAACTTCAGTGTTATAAACATCAGGGATATTCTCATCAGGCAATAGCATCATGACTATATCGGCTCCCTTAACCGCTGGCGCGACTTCCATAACTTTATGCCCAGCCGCTTCAGCTTTTTTCCAGGAAGCGCCACTCTTACGCAGGCCGACGGTCACATTAACGCCTGATTCCTTTAGATTCAAGGCATGAGCATGCCCTTGTGAGCCGTAGCCAATAATGGCCACTTCCTTGCTCTTGATTAGTGACAGGTCTGCATCTTTGTCGTAATAAACTTTCATGTTGGCCTCTTTAAAATAATCATAAAGTTAAAAAATTAAAGTTTTAAAATTCGATCGCCACGTCCGATGCCGGACGCGCCGGTACGCACGGTTTCCAATATTAGACTGCGGTCTATAGCTTGCAAGAAGCTTTCCAGCTTGTGACCGGTACCGGTTAATTGAATGGTGTAAGTTTTATCAGATACATCAATAATGCACCCGCGGAAAATATCCGTCATGCGCTTCATCTCCTCGCGCACTGCACCCTCCGCACGCACTTTCACCAACATTAGCTCGCGCTCCAAATGTTCACCTTCGCTCAGGTCCATCACCGCGACGACCTCAATCAGCTTGTTGAGCTGCTTGTAAATCTGCTCGATCACCTCATCAGAACCACTGGTTACGATAGTCATGCGCGATAGGGTGGCATCTTCTGTGGGCGCCACAGTGAGCGACTCGATGTTGTAACCGCGCGCTGAAAACAATCCAGAAACACGCGATAAGGCACCCGCCTCATTTTCCATCAACAGGGAAATAATATGCCGCATTACAAATCCTCCGCCAGAATCACTTCAGACAAGCCCTTGCCACCCTGCACCATGGGAAACACATTTTCAGTCTGATCTGTTATGAAATCCATGAATACCAGTTGTTGCTTACGCCCAAATGCTTCTTTCAATGCAGGCTCCACATCCGATGGCTTCTCAATGCGCATACCAACATGGCCATAAGCTTCCGCCAGCTTCACAAAATCGGGCAGTGCATCCATATAGGATTCAGCATACCGATTGCCATGGAAAAACTGCTGCCACTGTCGCACCATTCCCAGATACCGGTTATTCAGCATGATAATTTTGAGCGGCAATTGAAATTGTTTGCAGGTGGAGAGCTCCTGAATACACATTTGAATACTGCCTTCACCAGTAACGCATGCTACATTCGCATCTGGATGAGCAAGTTGCACGCCCATTGCAGCGGGCAAACCGAAGCCCATGGTGCCCAGCCCGCCGGAGTTAATCCAGCGACGCGGCTTATCAAATTTGTAATACTGCGCCGCCCACATCTGATGCTGTCCAACATCGGAGGTGATAAAGGCATCACCCTGGGTAACTTCATACAACTTTTCGATCACGAACTGCGGCTTAATTATCTCATCCGAATTTTTGTAGACTAAGCTATTCTTGCCGCGCCATTCCTTAATTTGCGCCCACCACGGAGCAATCGCCAGCTGATCGGGCTTTTCCTTGCTACCGTGCAATTCTGCCAGCAGATCATCCAGCACATGTGCCACATCGCCAACGATAGGCAAATCCACCTTCACCCGCTTGGAAATTGAGGAAGGATCAATGTCGATGTGAATGATCTTGCGCTTTTCCTGATTAAAGTGCTTAACATTGCCAACTACACGATCATCAAAGCGTGCTCCCACGGCCAGCAATACATCACAATACTGCATCCCCATATTTGCCTCGTACGTGCCATGCATGCCCAACATTCCTACAAATTGCTTGTCTGTCGCCGGATAGCCACCTAAACCCATCAAGGTATTGGTACAGGGGAACCCCAACAAACGCACCAACTCGGTCAATTGCTTAGACGCATCAGCCAGGATCACGCCGCCGCCCGCATAAATCATCGGGCGTTTAGCTGCCAGCAACAACTGCACGGCACACTTGACCTGCTCCAAGTCACTATGCTGAGCCGGATGATATGAGCGGATGCTCACCGATGATGGATAGCTGAACTCCGTCTTTTGATTGGATATATCTTTTGGAATATCCACCAGCACTGGCCCAGGGCGGCCGCTTTTGGCGAGATAAAATGCCTTCTTAATGGTGCTGGCGATTTCCTTAACGTCTTTGACCAGGAAATTATGCTTCACGCAAGGTCGCGTTATGCCAACAGTATCCACCTCCTGAAAAGCGTCTTCGCCAATGGCATAAGTCGGCACTTGGCCACTGATAATTACCATAGGGATAGAATCCATATAGGCAGTGGCAATGCCAGTGACTGCATTGGTCACCCCGGGGCCAGAAGTAACTAACGCGACCCCCACCTTATCAGTGGAACGGGCGTACCCGTCAGCGGCATGAACTGCAGCCTGCTCGTGACGAACTAGTATATGTTTAACCTGATTCTGAGTGAACAACGCATCGTAAATGTGCAAGACCGCACCGCCAGGGTACCCGAACACATATTCAGTCCCCTCTTCCTGCAAACATCTAATGGTTATTTCCGCGCCCGTCAATTCCATGTCAAACTACCTTAGCAAACAATAATTAAAGAACCGTGCAAGATAAAGGTTAGACGCATTTTGGTCAACCCCCACGCCAGAACGGGATTAATATTTATCTATTGATTTATGATGAAATTTGTTAGCATGAGTCACTCATTAATTTAGTAGGACACCTGTAAAACTAAAAACAACACCTCAATTACGGTGTTGCTATAAAATATACCTGCTTGCATATCAAAGACATGTAGCGACGTGTTATTTTTTCGCACCTCGAATTTGGAATTTGGGTAACCCTTGAATTTTCAATGTTGCCCAGTAGTTATCACCCTTCAAGGGAGCATTTCAAACTGGCCAGCCACGACGAACTTTCCAGATTTCTCGCTGAAACCGAACGTCGCGCCTACAAACAAGCATTGTTCGCAATACGTGACGAACATGTGGCGCTAGATATCGTGCAGGACTCCATGCTTAAGCTTGCCACAAAATATGGCAGCAAGCCTGCAAATGAGTTCCCCATGTTATTTCAGCGTATTTTGCAAAATACTATTCGCGACCACTGCCGAAGACAGAAAGTGCGCTCCAGGTGGGTTTCGCTGATGTCATCGCTGATTCCACAACACGAGGAGGCTGATTATGAGCCACTGGATAGCCTTCAGGACGAAGACAACAAGAGCCAAGGACTTGCTCCTGATGCATCATTTGAGCAATCCCAACTTATTGCTCTAATTGAAGAAGCATTAATCATTCTCCCAGCACGTCAACGTGAGGCATTCCTGCTGCGTTACTGGGAGGATATGGATATTACAGAAACAGCGGCGATAATGGGTTGCTCGGAAGGCAGCGTCAAAACACACTGCTCACGCGCTACCCACAGCCTCGCCGCCATTATGAGGAAAAAAGGAGTTCACTTGTCATGAAAAAAAATGAACTGGGCCATGAAAATATCAAGCAATTGCTTAACCACTCCGCCGCACAGCTCGAACGGCCCACGCTGACACGCCTGCGCCACGCGCGGGAGCAAGCCATGGCGCGCTATGCTGCACGTTATGTGGAGCCTGTATTTGCCCGAGCCGGGCATGCCATTTGGCATGCTTTCGGCGCGCAACACAAGTCACGCTTGTGGGCCACCACTTTGCTGGTTGCGATTATTCTGTTCAGCGCTACAGCTTATTGGAATCATATTGCGAAATCCGATACAGCCGACGTAGATATCGCCATTCTGACTGGTGACTTGCCCATACACTTTTACGTTGACTGATACAAATCATGTACTTGATACGCCATCATCTGTTCGCATTCAGCGTCATTATACTTTTGTTTCTGCCAGCGATAGCTGGGGCGCAGACATGGGAGAGTCTAACTCCAGTGCAACAAGAGGCACTGGCTCCGCTCTCTAAGGAATGGAATACGCTGCAAACACTGCAGAAGCAGCGCCTTATCAATTTGACGAAGCACTACCCGCAACTTAATACAATTCAGAAACAACGTCTGCATAACAGACTGGAAAAGTGGAGCAAACTAACGCCCGAACAGCGTAACCGTGCTCGCGAAAAATTCCAGGCATTTAGCAAGGTTCCTTTGGAAAAACGCGAACAGGTCAAGCAAATGGTTCGCCAACAAGAAGCTGAGAAACTGAACACCCCTGCTGCAGACCCCGCATTAACCAGTACGCCATAATAATGTCAACAACAAAAAACCCAGGTAGTTAAATAACATATCTGGGTTTGTTTACAATACTACACTAGGTATATCCTAGAACGGTATGTCATCATCAAAATTATCAAAACCGCCGCTCTTGGCTGGTGCCGGTTTATTGGTAGCAGGCTCACCAACTGACGATGATGCAGGTGGTTTATCCACCATGTCAAAATTACCGCTGCCAGATTTGCTGGATAGCATTTGCATCTCATTAACAATGATATCGGTGGTATAGCGATCCTTGCCTTCCTTGTCCTGCCATTTGCGCGTGGCAAGCTTGCCTTCAACGTAAATCATCGAACCTTTCTTCAGAAATTCTCCGGCAATTTCTGCCAGGCGACGGTAGAAAGTCAGGTTATGCCATTCTGTTTTTTCCTGTTTCTCGCCGCTTTTGTCCTTCCAGTTTTCTGAGGTAGCCAACGTGGCATTGGTCACTGCTTCGCCATTGGGCATGTAACGCGTTTCCGGATCTTTGCCCAGCCGTCCCACTAAAATTACCTTGTTTACCGACATGTCATTCCCCTTTCACTAAATTTTTTACCGCGGCTTCATCAAAGCCACTCATATCCACTTTAAGACAAGCCATACATTCGGCTGGCACCACCATTACTTCGCGTACCCCATTTAATTGCGCCAAGCGTTGTTGCAAAACAGCACCCGCGCGCCCATCCATTTCAGGCAATGGATACATTTTAGTACGCACCGCTGCAGGCGGCTGCATGGTGCTGGCAACTAGCAGCCACAGCAATAGCAAACCTACCGCAAATGCAAACACAGCATTACCACCAAAATATTGCATCAGAAAGCCACCCGCCATCGCACCAAAAAATGCACCGAGAAATTGCACGCTACTATACACGCCCATCGCCGTTCCCTTGGCCGCCAACGGAGCAATCTTACTGATCATTGAAGGCAATGTCGCCTCCAATACGTTAAATGCGGTGAAGAACAGCAACAGCGACAACATCACACCCCATACACTGTTCTGCGTCAGCATCAATGATAATTGCCCTAGCGCTGCCAGTCCAATCGCGCCCATAAACACCTGCTTCATCTTTGCTTTTTTCTCGGCGACAATGATGGGCGGCACCATCAACATGAGAGCTAGCAACATGACCGGCAGATACACTTGCCAGTGTTGCGCAACCTCCAGTCCATTATTTTTCAGCACGAATGGCACTTGCATGAATACCGACATCAGAATCGCGTGCAAGGAAAAAATACCGAAATCAAGTCGCAGCAAATCCTTGTTACGCAGCACATCTCCAAATCGTTTGCTGCTCGCCCCCGAACCAGAATGAAAGCGCGTGATAGCAGGATTTGGAATTACAAAGGCCACAAACAGCATAGCCAGAAGCGCCAATACGCCGGTTAGCGCAAAAATTCCGGGCACGTCTATCGCTTGATACAACATTGGTGCCAGCACCAGCGATATCGAAAATGTAATACCAATGGTGATGCCTATCATCGCCATCGCTTTGGTGCGGACTTCCTCGCGCGTCAGATCGGCTGTTAGCGCCATCACTGCAGCATTGATTGCTCCCGCGCCCTGGATCGCGCGCCCGGCGATGACCCAATAAATGTTGTCCGCCGAAGCTGCGATGAAACTGCCGATAGCGAACAGAAGCAGGCCAACATAGATCACCGGCTTGCGCCCGTAATGGTCGGACATCCAGCCAGCTGGGATTTGCAATACAGCCTGGGTCAAGCCGTAAGCACCGAGGGCAATGCCAATCAAGATATGGCTTTCGCCGCCGGGCAGGCGTTCGGCGGCGTACAGCGCAAATACCGGCAGAATGATGAACAGCCCCAGCATGCGCAAGCCGTAAATACCGGCCAAGCCCATGCTGGCGCGGCGCTCAAGTGGCGTCATTGAATCAGGTGTGTATTCCATATTGAAGTATTGAAAGCGCAAAAAATCGCGTATATTAGCAGGTTTAGCGCAACCTACGGTAACCGGCATGGATAGCATCAAAATACGTGGCGCACGCACGCACAACCTGAAAAACATCAGCCTGGATTTGCCGCGCAATCAATTTGTAGTCATCACCGGATTGTCGGGTTCCGGCAAGTCTTCCCTCGCCTTTGACACTTTGTATGCCGAGGGGCAACGACGCTATGTCGAATCGCTTTCCGCTTACGCGCGCCAGTTTTTGCAACTAATGGCAAAGCCGGATGTGGACTTGATCGAGGGCTTGTCACCTGCCATCGCCATTGAGCAAAAGGCTACCTCGCATAACCCGCGTTCCACCGTTGGCACGGTGACGGAAATTCACGACTACCTGCGCCTGCTGTTTGCGCGCGCGGGTGACCCCTATTGCCCGCAGCATGATCTGGTGTTGCAGGCCCAAAGCGTTGGGCAGATGGTAGACCATGTGCTGCAACTGCCGCAAGACACGCGCATCATGATTCTTTCTCCATTGGTCATTGAGCGCAAGGGCGAACAAGTCGATTTGTTTAATGAGTTGCGTGCGCAAGGTTTTATGCGGTTACGCGTAAACGGCACCGTGCATGAGATAGACAAACTGCCCACGCTGGCAAAGAACAAGAAACACACTGTTGAGATTGTGGTGGATCGACTGAAAGCCAGCGCAGACAACCAGCAGCGCCTGGCGGAATCATTCGAGACCGCATTGCGCCATGCAGATGGGCGCGCATTGGCGGTAGAAATGGACAGCGGCAAAGAACATATATTCTCCGCCAAGTTTGCCTGTCCAATCTGCAGTTATTCGTTGCCAGAACTGGAACCACGCTTGTTCTCGTTCAACAACCCGATGGGTGCCTGCCCGAAATGCGATGGGTTAGGCAACATCAGTTTCTTCGATCCAAAACGGATTGTGGCTTTCCCACAATTGTCGTTAAGCTCTGGGGCAATCAAAGGCTGGGATCGACGCAACCAGTTTTATTACCAGATGCTGGACAGCTTGGCCAAGTATTACGATTTCGATCTGGAACGTCCATACGAAAGCCTGCCGGAAAAAATACAACAAATTATTTTGTACGGTAGCGGCAAGGAAGAAATCCCTTTCAGCTATCTCAACGAGCGCGGCAAACCCACGCTACGCGAGCATACATTCGAAGGCATCATCAATAATCTGGAGCGACGTTACAAGGAAACCACGTCACCTACCGTGCGCGAGGAACTGGCAAAGCATCTCAACACCTGCATCTGCCCTGAATGCAAGGGGACGCGCCTGCGCCTGGAAGCCCGCAATGTGCGCATCGCAGACCATGCCATTTATGAGCTTAGTGCATTACCCTTGAAGCAGGCGCTAACTTTCTTCCAACAGGTGAAGCTGCCAGGTCATAAGCAGGCCATCGCGGAAAGAATCGTGCATGAAATCGCCAGCCGCCTGACCTTTCTCAACAACGTCGGCCTGGAATATCTGTCGTTAGATCGTTCGGCAGAAACCTTGTCCGGTGGCGAATCTCAGCGCATCCGCCTAGCCTCGCAAATTGGCTCCGGCCTGACCGGTGTGATGTATGTATTAGACGAACCTTCCATCGGCCTGCATCAGCGTGACAACGATCGTTTGCTGGGCACGCTAAAACGTCTGCGCGACATGGGCAACAGTGTAATCGTAGTGGAACATGACGCGGATGCAATCCAGGCTGCGGACCACGTGGTAGACATGGGTCCCGGAGCGGGCGAGCATGGGGGCATGATCGTCGCGCAAGGCACGCCGCAAGAAGTGTGTGCCAACCCGCATTCACTGACGGGTGATTATCTTTCCGGTCGGCGTAACATCGAAACACCAAAAAAATATCTCTCCCCCGATCCGGAACGCATGCTGCAAATTCAAGACGCATGCGGCAACAACCTGAAACAAGTCACGCTTAATTTACCTGTTGGCCTGCTGGTATGCGTCACAGGCGTGTCCGGTTCCGGAAAGTCCACGCTCATCAACGACACGCTGTATCACGCTGTCGCACAACACTTATATGGAAGCAACGCCGAGCCCGCACCGTTCGCCAAAATTCACGGGCTGGAATTTTTTGACAAGGTCATTAACGTGGATCAGTCGCCCATCGGACGCACCCCTCGTTCCAACCCCGCCACCTACACCGGCCTGTTCACTCCCATTCGCGAGCTATTCGCCGGAGTGCCGCAATCGCGCGAACGAGGCTATGGCCCGGGGCGATTCTCGTTCAATGTAAAAGGTGGACGCTGCGAATCCTGCCAAGGCGATGGCGTGATCAAAGTCGAAATGCATTTCCTGCCTGACCTCTATGTGCCATGCGACGTGTGCCATAGCATGCGCTACAACCGCGAAACGCTAGAGATACAATATAAAGGTCGGAACATCCACCAGATTTTGCAGATGACAGTGGAACATGCTCATGAGTTTTTCAAGCCGGTGCCCATCATCGCACGTAAACTACAAACCATGCTCGACGTGGGGCTCGGCTACATCACATTGGGGCAAAGCGCGACCACACTATCCGGCGGCGAAGCACAGCGTATCAAATTGTCGCTGGAACTTTCTAAGCGCGACACCGGACGTACTCTGTACATCTTGGACGAGCCCACAACCGGCCTGCATTTCCATGATATCGCCCTGCTTCTGAAAGTCATTCAAAAACTGCGTGACCAAGGAAACACCGTAGTAGTAATCGAACATAACCTCGATGTAATAAAGACCGCCGACTGGATCATAGACCTCGGACCTGAAGGCGGCGAGGGAGGCGGACATATAATTGCTCAAGGCTCGCCAAAAGACATTGCCGCCAATCCGGAAAGCGTTACGGGGACTTACCTGAAGCAGATATTGAAAATAATCAGGTAACATGAAATTAGCTCTCTCAATCACCCACCCGCCCGATTCACTCATCAATTACGCCGAATCACGGTTCACCCCAGCACAATACGTCCGCTTGAGCACTATATCTCCTACATAACCGGAGATCTAGTGCTCAAGCCGCATCAAAGAAAAATGGCAGCGTATAGCGACTACATTTTAAACCCTGTCAAATAGGGAATATAGCGCCATTAAGTCATAGCACAAAACTATAAATATTTTTTGCAATACTCCCTAATATTATGATACCCTAACCTAGCTGTTAGAAGTTTCTAAGAGCCCCCGCGGACGGTACGAGTGGGTTTATTTTATTTATTTACTTAGAGGAGTAATAATTATGCGCAGAGTTAACTCACTGGCACTACTGCTTGCTATTAGTTCCCCGGCTGCCATGGCATATGACGGCCCACACGCTCAATACAATTTTCTTCCTGCAGCAGGTTCGTTTGCATCCGATCCACAAGCTGGCGATCTGCATCCTGGAGCGCAACTCGGCATACCAGGCAATTATCCTCCCGGCGGTGGTGTAGTAGCTCCTGCATACCAATATGAAACCCAAGGGCAGTTTAACATTGGGAAGCATCATTTGGATCAATGGCAAAAAGAAGAAGGCGGTTCCGGTCAAGCCAGTTATCATGGTAAACAGCCCACCAAATATACACCAGACTTTAAAACCGCTATTGGATTTATTGATGGCAAACCCCTTTACGATACTGACTTTAACGAATCATGGGCGGGAGACAGAGCGAATGGTACTGGAGGCTGTATAGCCAGCGGAGCCCCATATTGCGTAGCTCCGATAGAGACCGGCCTTGGTTACCATAAGGAAGAAGCCAGACCAAGCAGAACCTATACAAAACAACACTTCGTTAATGATGACGATGCAAGGGGTACTGGTTCAACGGTAACAATGAATGCAGTCGTAGAAAATACTGATACCAAAGCAGGTACAAAACCGGCAAAGATCAGGCTTCAATACGCAATAACACCGGGCGGGAACTTTGTTGATACCACTCGTCAACCTCAAAATGCCGGTTACACGAAGTTGGCTCCTGAAGGTACATACCGTTATCAATCGCCAACTATTTTATACAACGATGAGCATGGGCATCTGTTTATAGACGGCAAGCATTTTTCCGGAATACATTTGTTAAACGGTAGCTATGGCTACACAGTTGGTCTGGACTTGCTCGCACCAGGAAAACATGACATCTGTATCAAGATAGTAGATGAATTCCATGAAGTGGTTGATATGGGAACGCAAGCTTGCGTTGCAGTTACGGTTTAAAACGAATTTAGTACACTTGTAAAATTTGAACTATACCGTCCGTATAGTGAATGAATTTTGCGTAAAATTTCGGTATCGTCGTTATTGTGGGTGGTACCGAAATTGTTGTTAACGTGCTAATCTTAAACTGGTGGTTCTTGCAAGTCAGCTTAACAAAATTTATTTAAGTAATAAAAAAGCCAGAGAAATTTGGCTTTTTTATTACTTAAAATTATTACATCTTCACCAGCCAATTGAATTGGCTAAATACTATCAAAGTAGCATTAGCAGCTTTTTCCCGCCCAGCAGTTCGATGAAAATTACTTGTCTATTGATATTGACTTGCTTACGCTCATTACGTAACGATTGGACCTTTTTGGTTGCCAGCTACGTTTATCTTTGTTCAGTCAATTGCAGAGAAAATAAACCTTCTTTTCTTCAAGGGTGAAAACAAGC
>CAZPUT010000002.1:0-36834 GCA_964589845.1 uncultured Candidatus Nitrotoga sp. | reverse complement strand
GGTGCTTGTCGTGGTGGCGGTATGCTTGGTGGCATTCGGACTGGACGCGACGCGGAAGCTGTCAGTGGATGCCTTTCCAGACGTAACCAATGTACAAGTGCAGATTGCCACGGAGGCTTTGGGCCGTTCACCCGAGGAAGTCGAACGCTTCGTTACCGTGCCGTTGGAAATGGCCATGACTGGCCTGCCGGGATTGGAGGAGATGCGCTCGCTCAATAAACCGGGGCTATCGCTGATTACTCTGGTGTTTACCGATGCGACCAATGTCTATTTCGCACGCCAGCTGGTAATGGAGCGCCTGATCGAGGTAGGCGGGCGTATGCCGCAGAACGTGACACCTGTTCTCGGTCCACTGTCTACCGGATTGGGTGAGGTTTATCAGTACACTCTGGAGCAACCAGACGACGGCGAGCGGGTGCTCAGTCAAGAAGAGCTGACCAAACGCCGCATTACTCAGGACTGGGTGGTGCGGCCACTGCTGCGTGGCATTCCTGGCGTGGCAGAGATCAATTCCCAAGGTGGCTACGTCAAGCAGTATCAAGCGTTGGTGAATCCGGATCGCATGAGGCATTACAAGGTGACCCTGCAGGAAGTATACCAAGCCCTCGCCCGCAACAACGCCAACTCTGGCGGCGGCGTTTTGCCTCATTACTCTGAGCAATATTTGATTCGCGGCATAGGCCTGATAAAAACCTTGGACGATATCCGTATGATCGTACTCAAGGAGCAGAGTGGCGTGCCGGTGTTCATGCGCGATGTGGCTGAAGTAACCATCGGCCACGAGGTGCGCTATGGCGCATTGCTTAAGAATGGCATCACCGAGTCGGTGGGCGGGATAGTGATGATGATCCGCGCCGGCAACGCCAAAGAAATTGTTAGCCGAGTCAAACAAAGGGTCGCAGAAATAAACGATAAGGGGATGCTCCCCGGCGGCCTCAAAATCATTCCATACTACGACCGCAGCGAGCTGGTGGATGCTGCCTTGAAAACTGTGATGAAGGTGCTGCTCGAGGGCGTGGTTCTTGTCATCATCGTGCTGTTTCTGTTCCTTGGCGATGTACGTTCATCCCTGATCGTAGTTGCATCCCTGCTCTTGACCCCACTGATCACCTTCATGGTGATGAACCATTACGGTCTGTCTGCTAATCTGATGTCCCTCGGCGGCCTCGCTATTGCCACCGGTTTGATTGTGGACGGTTCGGTGGTGGTGGTGGAAAATACTTTTCAGCGCCTCGCTGAGCGCAAAGATATTAGCCGGATGCAAGTAATCCTTGATGCGGCATCGGAAGTAGCCACACCGGTTATTTTTGGTATCTCTATCATCATCCTGGTATTCCTGCCACTAATGACTCTGGAGGGCATGGAAGGCAAAATGTTCGCTCCACTCGCATACACCATTGCTATCGCCCTGTTCGTATCGCTGATTCTGGCACTCACCCTGACCCCGGTTCTGTGCTCATACCTGTTAATAGGAAAGAACGAGCACGATACCCGCTTGGTTGCCCTGATGAAGAAACCTTATCTGCGGCTGTTGGATTGGACGCTGGCCAACGGCAGGAAGACCATCATCGTATCGGGAGGCGCGTTCGTCGGAGCCCTGCTGCTGATACCTTTGCTCGGCACGGCGTTCATTCCCGAGATGAAGGAAGGTTCTATCGTGCCCGGCATAAATCGCGTGCCCAATATCTCGCTGGAGGAATCCATCAAGATAGAAATGGAGGCGATGCGCATGGTGATGCAGGTGCCCGGGGTGAAATCCGCCTTTTCTGGCGTTGGTCGTGGTGAGAGTCCCGCCGACTCGCAGAGTCAGAACGAATCTACCCCGATAGTCAGTCTCAAACCCCGTGACGAGTGGCCAAAGGGATGGACGCAGGACGACATTGCTGATGCCATCCGGGACAAGGTCAGAACTTTGCCCGGGGTGCAGATTGTGATGGCCCAGCCGATTTCCGACCGAGTGGATGAAATGGTCACCGGGGTGCGCTCCGATGTGGCGATCAAATTGTTCGGCGATGACATGGACACACTCAAGCTAAAGGCCGACGCAATCGCCAAGGTGGCGACCTCAATCAAGGGAGCGCAGGATCTACGCGTGGAAAGGGTTGCCGGGCAGCAATATTTGTCTATTAATATCGATCGTCAAGCCATCGCTCGCCACGGCCTTAACGTAGCTGACATCAATGACGTGATCGAAACGGCTATAGGCGGCCGGACGACCACCGAAATCTTTGAGGGCGAGCGCCGCTTTAGCGCCGTAGTGCGCTTGCCAGAACGTTTCCGCAACAGTTTGGGGGAGATCCATGGTCTGCGCATCATCTCGCCCAATGGTGCCCACGTGGCTCTGGAAGATTTGGCCACCATCAGTGTTTTGGATGGGCCAGCTCAGATTAGCCGGGAAAAGGCCAAACGTCGTATCGTGGTGGGGGTTAACGTTAAGGGTCGTGACTTGGGCGGTTTCGTCGCCGAACTGCAGTTGGCTGTAGATGCCAAAATCAAGCTCCCCGAGGGTTATTACCTGGAATGGGGCGGTCAGTTTCAAAACATGGAGCGAGCAATGGGTCACTTGATGATCATCGTTCCAGTGACCATTGCTGCGATTTTCTTTTTGCTGTTCCTGCTATTCGGTTCCTTGCGCTACGCCTCGCTTATTATCATGGTGCTGCCTTTCGCCTCGATAGGCGGCGTGGTGTCCCTGTTTTTAACAGGCGAGTATTTGTCGGTGCCAGCCTCAGTGGGTTTCATCGCTTTGTGGGGGATCGCAGTGCTAAATGGTGTGGTGTTGGTATCCTATATCCGCACCTTGCGGGATAAAGGCATGTCTCAGACGGAAGCCGTAATTCAAGGTTGCCGGCAGCGCTTTCGCCCCGTGCTGATGACCGCGACGGTAGCGATGTTGGGGCTTATCCCCATGTTGTTCGCTACAGGGCCAGGATCTGAAGTCCAACGACCCCTCGCCATCGTGGTGATCGGCGGCTTGGTTACCTCCACCTTGCTCACGTTAGTAGTACTACCGACGTTGTACAAGTGGTTTGAGGGAAAAAAGCGTGAGGCGTAATTAGGACGATTTATATCCGATATGAACTCACCCAACTTCAGATATTCAATCAATCTATTGCATGGCCGACTCTATAGGGCGCCTCTAGTTTACTAATTCACATATGGTAGAGGCGGCTATACTATCGATTCATTGTATTAAAGTTTATAACCATGATTGAAATAACCCTTGCCACAATTATCATCACGATTATCGTCGTTCTCACACTGCGTAACACTAAGCGCGCAGTGCTTGAAAATCCGCTCATTCTAAACCGCACAGGGCAATATCACGCGACATTGGCACCCAAGCTGAATATCGCACAAACATTTATTGAAGCCATCGCTAAGCAGATACCGGGCCCGCGCGATGCAAGCCAAAACAGCTCAACACAATGTTTCGAAGTGCGCGACCCTGAAGCCGCTGCAATTGGCCACGAACTCTATCTGCTCGCCATCACAATGCGTAACGGCATGCTGTATTTTCAAGTTATCGTCCCGCGTTCATTGATCAGTGACCAAGATAGCCATTTCAACATGCTGATGGAATCAGCTCACGGCGCTCTTGCACATATCCCTGTTACAGGTGGTGTGCATAACACCGAAATGGATGAAACCATCATTGCGGTAGCGGGTACAGCGGCACGAAAATTGGGCATCGACATAAAACAGCAGGTGTTATCCCAATGTATAAATAGGGAGACATAATTACTCCTGACTTCCAGCGACATTGTTGCAAACTTCAATCTTGCTCAAGTAGCCGGATATTCAATTGCCAGATAGAGCAGTTTCAATGAAGGATTTTTGGCAGTTACAAAAGCACTCGATTAACTATCGCCAGTGTTTTTTTGGCAAATAACCGCATCAAAAAACAAAACGCTTAGGTTGCAACGCGTTTTGCAGTGGCGCAATGCAAGTCTCGAACAGAGTGACTCTCTCGAATATACCAGGCGCCACACAAGTAATCAGATTGGCATGCATCGCCGGAGCATCACCAACGATAGCAAACAGACGTCCACCTGGTTTCAAGCTGTCCTGGAATGCTTCAGGTAAAATTGGTACTGAGCCAGTCAGCACGATTGCATCGTAAGAGCCCGGCCAGCCTTGCGCCGCATCGCCCAGCGCTAAAGTTACGTTATTGATGTGATGCGCCGCCAAATTATTTTCCGCAAAAGCATGCAGCTCCGGCACGATCTCAACGCTGGTCACATGCATCGCGAGATGGGAGAGCAAAGCAGTCAAGTAACCACTGCCGCTGCCGACTTCCAGCACGCGGTCGCTGCGCCCAAGCTTCAAAGCCTGCAATGCGCGCGCTTCCATCTTTGGTTGCCACATTGAAACTCCATGTCCCAGTGGAATTTCCATATCCATGAAAGCCATGCTTTGGCTTCCGGGCGGCACGAAACGTTCGCGTTTAACCTTGCTCAACAAATCCAGTACACGCATATCCAGCACGTCCCAAGGTCGAATCTGTTGCTCCACCATATTAAAGCGCGCTTGCTCCACGTTACCCATCTTCCTCTACTCCAAAATATTATCAATGTTTCATATTAACAGTTTAGCAAGGTCACTGCTTACGCTCAATTACTTCCCCTTTTACCTAATTTTAATTGGCGCGGATTCAAGTTCGAAGTGCAACAGCCAGTAGTTACTTGGTGTAGCGTACTTCCACTCCGAAGAATATTCATGTGGGTTCTTTCCGGGTTTGCATTCATAGCCAGTATCCGTACCCGGATTGTATTTGGATTTCAAAAAAAGTCAGCTCGGATAGAAACAGATAGTTTCTATATTGATTATTAAGTAACATTTTAATATTTGGATATAGCAGGATAAGTTAGGATGTGTGAATATAATCAGACGTTGAAGCGGAAGTGCATAACATCGCCATCTTGTACTAAATAATCCTTGCCTTCCAACCGCATTTTTCCTTTCTCTTTTGCGCCCGCCTCGCCCTTGCAAGCAATGAAATCCTCATAGCTGATCACTTCGGCGCGAATAAAGCCATGCTCGAAATCATTATGAATGACACCCGCAGCCTGCGGTGCGGTATCGCCTATGTGAATCGTCCAGGCGCGCACTTCTTTCACTCCAGCGGTAAAGTAGGTTTGCAAACCCAACAGCTTGTACGCCACGCGAATCAATCGGTTTAAACCTGGCTCTGCCAAACCAACATCGGCCAGAAATTCTATTTTATCCTCATCCGAAAGCTCTGAAATTTCTGACTCCAGCGCTGCACAAATTGCCACTACCGGAGCACCTTCACGAGCGGCAAACTCTTCCAGCCGAGTCAATAATGGATTATTTTTAAAACCATCTTCAGCCACATTAGCCACGTACATGGCAGGCTTAATCGTGAGCAGGCACAGCGGCTTAAGTGAGGCGATCTGCGCCGCATCCAGCTTCATCATACGTGCAGGTTTGCCTTGGTTTAAATGGGCAGCAACCTGATCCAGCAACTCACCAAATTTAGCGGCTTCTTTGTCGCCGGAGCGTGCAGCCTTGGAATTACGCAACTGGGCTTTTTCCACCGTTGTCATATCCGCCAGTGCCAGTTCCGTTACGATCGTTTCAACGTCGGAAATCGGGTCGACCTTGCCCGCCACATGAATGACGTTGTCGTCCTCGAAACAGCGCACCACATTCAAAATGCCATCGGTCTCACGAATGTTGGCGAGGAATTGGTTACCCAAGCCTTCGCCCTTGGATGCCCCAGCGACCAACCCGGCGATGTCCACGAATTCTGTGATGGCATATTGCATTTTCTGCGGCTTGACGATATCGGCCAGCGCCTGCATCCGCGCATCCGGAACTTCCACAATGCCGACGTTCGGCTCAATCGTACAGAACGGATAGTTGTCCGCCGCTATACCCGCCTTGGTGAGCGCATTGAATAAGGTGGACTTGCCCACATTGGGCAGACCGACGATTCCGCATTTCAGACTCATGAATATTCCTTAAAATTAATTACTGTGCAACTTCAGCATTGCCGCTTCCAGCTTGCCATCAACTATCAAGGGAACCACATCCAGCGCGCGCTGCATGGCATGTTCAATCAACTCCGCTTCTTCACGGCGCGGAGCATTCAGCACATAATTAACTACGTCCGCACGTTCACCAGGATGACCAATGCCGATCCGCAGCCGCCAAAAATCGCGCGTGCCAAGATGCGCAAAGATGTCCTTCAAGCCGTTGTGTCCGCCGTGACCACCGCCGAGCTTAAGCTTGACGCTGCCCGGCGGCAAATCAAGTTCATCATGCACTACCAAGATGTGTCGAGGTTCGATTTTGTGAAACTGTGTCAGCGCTCCCACTGCACGGCCACTGACATTCATAAAGGTTTGCGGCTTGAGTAGGAATAATTCACGTCCATCCACCTGACCGCGCGCAACCAAACCGTGGAACTTGCTTTCGGCCTTGAACGTGAATTGGCGCATGCGCGCGAACGTGTCCACCCACCAGAATCCAGCGTTGTGCCGGGTGAAATCATATTCACGACCAGGGTTACCCAGCCCGACAATTAACTTGATTTCACTCATTTTCAGCTCACACCATGTGAAAAACCGTTCACGACATGTTAAAAACCCGCCATACACTCAGAAAGTGCATGGCGGGTTTTTAATTGTAATGCTTATACTACTTGGATTTCGCCGCAGGTTTCGCCGCAGCTTTCGCATCAGCAGGAGCGGCAGCTACTACAGCAGCCGCTGCCAATGCTTCTGCTTCAACCGCGCCACGTGGTACTTGGACGGTGGCCACTACGGCATTTCCAATATGGATACCGGCCGCTTCTACGCCTTTAGGTAGATTGAGGTCGGACACATGGATGGAATGATTCAGCGCCAGAGTGGACAGATCAACCTCGATAAATTCGGGCAAGTCAGCCGGCAAGCAAGCGATATTCAGATCATTCATCACGTGAGAGATGATACCTCCATTCAACTTCACCCCAGGGGCGATATCGGCATTTACAAAGTGCAATGGCACTTTCATATGGATCTTCTTATTTGATTCCACGCGCTGAAAATCGATATGTTGTACTTGCTGACGGAATGGGTGCATCTGGAAATCACGCAACAGCACTTGCTCTTTTTTGCCATCCAAATCCAGTGTCAGAATGGAAGCATGAAACGCTTCCTTACGCAGGCTGTGATACAGATTGTTGTGATCAAGGTCAATCAGCGTAGGCTCAACGCCACCATACACGATGCCAGGCACGCGGCCAGTCTTGCGCAGACGGCGGCTCGCACCCGTTCCTTGCGCCTTGCGGGATATTGCGCTTAGTTCGATTTTCATTTTGTTTCTCCACTTCAAATTCGGAATCACCCGCGACCAGGCAATTCCAGGTTACGTGGCAGTCAACATGACAGCCACAAAAACTATTCCATAAATAATGAGCTGACGGACTCTTCCGCATGGATGCGGCGAATTGTTTCGGCCAACAGCTCGGCCACGCTCAACTGGCGGATACGCTTGCAAGCCATAGCCTCATTGCTCAGCGGGATAGTGTCGGTCACGACCAGTTCATCTATTGCGGAATTTTCTAAGCGCTGAATCGCCGAACCTGACAGTACCGGGTGTGTGCAGTACGCCACCACCTTCTCCGCACCCTTGGCTTTCAGAGCATCAGCGGCCTCACATAAGGTATTACCGGTATCTACCAGGTCATCCATGATCAAACAGGTTCGGTCTGCCACTTCACCAATGATGTTCATCACCTTGGCCACGTTGGGTTTGGGGCGACGCTTGTCAATGATGGTGAGATCTGCTTCCAGACGCTTGGCCAACGCACGCGCACGCACTACGCCGCCCACGTCTGGCGAAACCACCACCAAATTTTGGTAATGATGTTTCCGCACATCTGCCAACAAAATCGGGCTGGCGTATATGTTGTCCACAGGAATATCGAAAAACCCTTGTATCTGATCCGAATGCAAATCCATGGTTAGAACGCGATCCACGCCAACACCAGTAAGCATGTTCGCCACCACCTTGGCGGTAATCGCCACGCGCGCGGAACGCGGTCGTCGATCCTGCCGGGCATAGCCAAAATAGGGTAGCGCGGCAATGATACGTCCAGCGGAAGCGCGTTTAAGCGCATCCACCATTACCAGCACTTCCATCAGACTATCATTGGTTGGGGCGCATGTTGATTGCAGAACGAACACGTCTTTGCCGCGCACATTGTCAAGAATTTCTATCATCACCTCGCCGTCTGAAAAACGGCCAACGGTGGCTCGCCCAAGTTGAATATTAAGGTGCTGTGCTACATCTTGTGCAAGCTTAGGATTGGCATTGCCGGTGAACACCATCAAGCTGTCGTCGGACACCATGCTCCCCTTAAATAAAAACGGGCGCAAGCGCCCCAACTAACAACATCCATCAAACTGGCTGGGGAGGTAGGGATCGAACCTACGAATGCCGGAATCAAAATCCGGTGCCTTACCACTTGGCGACTCCCCAATAATCTTGCATTTCACTTTACGGTAAAATCCCGAAGTGGATGCCGCGGCAAACCGCGCGCTACAACACCGCGCATGTCTGACGGCAAATGTTCCATGACTGCTTGCGCCTCTGCCTCGGTAACAAACTCAGCAAACACACAGGCGCCAGAACCGCTCATCCGAGCTTGCGCAAATTGCTCAAGCCAAACAAGATGCCGCGCCACTTCCGGGTATAAGCCACACACCACCGACTGTAGATCGTTGTGTGGTAGCCGTAGCGGAAGGCCGCGAATTCTGAGGGAAATCGCATCCTGTGTCAATTCCAAGTTAGCAATACCCAAGTGTGCAAATACCTTTGCCGTAGCGACTTGCACTGGCGGGAACAACACCACATACCAAGCATCCGGCACATCGTAGGCCTGCAATTGCTCGCCTATGCCTTCTGCATAAGCGTTTTCACCGAACACAAATACCGGTACGTCCGCACCCAGAGTCAGGCCTATCTCCATCAACCGTTCGCGTGACAACCCCAAACCCCATAGGTTATTCAGCGCAATGAGCGTAGTGGCTGCATCCGAACTACCGCCGCCCAAACCACCGCCCATAGGGATACGTTTCTCCAGCGCGATGTCCACACCCAACCTGCAACCGCATTCCTTTTGCAACAGACGTGCAGCGCGTACGCACAAGTCCTGTTCCTGTGGCACACCATCAAGCGCACTGATGCGGCGCACCACACCATTCTTGCGTAGAGAGAAATGCAACTTGTCACTAAAATCAATGAAACGAAACAGGGTTTGCAGCAGATGATAGCCGTCCTTCCTGCGCCCTACCACATGCAAAAAAAGATTAAGCTTAGCGGGTGCCGGAAAGGTTAAAGTGTTTGTTATATTTCCCATTCATCGATCAGCAATTGGATTTCCAGTCCATCGCGTTGCATGGCAAGACGTAACGGCAAGCTGTCCGGTGTTTGCACTGCATAGCGCGTATAACGTATCACCCAGCCATCCTGTCTTAGCTGTATCACCTGTCCGTTAGCATCATGCTCAATGTCAAATGTACCCTTGGGCGCTGGCAACGCCAACACCCAATAACGCAAACCAGACAGCGGCAAACGCCAGCCCAGCACTTGCTGAGTTAATTCGTCGGCGTCTTGTGCTGCGTAGTGCTTAAACGGCATATCCAGCACTGCCCCCCTCATATCGCTACGAATGCGAGCCACAGTCTGCCCAAATGGTGCAAGCAGCAGGAATTCATCTGCCCCAGCATAATGCATCCAGCGTACTCCGGCTAAAGATCGATTTCCGTCATGTTTTACGGCGACCCGTCCAGACAATACAAAAGACACACGTTCCGACTGCATGGGTCGCGTAACAGGCTGGGATGCTGGAGGCGCGCTTGCGCAACCAGCCAGTAACAAGAGACACAACAGGAATAACCGATGTATCAAGGCGTAAATTTCTTAATGACAACCTGCAGCACTGCACTCTCAGGATTAGCCTTTAGTGCATCGCTCCACATTTTTTTTGCCTGCTCCTTTTCACCCTGCGCCCACAGTACTTCGCCGAGATGCGCAGCAATTTCCGGGTCTGGATTGGCGGCATAGGCGCGACGCAGAAACTCCAAGCTTTTGGGCAAATTGCCCAAGCGATAATACCCAAAACCCATGCTATCAATGATGCCGACGTCATCCGGGGCAAGCTGGTATGCCTTCTCCACCAGTTTCATCGCCTCTGGTACACGTTCGTTGCGCTCCAGCAAACCAAAGCCCAGCGCGTTATGCGCTTGTGCGTTTCCTGGCTCGATCTCAATTAATTTTCGCATCATTTGCTCAAATACATCATGTTTCCCGGCCTTGTCCGCCAGCATCGCTGCCTCATACATTATTTCTGGTTGGTTGGGTAACTTTTCCAGCACTAGCATTAGCACCTGATAGGCAGATTCAAATTGCTGCGCATCGCGCAGAATCTGTGCTTCAACCATAGCCAGCTGTATGCGCTGCTGATTATGCTTCGTAACGGTCTTGTGCAAGAGTTGCCGCGCTTCATCCAGCTTACCTAATTTGTTGGTCAGGTAAGCCATGCGTATGCGCGAGGAAAAGTTATACTCTCCATCTTTTACTTTACTGTAGTTCTGCATTGCCTCTTCATCATGCTTCTTCGCTTCACTCAACTGGCCAAGGTAGTAATACACTACGTTTTCATCTTTTTTTCTATTAGTGAGGGCCTGCTGCAACTCTTTCTCACCACGATCCAGCTCACCCATGTCTAACGACAACAATCCCACCGCGAACGCCAGATCGGCGTTATCTGGATATGCGTTAAGCAGCCGCTGAAATTCTGCGCGTGCCTCTCGATTCTGCTTCTGTTCCAGCAGCGCGCGCGCATAGAACAGACGCACCTCCTTGGTGTCAGGATAAGATTCAAGATATTTTTTCAGCAATGTCAATGCCTGCTGTGGCGCCGCACCCTGCAGCAATTTGGCGTTGAGTAGCACGGCACTATCCCATTCCGGGCGCAAGGTATATGCCTGCCGGGCTTCTTCTAAGGCTAACTCGTGCTTACCTGCGGCTTCTGCTACTTGTGCCAGCGCCCAACGCGCCTCCGCCACGCGTGGATAAGGTTGCGCCAATTCACGAAGTAAATTGAATGCGGCACTTTTATCGGGATAACTTGCGATCATTGGGGAAATCCGCATAAAAATATTCCCGACATTCTCCGTCGCTGCCGCTAAAAGACTCACAAGATGCGGGCGTGCTTCATCCAGCTTGCCGCCACTTATCAGCAGGGTGGCCAGAGCCTGTTTCGCCAGCAGTGAATCTGGCTCAATTTCCAGCCATAGATTGAATGCTGCCATCGCCTTGTCCATTTGGCGCGTCTCAAAAGCCAAATGTGCAGCATAGCGTGCCAGGCGCGGATCACGCGTGGAATTAGCCAAATTTAGATAAAGCTGCGCAGCCAACTCAGGCTGGCCGCGCTGCAGAGCCATTTCACCCAGCAGATACTCATAAAGAACCTGCTCAGTCAATTCCTGCTTGGGCAGCTCCGCTTGCTTTTCAACTTCAAATCCCGGTTTCTCAGCTTGCCCCGTGTCCTGCTGCGACGCGTGCGCACAAGAAACCAGCAACAATGCAAAAATAACTGTGCTACGTTTTAAATTCATCATATTTAATAGGTAGGTATTTTAAAAAAATAAAAAATTCATGGAATTGCATATGCTCTCTGATTGAGCCCTCGTCACTGTGAATTGCGTCAAAGCCAAGAGTAACTCAGATTCGAAAAGCGCCCAAATGCATCGCTGCGAAGTCTTTCCGCGTTTTATATCCGTGTCTTAAATATAAGCAATCTATAAATTCCTTAGAAACATCCCTAATTTTGTTGCCCGACATGATTGAATAATTTCATTATGATGTACAGCGACATATTAGGTTATATTCACCTTTCCATACAATCTGCATCAGCACTAATGTTAGTTACTGCACCAATTACCCTATCCGCACGCAACCTGATTCGCCGCTTCGGTCAACGCGAGGTCATCCATGGCGTATCCTTAGAGCTTCGGCGTGGCGAGGTGCTTGGCCTGCTTGGGCACAACGGGGCCGGCAAAAGTACTACGCTACAAATGCTGACCGGCGCACTGCTGCCGCATTCGGGAGAAATTGAAATATGCGGCTTCGATTTGACACGCCAGCCTCAAAACGCCAAGGCGAAAACCGGATTCTTGCCCGAAACGCCGCCTTTATACCGGGAAATGAGCGTAAATGATTTCCTCATATTCGCGGCCAAGCTACATCGTGTATCCCGTGCGCAAATTGCGGATGCTTTGACTGAAACCAAGCGCCGTTGCGGCTTACAGGACAGTGGAAAAAAAATCATCGGGACACTGTCCAAGGGCTATCAGCAACGTGTCGGCATTGCCCAAGCAATCATTCATCAACCTGAAGTCATCATTCTCGACGAACCCACCGTTGGCCTCGACCCATCTCAGATCCGCGACATACGCGAATTGATCCGCGAGCTGGGGAATATGCATAGCGTTATCCTTTCTACCCATCTGCTGGGCGAAGTGGAAAGCATTTGCGACCACGTCGAAATTATGCATCACGGTCGCCTAATTTACGGTGACAGCAGTACAAAAATGCAGCAATACGGCAGTCAACCAGGCTTCATCGTCACTCTGTTGGCGCCGCCTGCACTCTCCGTATTGCAAGCCATCGCCGAAGTACAGCAAGTAGACCAGCTTTCCGCCACACAGTTCCGCATTCTGCATACCCTTAACACGAATCCAAGCGCTGCTCTGCTCGCGCTTGCCGCACAACATGGCTGGCAAGCGGAGCAACTCGTTCCGCTGCGAACGCGGCTGGAAGATGTATTTATGCAAATCACTCAAGACGAAAAATCATGATTTTAACCATTGCGCACAAGGAATTCCGCAGCCTGTTCGTCATCCCTTCAACCTGGCTGATTTTGGGTGCTCTGCAATTTATTCTCGCCTGGTTCTTCCTGGCACGCCTTGATGCCTTTTTACAAGTACAGTCACAACTGGCACAGCTTGCCAACGCCCCCGGTGCCACATTAGCCGTGGCGGCTCCCTTATTTGGTACCATCGCGCTGATTTTGATGATGCTGATACCAATATTTACCATGCGCTTGATCGCCGAGGAACGGCGCAACCAAACCCTGACACTATTGATGAGCGCACCGGTTTCAGATATTCATATTGTGTTAGGGAAGTTCGTCGGTCTAATGCTATTTCTGCTGCTCATCATCGCAAGCTGCCTGTTGATGGTGCTAACGCTGGCCGCAGGCACGCAAATAGACACAGGCCTTCTTCTCACCAATGCGCTGGGACTTATATTGCTTGCCGCCAGCTACGTCGCATTGGGTCTGTATATTTCCTCGCTCACCGCACAACCTGTGGTGGCCGCCATCGGTGCATTGGCCATATTTTTCGGTCTGTGGCTGGTGGAAATCAGCGCAGTGGATAATAACAACACTTGGCGCGCGCTCGCTCCCACCAGCCATTTTCAAAGCTTCAATATTGGCCTGTTGAATAGTACAGACCTGATGTTCTTCCTGCTGTTTTGTTTCGCCTTTCTGTTGCTAACGATACGGCGGCTGCACAACAACCGCACTTATAGCTAATAGCCGTCCAACATGAAATTTCCACAGCCCAATCTGTTCATTAAAAACCTTGCCTTCACAGCACTGCTGCTCGCCGCTATAGTCACTTTGTATCAACTCGCCGCACACCGCCCCGCACAATGGGATATGACTCAAAACGCCAGCAACAGTTTGGCAGATAGCAGTGTAAATGTACTGAACCAGCTGCACGGTGAAATTAAACTAACGATGTATGTAACCGGTCAGGATGCCAACTTGGGCGATATGCACAGGCTAACCCGTGATTTTGTCGCCCTCTATCAGCGCTATAAACCCGATATTTCGCTCGCCTTTATCGACCCGGTGAAGCAACCGGAGGAAGCGCGCAAGGTCAACATTCATGTCAATGGCGAGATGGTGGTTGAATATGGCGGCAAGCGCGAACATCTCACCATGCTGAACGAACAAGCGCTTACCAGTGTGTTATTACGCATGGCTCACACAAAAAATCAGCTGCTCATGTATCTTGATGGACATGGTGAACGCAATCTGGAAGGCATCGCAAACCACGATCTCGGCGAATTCGGCCAACGGCTGAAACAAAATGGCTTTCGCCTCAACAGCCTGAATTTAGCACTGGCACAAGACGTACCTAACAATGCCAGCATGTTGATCATTACGCAGCCGCAAATCGACCTGATGCAGGGCGAAATTGATAAACTTCTACGCTATATCGCCAAGGGTGGCAACCTGCTTTGGCTAGTAGATGCCGAACCATTGCATGGACTGGAGCGTCTGTCTGAAAAATTGGACATAATTCTCACGCCTGGCATCGTGATTGATCCCGCAGCAGAAGAAATGAATATTCCTGCGACCTGGACGCTGGGCGCGGGCTACCCGCCGCATGCCATCACCCAAAATTTTAACTTGATCACGGCCTTCCCCTTTGCACGCGCCATTGACTGGGAGGAAAATACTGCGTGGCATCACACCACGCTGGTAGAGGCCGCGCCACGTGGCTGGGTTAGCCGCGACATACCGCAAGGCAAGCCACACTTCAACAAAACCCGTGACATCCCCGGCCCAGTAACCATTGCGCTAGCCCTGCAACGCAACATAAACGATCGTGAACAACGTATTGTTATCGTCGGGAGCGGTTCGTTTCTTGCTAACGCCTATTCCGGTAACGGCGGCAATCTTGATCTCGGCATCAACATGACGAACTGGCTAGGCAACGAAGAGAGACTCATCACCACTCAACCCCGCGCAGTGAAAGATGGTGCGATTACCTTGAGCAAAGTCCATCTGACCATCATCAGTGGCAGCTTCCTGATTGCCATGCCTATGCTGTTAATGCTGGCGGGTGCTATTCTGTGGTGGCGCAGAAGAAATTAAACCGGCTCTCTTCCCGCAAGTGAAGAGAAGTCTGTCTGTTCATAGGTTGAGTAATGTAAAATTTAATATAACCATTTTGTAACCGCACTTGTTCAATACCTCAGCCCTAGAACCCCCATGCGTGTCTGCCTTCTACACGCCCTAATTTGCATTCTCTGTAGTGGTTGCGCGGTGGTTACTGTCGCTGATGCTGCGGTTACCGTGGTTGCAACAACCGTTAAGGTCAGTGCTGCGGTGGTTGGTACGACTGTCGACGTTGCAGCGGCAGGCGTGAAAGCAGTTGCTGGAAGTTCTGACACAAAATAAGGCGACAAGGGCAATGCCTTCCTTGTCCCAAGGTCAACATGCCAAATTACTAAGCCATTACTTTTAGCTTAAATTTGTGACTGATTTACAACCATTTTTTCAGTAAATAGTCGAAACCTTATCCACAAAATAAATATGTATACTCTCAATAACTAATTGATTTATAGTAAATCATGTGTATATATGAAATGACAATCAACAGAGAAAAATCGTATGCCTGAGCTACCCGAGGTCGAAACGACCCTGCGTGGACTTGAGCCGCATTTGGTCGGCCAGCGTATCGCGGACGTAGTCATTCGCACATCTCAGTTGCGCTGGACTATCCCCAAGCAATTGGCCACCATCTTGCATAACCAGATAATTCACGCGCTGCATCGCCGTGCTAAATATTTGTTGATCAAATGCGACAGCGGCACGCTCATCCTTCACCTCGGCATGTCCGGTAGCTTGCGCATTTTGTCTGCGGACATAGCGGCAGAAAAGCACGATCACTTCGATTTAATACTGGCCAACGGAATGCTTATGCGGCTACGTGACCCGCGCCGTTTTGGTGCGGTGCTGTGGCATGAAGGCGACCCCGCGCAGCATCCACTGTTGTTGAAGCTTGGAGTGGAACCGCTGGAGAATAACTTTAATGCCGAATATCTTTATCGTGCTATACGCAATCGCAATGCCGCAATCAAGCTGGTCATCATGGATCATCATCTAGTAGTAGGCGTCGGCAACATCTACGCCAATGAAGCTCTATTCCGCGCGGGTATCCGTCCGCAACTACCAGCCGTAAAACTTAGCCGGCCGCGCTGTGCGCGATTGGTACAAACGATACAAGAAACGTTGACGGAAGCCATTGCGCTTGGCGGCAGCAGCCTGCGCGACTTCGTAGGCAGCGATGGCAAGCCTGGCTATTTCCAGCAGCACTACTGGGTGTATGGCCGCGCGACCGAGGCTTGCCGTGCATGCAATACAACCATCAAACAGATTCGGCAAGGGCAACGATCAAGTTTTTATTGCATACAATGCCAGAAATAATCAATACCTTCCCTATTGCTCCGGCGTTCTCATGTCGAAATGCTGCTTTCAGGCCGTCGAAGGAATACAAAAATTGCATGAAACATTTTTTAGATTTGTGCATCAATAACATATTGCTATTTTTAATAAAAATTGGAGAAGTTACCTGCACCGGAGTATTTTATTAGGCAATTCCGTAACTGGTGGCTTGGTTGATGGTGTCGTTATATATAAAAAATAGGAGGAAAAGTCTTGGCTATAGGTTGGATTAGCGCGTTGAAGGTCATACCCTGGAAAGATGTGTTGGAAGCCGCGCCGGGCATGGTTAAAGGCGCAAAGCGTCTTTTTACTGCGGCAAAGGCCGAAACAAACAGCCATCCTATCGATGACAGTTCACCAACGACTGTTTCATTCGATGCTGAAGGACTCGCAAATTTGGACAATCGCGTTCGTCATCTTCAGGCGAAAATAATTGAATTGAATTCTGAACAGAACTCATCAGCCAAATTAATCAAGTCACTTGCTGAACAAAATGCACGCGTAGTAAATGCAATCGAAGTTTTTAGAGTTCGAATAAAAATTCTGATCTATGTTTGTTTATTACTGGGTATCACTCTATCTGCCTTGATATTTGTGGTGGTGCTAAAGTGAAGCGACACCCCAAGCCAAAACCACTCGCGTTACAAAATACTGGGGCAGTTAGCCCTCAATTTATTTTGTTTTACTCGTACTGGCTAATCTACTTTTCCGAAATTCAAGTGCCTCGTCGATCACAGACATAAATTCATTAAGTTCGAAGGGCTTGCAGATATAGCGAAAAAATTCTGCTTCCATCCCCTTCAAAATATGATGAGGCATGGCATCGGCGCTCAGTGCAACAATAGGGATGTGCACTGTTAGCGGATCTTTGAGAAGAATCTCCATGGCTTCGATACCGTTCATATCAGGCAAGGTGACATCCATCAGAATCACATCTGGTAGCTGAATACGTGCCAGCTCGATACCCAGGTTGCCTTGACCCGCGATCAACAAGTGTATATCTGGACGACCCTCCTCGATAAGCTCTTTTATTAATGACGAATTGATCGGATTATCTTCGAAATAGAGCATGGTGTACTGCCGGGTGCCAGTATAGGTTTTTGCAGTCAGCTCCTGAGATTTGCATCCTTCGCGGGCCAGTTGAGGTTCCGTAGCTGAGATTAGTTCGAACCAGAATACGCTACCCACTCCGACGGTGCTTTCCACACCGATTGAGCCGCCCATCAATTCGATCAGTTTCTTGGTCACCGCCAGACCAATGCCCGTCCCTTCGACGGTACCCTTCTCTTGACCAAGACGATTAAATGGCTGGAAAAGTTGTGTCAATTTTTCTGAGGGTAATCCATCTCCCGTATCCTGAACGCTGATACGAACGTACTCTGAAGTGCCCATGACGCATTTCACCTCGACCGTTCCCTGCTCGCGATTGTATTTAATCGCGTTGGATAGCAGGTTGATCAAAGCCTGCTTTAATCGAGTCCGATCCGCCTTGATAATTAAAGGATTGTCAAACTTGGAAAAAACCAACTGAATGCCATGTTGCTGTGCCTGAGGTTCGATCATAGCCTGACATTCGGATATGACCTCAGCCAAAGATACCGATTCCAGGGACAGCGCGAGATGACCGGACTCAATTGTCGCGAGATCCAAAATTTCGTTTATCAGCTCCAGCAAATACCATCCTCCATGGAGAATCTCTTTAAGCCTTGCCATCTGGGTAGGCGTTGGCGTAGGAGAGCCGATTTCTATCAACTGGGCAAAACCAAGAATGGCATTGAGCGGGGTGCGCAATTCATGGCTCATGCTGGAAAGAAAATTCGATTTCGCAAGATTGGCTTTTTCTGCTGCTGCCTTGGCGTTTATCAGTTCTGCTTGAATACGCTTGCGTTCAACAATGTCCTGGCGCAGATGTTTATTCGCCTCCGCAAGTTCCTCGGTGCGCTTTGCCACCAGTTCCTCAAGACGCCAGCGGTGATGCAGCAGTTCAGCTTCTATCTGTTTACTTTCGGTGATGTCAACCAGAATACCCTGTAGAAATAGCGAGCGTCCCGACTCATCCTGCACTACGCTTGCTTCATCGCGAAACCAAAAAGCTGTCCCGCTGCGGGAAAGAAGGCGATATTCGCAACGCAGGGAAGCGCCTGTGGCGCGGCTCTTTGTCAGTTCATACAGCACGCGCGTCTGGTCTTCTGGATGAATCTGGGCGAAATGAATTCCTGGAGTCTCCAGCCATTGTTCCGGAGAAAAATCCAGCACCTTGATTTGTGGGCTGACGTAAAGAACTCGATTGGCTTCGTCCAGCGCGGCGACATAGGTAATTGCCGGGATTTGCTCTACCAGGCTGCGGTATTTAGCTTCGGCCTGGAGCAGTTTGTCTTCCGTCAGTTTCTTTTCCGTCAGCATCTGCCGCTCGCACAGCACGCGCTGGATGATGGTGGGTAACAATTCGAGATATTGCCGGTCCACATCCTTGACCAAGTAATCCCGTGCGCCAAGCCTCATGGCCTCCACCGCGACTGCGGCGCTGTCAGCGCCGGTCAGCATCATCACAGGAATTGGAAT
Organism: uncultured Candidatus Nitrotoga sp.; assembly: GCA_964589845.1. Taxonomy (GTDB): domain Bacteria; phylum Pseudomonadota; class Gammaproteobacteria; order Burkholderiales; family Gallionellaceae; genus Nitrotoga. The sequence continues at coordinate 17,948 of CAZPUT010000002.1, read as the reverse complement.
CTCACCTATTTCGTCGGCCAGCTCGGTCAAAAACTCTAAACCATTCAAATCCGGCATGTGGTAGTCAAGCAGAATACAGTCCGGCTTTTGCGCATGGGCCAACTGCAGCCCCTCTCGTCCGGTTTCGGCTTCTGTCAGCACATATTCGTAATCCGGACATTGTGCAAGAGCACGGCGACAGGCTAGGCGGTCTACGATGTCATCGTCGATTATGAGTATGCGAATCTGCGGTTTTGTCATCAGGAAATTAGCATTTTGTGAACATTTCAAAATTTCTCCTGTGGTACGTCCACATCAGGGCATCTCACTGATGGTCCAATAGGTATCGATGGAACGCATCACTTCAACGAACTGTCGGTAATCCACGGGTTTAGCCATATAACCAGCCACTCCCAGATTGAAACTGTTCACCTTGTCCTGTTGCTCTTCGGACGTGGTCAACACAACCACCGGGATGCCTTTTAATTGGTCATCATGCTTCAATACCTGCAAAAACTCGACCCCGTTCATGATAGGCATATTCAGATCAAGCAAGATAATGCATGGTTTCTCGTTATTAGAATCGCGCAAATAATTCAGAGCATCTTCACCGTTTTCCTGCTGTACCAGCGGATTCGTTACGTGAATATCTTTTAAAGCGCGGACAACTGTCATGGTGTCCACTTGATCATCTTCCACCAGAAGAATGGGTTTGTTGGTAATCCTCATGCTTTTCTTTTTCCTTAATTTGAACTTGCTGTAGTTACAGTTTTGGGTAGCGTGAAGAAAAACGTGCTTCCCTCCCCGACTTTAGACTCCAACCATATCTTACCACCATACATTTCCACAATTTTTTTCACCAGTGAAAGACCGACGCCAGAACCCTCCACCCTGTCCCGCGGCGCCAAGGTCTGGAATAAGTGGAAGATTCGTTCAAAGTGTCGCAGCTCAATTCCTGGCCCATTGTCGGCGATAATAAATTTCCACTGCTTATCCTCTGAGCTGCAGGCGATGCGAATTTCGCCCTGGGGTTTGTCCATGTATTTGATGGCATTGGAGAGCAAGTTTTGAAATACCTGCTCGATGCGGGTCGGTTCTACCATGATGGTCGGCAAAGTATTTTCAATAGTGACCACAATATTGGCCGGTGGCGAAAGCAGGTCAATCACCTCCCGCACTAGCTGGTCGAGGTCCACCGCAATCATCTTCTCTTTCACCTGGCCTACGCGCGAGTATTGCAAAATACCATTAATCAGATTATCCATGCGGTATACCCTTTTAATAAGCAGTCGCATATGTTCTTTACCTTCCTCATCAAACTTGTCCGAGTAATCATGGGAAAGCCAACCTGCCAATGCGCTGATGGCGCGCAACGGTGCCTTAAGATCATGAGATACCACATAAGCAAAGTTTTTTAGTTCTTCATGGGTGCTGTCGAGTTCGTGTATCAGACGCGCCTTCTGTTCCTCAGCCTGTTTACGCTCGCTAATGTCGCGAACGGATCCTGTGAATATACGGCGTTCGCCTTGGCGCGTTTCGATCACTGCCAGCTCCATGGGGAAGGTTGTTCCGTCCTTGCGCAGCCCCACCACCTCGCGGCCGATACCGATGATTTTTTTCTCCCCGGTCTGCAGGTAGTGGGCGAGATAACCGTCGTGCGCTTCGTGGTAGGGGGAGGGCATGAGCATGGAAACATTTTTTTCGACTACTTCGGCCTCGGTGTAGCCGAATATGCGCTCGGCGGAGGAGTTGAAGGTTCCAATCGCACCATATTCGTTAATTGTAATGATGCCCTCAATCAGGTTATTCACTATGGCGCGGATAAGCGTTTCGCTGTCGCGCAACTGACCGATGACCTTCACTAGACTATCGTTCATATCTTTCAGGGCTTGCATCAGTTGGCCGATTTCATCCACCGACCGAACTTCAATTTGCTGCGTAAAATCGCCTGCGGCAACGCCACGAGCAATCTCCACTGCTTTCTCCAGCGGCCTGAAAACAGCTCGGGTGAACGCGACGCTGATCAATACTGCCAGTGCCAGGACAATAATTATCAAGGCGATGAAAATATTGCGAATGGTCGCGTAGCGGTCTTGTTGGTATCTGTACTCCTGTTTAGTAACCTCTATTTGAAGATTAATGAGTGCGCTGATGTCCTCCTTAACTAATTCATAGAGGGGACGTACCTTTTCCACAACAATTTTATTCGCTTCTTTGATTTCATTGGTACGCAAAGCGGCTACTGCTGGTATTAGACCCTCAGTGACGAATTTTTTTCGGTCCTCGGCAAATTTACCAGCCAGCTTTTCCTCCTCTGGAGTCAGATAGGTCGCCATGTACTCTTCCCAGGTCTTGGTGATCTCTTTGACGTTTTTTTCGAATGTTGCAGTGTTGTTGTCAATAACTTCGGGTGTAGGTGTCACCAAGGCAGCCACGATGGCGAGACGGCTTTGGTGCAAGAGCGATTCAATATGCTCCAATTGTCCGAGCGGAATGACGCGATCCTCATAAACGGTTTTCAGACCGTCGTTCGCTTTGCTCAATCCAAACAATCCAAGCATTTCGATTCCTAGCAGAAAGGCTACCAAGAAAGAAAGAGTGAAAATCAAGCGCGATTTGATGGTCAAATTTTTAAACATATAATCCTGGATTGGTAATCAAAATATTAATCATAGTGCATCTTTGAGGACAACCATGCCCTTGGCTGGGATGGGATATGAATCTTGCTTGCCCGGCCCGTGATGTCCATGCCAATACCATTGACGGCTGATTCCCACCGCTATTTGTTCATGGTGCCGAATTTTGTAGCGCAGCTTCCCTCCTGGGTGGAAAGAAAAATTCGCGTGGGTTGCTCACAAAGCGCTCCCCCAGCATAAGAAACAATTCGCCAATACGGTTGAAGCGAACTTGACGCGCCTTCATCGCGACGTAAAGCGCCAAGCCGAAGCTTACTGCAAGATTGACTAACCCGATCAGCGCGATGCCCAATAGAGAAATCGCTATTAGCTGCCAACTCACCATGAAATCAAGCGTAACCAACGCGAAAGCAAAGTTGGCTGACGAAAACGTGACGTGGCGTATATCAATGAAAGGAAGGCCAAGCATGAAGCCTATCATCCCTATGCTACCGAGCATGATACCGAACGTAAAATTCCCCATTAGCGCACCAAGATTGTCACCGATATAAGCCGCAAAACGGTCGAGTCGGCGCTCGCCTAACAATTTGCGCAACCAGTGTAATTGTTTTAAACGAGCCGGAATTCGAGTGTAAGCACACTTGTTGTCGTAATATCCAGAGATCAACCCGGCAAGAAAAAGACATACGCCGCCAATTGCGGCGTGAACCAGAGCCAAGCTGTAGAAGGGATTGATATCGTCCAATGTATGCCAGGCTTTCTCCTCCGACATCACCGGCGCACCGGCCATGTATCCTATCACTGCGATTAGCATACCAGTAGGAATCGCGAGTATCACATTGCCAAGAATTGAAATCATTTGGGTGCGCCATACAATGGCGATGAGTTGCACTACCCCATCAAGCGGCGCCTTGCCTTTACTATTCAGTGCAGCATTTTGATCAACCGTGGCCGCAATCGTCGCTGCGGTCATTGCTGGTTGCTTGGTGGCAACCGTAAAATGCATGACGTGTATCAGCAAAAAACCAAACGCATAATTCATGCTGATGAAAAAAGCCTGGGTAAAAGGCGCTAGCAACATCTTCCCAATCCCGACCTTGATCAGCGCCATAAATCCAATTATGAAACCCGCCCCCATGGATGAGCGCAACATATTGAAATACTCGCCGCGCGTCGCGGCAGCGTAATGTTCACCGGTTTTCCCCGCATTCTCTGTCACCTGCAATGCCACTAAATCTGTCACGCGAGTAAATACATCGCGCAAGCTGTACTTGCGATTCTCCTCACGCACTAATTCACGCAGCAAAGCCAAACTGAGCATCGTGGTTTCGTTCGGGTCGAGCAATACCAGCAAAGTTTCCAGCCGCTTGATCATTTGATGCACGCGCTGCAAGTGGTATGTAAGGCTAATGCTCGCACCATTTTGTGCAGATTGCTTGCGCACCTTTACCAGCACCTCTTCGCATTGCTGCAACAACACGGGGATATGCGTGTCGTCAGGCAATACGGAGGCTCCCCGGAGATGTGCATGGTAGGCCAGGTAATAATCGCAGACCTCGACGTTCTGCGCCAAAAAAGGGGATTCGAAGCGTTCGATATCAGGATAATGACGCATCAGTTCATGCTCAAGCCCCGTGGACGCAATGCGGTAGGACAGCATCTGGACTGCATCGAGCATTTCCTCCTGAATTTTTGCCCATCCGTGATGATATGGCTGAGCATCTAAATCGATGCATTTCAATAACTCAATCCATATTTCATCAGGAATCTGGTCGACCCATAGATAATCAGTATGTATATGGAACACGAGACCGAACATATCTTTCAGGTAATCATCACGTATTTCTTCCGGTAATAAACGAAAGATAAAGCGATTCCAGACTGTAGTAAAAAAACCTTCGTTAGATAATATGCCGATATCGGCATAGAGATGGCTGTGGCGACGCTTCTCAAATAGCGCCAACACATAACTGCGCAGGGCTATAGCATATTCAGGGTGCATCCTCAGCAAAGTGATCAAAGCGCGCAAATTTGTCGTAGCCACCTCACCAACATTTGGATCCTTAGGCCGAATGCTGTCGACCAGTGCAATCAACAGAGCTGGGTCAGTCTCCTCGGGAGTTGCAAGTATTTTATTGAGTACAGATTCCATTCGTTTCAATCCAGGTAAGGGTAGGTAGCTTGGTAAGCACGATAGTGTCCGGCTATCGCATCACCTCCACAATCTGGCATTCGATTGAAGGTCAAATGATGAGCAGGTACACAGCTATCTTGGGTAATTCCATTTCTCAATCAATAATGAAATATTGAATGGTGTATTGCATCTGCTAATAGCAACGGAGCATAGAATGCACCACATAGTTATTGCCGCTTTGAAAGATAAATGGAATAAGTCACTCGTCTGAAGTAACTTAAGGTGGAATATCCTTTCGAACTAAAGTTTCTCAGATTTTATTGAGATAGTGCTATCAATTCCGCAGGTTCATCAAGGCGCAGGCCCGTGCCCGGATCCAACGACCGTCTTATGCGGCACGGGTTTTTGCGCTTTCTGAATAAGCCGTCCGCAATCACTGTCCAGACCTGGTCCGGTTTCAATAAGGGGGATCAGAGCGAGCAGCGGGTTAACTATGCCGAGCAATACCGCACCAAGGCCGCGCTTGGCAAGGTTGACCTTGTCGAGCTGCACCTCAGGCTTGGCTAAAGTCCCGCGTATATGAATGGGACCACGAAATGAAACCAGGCTTTTATCTTTTGGTTGCGGGTTTAGCGTCAAATCCAGCGTTTCCTTGCCAAAATCGATAGTACCAGTGCCACCGATATTGGTATCAATCGTATCGAGAACCAGCGCATTGGCCGCCATCACGCCATTCTTGACGCTAAAATCGGCGACGCCGCAACGGATTTGCGTGGGCTGATCACCCTTCACCTTGAATCTAAGCCATTCCCACAAATCTAGACCGATTATTTCAATCATCTCGTTACTGATCTCACCCCCTGCGATGACGAGACCGAGCTTGCCGTTTGAGGTTGCCAGCATATGCGCCACCGAGTTGCCCTTCCCGGTTATATCGAATGCGCCATTGATCTCGCCGATGCTTGCCTTGGACAAATCGACCGTCGGAAATAACTTGCCCAGCAAAAGTTTTTTTGCTTGCACTTTAGCATGCGCCCGGATCGGATCCTGCTGTCCATCGAGCGAAACCGCGGCGACGAGATCACCGCCAGCCAAGCCAAAATTAAGCGGATTGAGCGTCAGCACAGAGTCCCGTAGTTTCAGATGGACTACCAGATCTTCGATGGGCAGCGCCTTAGCCCGACGGATGGACTTTGCGCGCAGTTTTACGTCTGCGTCTATGGTGCTCCAACGGTCAGTCTTGAACGGCTCGTCAGGCAACACGCGAGTCTTGACTGCGATTACTACCGGCTGGTCAGACGGCGAAGCAGATGGCTTTATGACCTTTGCGGCATTACCCTGTCTGGCGCCGATCAGTGGGCCTAAATCAGCCAGATCGAGTAATTTGGAAACCAGTTCGCCTTGCATGAATGGTCGTTTACCGCCGGTATCGACCTGCAGCGTGCCGACAATATCACTCTTGCCTATCCTGCCTCCAAAATTTTCATAACGCCATTTGTGCTCGCTGTGCATCAGGCGGCCCTTAGTAGAATAGGCGGGAGTTTCTGGAAGCGCGATGCCAATCAATGGAAAAAGGTCTGCGAGACTATCGCCACGCAAGACAAGATTCAGATCGATTGCAGAAATTTTGGTCAAGCCGGTAATTGTTCCATCGGCCTGCGCGGCAGTATTTCCTATTGTGGCATCGATCTTCAACGGGTAGGGCATTGCTTCATCACGCAGGGCTAACACCGGCCCGCCCGTACCATGCACCGCGAGTGGAAGGCCTTGGTATTGCCCCTTGGCACTGAAAACAATGCTCGCTTTAGCCGTGCTAGCTTGTTGCTCACCTTGCGTTGAAATTTCTGACTGAATACTGATTTTTTTCACGGGGTCGTCGTAAGAGAATCGCCCGCGATCAAGTAGTATATGGTCAATATGAATGCGTGAATCCTCGTCCTTCTGATCATGGTCTAGCAACCAGTTCTTCCGGCCGTCTGCGCTCTGCTCCAGGAAAACGATTGGGCGCTCAAGACGCACTTCAGGCAAAACCACGTTTTTCACTAACAACTCTGACAAATCAATGGTGAATTCGATGCCGTCGACTGCAACCATTTGTTTTTCCTTGGCCCATGGCGGATTGGCAAACGTGATACGTTCAGCGCGAAACGAGGGACGTGGCCAAGCAAGATGAGCTGACAAATCGCCATTGATTACCAATTGGCGACCCGTCTTTTCCGTGGCCATACGCTCTATCGGCCCACGCAACCAATTCCAATTGAAAAACGCAATAATCAGAACGATCAACAGTGTTATCGCGAGCAAAAACCCGCCGATCCATTTCAACAAACGGCGCAACACCATGAAAAACTGTCCATTGGATTTCATCAGTTCACCTCTATAAAAACTGTTACATTTTTAAAAACCCCAAAAAAAATATTTAATCAATACTTTGGTACGGGTGAAGTCTGGCGCTCGCATTAATTAAAGCCGCAAGCATGCTTTATGCGAGAACACTACCTAACCGTACCTCAACAGTGTGTGGCTCACAATCGTTAACCAGAGCAATGACCAAATCGTGCTGTGCGACGCCGTCGATGGTCACACCTGGCGCATTGTCTGTATCGTCGGCCTGAACGATGGTGATGTGATATTCCGTCTCCCGATAGCGGTAATTCACCGTGAACGTCTTCCAGTCCGCAGGGAGACAGGGTGCGAAACGCAACTTGTCAACCTCCAGCGTTAAGCCCAGAAGTGTTTCCAGGATCAATCGATACAGCCAGCCAGCAGATCCTGTATACCAGGTCCATCCGCCTCGGCCGGTGTGTGGCGAGACGGCATAAACATCGGCTGCGACAACATACGGTTCCGTCTTGTATACCGCTACCGCCTCTGGCGTTTGCGCATGGTTCACCGGGTTGATCATCGCCAATAGTTCCCACGCACGCTGTCGATCTCCCAATGCGGCGAACGCCATCGTCGCCCAGATTGCCGCATGCGTATACTGTCCACCGTTCTCACGAACACCGGGGACATAGCCTTTGATGTAGCCGGGATTCAATGGCGATTGGTCGAAAGGTGGATCGAGCAGTTGAATAATTCCGGCATCCCGTCGTACTAAATGCTCGCTCACCGCTTCCATGGCTTGCCGTTGACGCTCGTCGGCGCCTGCTCCGGACAACACGGACCAGCTTTGTGCAATCGAATCAATCCGGCATTCAAGATTGGAAGAAGAACCCAACGGGCTGCCATCATCAAAGAAAGCACGGAGATACCATTGACCATCCCAGCCGTGCAGCTCTATATTTTGGCGCAGACGGGCGGCTTCCGTTTCGCAGCGATCGACAAAAGCCGTATCGCCATACTGTGCAGCGACGTCGACAAATTTAATGAGCACGTCATACAGGAAGAAGGCTAGCCAGATGCTTTCGCCCTTACCGTGGATACCGACCAGATTCATTCCGTCGTTCCAGTCTCCGGCACCCATCAGCGGGAGACCATGCTCGCCAAATCGCAAGCCATGAACGATTGCGCGCACGCAATGCTCGTACAAACTCGCGGCCTGCTCGGAGTGGACAGGCAAGTCGTAATATGAATCTTCGTCAGCGTGTACCAAACGACCTTCAAGAAATGGTACGGATTCATCCAGCACACCTTTATCGCCGGTAGCTGTTATGTAACGACACGTCACCAAGGGCAGCCAGAGATAGTCATCTGAACAACGCGTGCGCACGCCACGGCCCATTGGGGGGTGCCACCAATGCTGGACGTCACCTTCAATGAATTGACGCGCTGCACAACGAAGCAAGTGCTCGCGCACCAGGACAGGTTCAGCATGGACGAGCGCCATCGCATCCTGCAACTGATCACGGAAGCCAAAGGCCCCACCGGACTGATAATAACCGCTGCGACCCCACATACGGCAAGCCAAAATCTGATATACGAGCCAACCGTTCGTCAGTAAATTAATGGACGTGTCGGGTGTTTGCACCTGAACGGCACCCAGAGTGCGCTGCCAGTAATGCTGCACTTTTTCTAATGCATTGTGCGCCGCGATTGAACCGCGGAAACGTCGCGCCAGCGTTCGGACATCGTCAGCATCACGACCAAGGCCGAGACGGAAAACAATCTCGTGCGTCTGACCTGCATCCAGCTCAAAAGAGACCCGGAGGGCACCGCAGGGATCCAGCGCCGGACCAACTCGACCAGAGAGCTCCGCCCACGCCATCGCAGCCGGGTTTTTGAGCCCACCGTTACGGCCAATGAACTCGGTTCGATCACCCGTCACACTACGCGTGGCATCGTCGGTGTCAAAGAAGGCGATCCGGCCTGCGAAATCGTTGTTATATGGATTGCGCGCGAGTAGCGCTCCGCTCTTGGGATCGATCTCGGTGATCACGTGCATGCCGGTTTTCTCCCGCAGATCGCCCAACACCCATTCGGTGTATCCGGTCACGGAAAGCTGGCGTGGCCGTCCGGAATCATTACGAACTTTCAGCATCGTAAATTTAACTGATGCATCCAATGCAACGAATATCCATAGCTCCGAATGGATGCCGCCCTCGCTATGTTCGAAAACGCTATAACCAAACCCGTGCCGAGTAATGTATGGCGTTAGACCACATTTTGGTAAGGGTGTTGGCGACCAGTAATAGCCGCTCTCTTCGTCGCGGAGATAGAATGCCTCTCCTCCCCCATCGCTCACCGGATCATTGCGCCAAGGTGTCAGGCGGAATTCGTGCGCATTCTCGCCCCAAGTATAGGCTTGACCGCTTTCTGAAATCACCGTTCCAAAGTGCGGGTTAGCCAACACATTCGACCACGGTGCAGGAGTCATTTGGCCAAGTCCGGTGGTGATAACATATTCGCGGCCATCCTCAGCGAACCCACCGAGACCATTATCGAAGAGCAGCCGTCGGCGCGGCAACGAAACCATTTGCCTGGAATCAGAACGACGGATCGGCGCCGATCCAGTGAGCGCGACGGGCAATTCCACAGGGATACGACGGGTGACCTGGTCCGCCAAACTGCCGTTGCTATCAACAATGATCGCGCGTGCGACTGTTTGCAGCAATATCCGATCCTCTGGAGCAATTTGCTCGCCGCGGTGGACGAAGATGCCTCCCGGGCAATCGAGCATGTGTGCCTCGACACTACTGGAGATCAGCCCCATTATATGTTCTTGCAGTAATTGTCGATAACCTGAGTGATCCTCATTCCAGATTATCAGATCAACCGCCAGACCTTTCAGACGCCAGTATGCATGCGCTGCCACCACTTTCCGTACCAAATCAATGTTGGCCGGATCGCCAATCTGTAGCAGCACGATTGGGAGGTCGCCGGAAATAGCGTACCCCCATAGGCCCGATTGACCGCGCTGATTGTTGCGCAGCACGCTGGTATCGGCGCGCAATGAAGCATTGGCAAAGAGCACCGAACCGGCCAGACGACAAAATAATTGTGCATCAGCCTCGCTCGCATTGAGTTGCCGCAACATCACAAGGCTGTGGGTTCGCGCCAGATCGAAAACGCGATCTGCCAAGCGAGGATCCTGATATTTATCGATCAGATTTAATACGGCTTGATGAGCACCGCCGACTCCGGTGACGATGTCGATCGTAGCGCATTCGCCGGGACCAATAGACAAGCGTTGCCGAATCGCCACGATTGGATCTAAAACCGAGCCGGCGCTACCAGAAAGTGACGTCGAATCAGTCATCGCATGGGGAGCAGCAACCGTGTTTCCACGTCCGACAAATCGCATACGGTCCGTCTCATAAGAGGCGGCATCAACGGCTGCACCCTGCACGGTCATCAAGTGAAACATCCACGGAGTCTGATCGCTCTGCGAACGCGGCCGCCGATGACAGAGGATCGCATGCCGCTCAGGCAATATCTCAGTTTGCACAAAAAGATTGCCGAAGGCCGATGCCTGAGCATCGGTCGCTGGCGTTGCGAGCACAACTTCAGCATAAGTAGTGATCTCGATAGTTTTACGTGTCCATGCACGGTTGGTGATGCGGACACGACGCAGCTCAATATCATCTTCCGGCGAAACCGTAATCTCGGTATGCGTATCAAAATCATGGTCGCGACGACGAAACTCCACTCGACCTTCCGAAAAAACCACTTCATATCGCTTCGATGGTTTTTGTGTAGGCTGATGGGTAGTTGACCAAAATTCACCGCTCGACACATCACGCAAATAACAAAAACTGCCCCAATTGTCACATGTCTTATCTTCGCGCCAGCGAGTAACGGCAAGATCCTTCCAGCGGCTGCTTCCTCCGCCCGCATTCGTGACCATGACATGATAACGACCATTCGACAGCAATTGAACCTCTGGACTCGGCGTGTTGGGATTTTTAATTATGCGTATCGGCATCTCCGCGACTCCCTCAGCCGCGCGGATTTCAGGAAGCTCGGCGGAGCGCAGATGGAAGACCTTAGCCTGAGGAATCCGTTCCTGAAGCAATAACATCGTCGCCTGAAATAGAGGGTCCGATTCAAATCTCCGCTGCATAGGACGATCCAGCAGAAGATATGCCAGGGAAAGCATGCTCATACCTAAATGATGAGCCATAAATGAGCGCACGACGACCCGATTTTCACCGCGCCGTAGTCGCGATGACGTGTAGTCGACCGCTTCGTAAAACCCGAATTTGCCAGCAATACCTTCGGCGGCGAGCTTCTGAAGGTTCGAACACGCAGCTTCAGGTGCAACCATCAAGGCCATTACCGAGGCATATGGCGCAATGACAAGATCATCACCGAGGCCGCGTTTAAGCCCTAGTCCCGGTACGCCAAACGCTCGGTACTGATAATTTAAATGGACGTCAACGCCGTTGTACCCGGACTCCGACATACCCCAAGGCACGCCGCGTTGGTTGCCATACTCGATTTGCCGATTTACCGCTGCTTTGCATGTCTGATCAAGCAGAGTGTTTTCGTAAGTCGGCATCACCAGTAGCGGCATGAGATACTCGAACATCGAGCCGCTCCACGATAATAGAAGCGGCTTCCCTCCGGTAGTAGTAAGCATCCGGCCAAGAGCAAACCAGCTCTCCTGAGGCAATTCGCCTTGGGCAATCGCTACAAAGTTGCACAACCTGGCCTCTGAGGCCAGCAGATCATAATAACTGGCATCTAATCGACGTTCACCGACGTTGTACCCGATTGAAAGCAAACGTCGTGCATGGTTATACAGGAAACCATATTCCATCTGCGCAAACTCGCATGATTTTCGCGCAAGATATTCGAGCGTTTCTATCTGCTCTCGTGCGTGGCCGTGACCCTCACTAGCGAGTTGGCGTAACGATGGAATTTTTGCGGTAAGCGTCGAATCGCACATCTCGGACGAGGTATTCGGCAGCAGTGATGCAGCAAGGAAAACCAGGTCGTCAAGAGCGCCCTCGCATTGTCTGACCAGCGCCTGCGCCCATTCGGCAGTTTCATTGAGAGAGGGATTTACTGTACTTTTGGCGAGTTGATTGACCACTTCATTCGCGTAAGTGAGCAAGTCATCCAGATACGCTCGAACAGCCAACAATGTAAGCGGGTGAGCCACAGCCGCAGCTTTGAGAGTTTTTTCGAATTGCGCCAATGGAATAGCAGCGGCGCCACTGGCCGTCTCAACAACAATCCGCAGTGTGTCGCCCATCGCAGAGAACAATCGTCTCCCAATAATCGGAGCATCGGGGATCTCCAGCAATGCCGCGCGCAATGTCAGCAAATGGGCCGCCAGATTCCCACTGTCCACTGTAGAAACATAACGCGACAATGGCTTCAGCGACAGGGTGTCATACCAGTTGTAAAAATGTCCTCGGTGCCGTTCCAAGACTTCCATGGTTTGCAAAGTATTTGCCGTGCGCTCTATGAGTTGGCCAGTTCCGATGTAGCCAAAATCATAGGCAGTTATATTAGCAAGCAGCGCCAAACCGATGTTAGTCGGTGAAGTGCGATGTGCGATTGTCGCAACAGGATGTTCCTGAAAGTTGTCAGGCGGCAGCCAATTGTCTTCCGGACCGACAAAAGTCTCGAAAAATCCCCACGTCCGGCGCGCTACTTGACGCAGAAAAAGAATTTGATCGACTTTCAACTCTGCGTTTCGACGCTCTAGCGGTCGACTTATCCACCAAGTGATTGCCGGGGACGCCGCCCATAGCAACAACACTGGAAGCGCAACGATCAGCGCGGCTGGCATTTTGATCGCCAAGGTAACCATCATCATGACAGCGATAGCGGGTGCGATCCACATCGACCGGCAGGATGCACGAAGGCTCGTGTAGTTGGAAGGTGAAATTACTTGGTTAGGCTCACGTTCGATCTCGCGCGACGGCTTCCATTCGAGAAGTCGCCGATGAGTGACCGACGTCCGCACGATCGTGCGTACGATTGCGTCAAGGCTGAAATAGACCTCATAGGGCAGACATGCCAGCGAAAATAAAACCTGACCGGATTGTCGACCTGCCGCGCGCATCAGGGCACTCAAGTGCTGCCGCAAATGCACTTCACGCGGCTTTCGCAACAAATCAAAAAGGGTGGCAATCACAATGGGCGTAAAGAGAATGCTGATTACCGTCAATGTCCAGAACCATGCATGTGGCAACGCCACCCACCCCAATAACAACAAAAGCATCAGTGCCGCCGGGATCAGACTTCGCCGGAGATTATCGATCAGTTTCCACTGCGATAGCGGCGATAGCGGATTGCGGTGATAACTCCCCTTTGAGCTAGGTATGCGCGAAAATAACCAACTCACAAGTTGCCAGTCTCCACGAATCCAGCGATAACGGCGACTTACGTCCGCGCTGTAGCGGACAGGAAATTCCTCATATAACTGCACGTCAGCTAGCAGTCCTGCCCGCGCATAAGATCCTTCCAAAAGATCATGACTGAGGATTCGGTTGTTTGGAAAACGTCCTGCAAGTGCCCGTTCGAATGCATCGACGTCGTAAATTCCTTTGCCGATGAATGAACCCTCACCGAACAGGTCTTGATAAACATCAGAAACCGTCCGGGTATATGGATCAATACCGATCTCGCCGCTAAATAATTGCGCATATCGCGAGCGATTTGTCCCGGGCAAACTTACATCAACACGCGGCTGCAGAATGCCATAACCTTCGGTCACCAAAGTATTATCGTCTTTGCCTTGGCCGGTTCCACCGAACCGTGGGATATTCAGCGGATGCGCCATCGCACCAACAAATTGCCGAGCTGAATCACGCGGCAATTGCGTGTCGGTATCCAGCGTAATGACGTACTTTATTTTCGACAATAATGTTGTATCTCCCACGATAAGAGAGAATGCGTTACCCGCTCGACCGCGCAAGAGTGCATTCAAGTCCGCAAGTTTTCCACGCTTGCGTTCAAAACCCATCCACACTCCCTCCTGCGGATTCCAGCGACGCGGCCGTTGAAACAGGAAAAATCGACTCCCGTTTTGAAATCCATCCCCGATTGAATCCTTGGGCTCATCCCCTTCGTTGCTGGAGGCATTGCCATACTTTTTGTTTAGCGCTTCAATACTGGTTCTGGCGATCTGCAAAAGGGCCTCGTCTTCAGGGAGCTCTTCCTGATTCGCATCCAGAAAATCAGTCAACAGGCCGAAATCCAGATTTCGATCTCGATTGGCGAGAAATCGCACCTCAAGCGCTTCGACCAAGCTCAATACATCGGCAGAATTCGTGAGCATGGTTGGAACCACAACCAGTGTTCGGGTCGCTGGGGGAATTCCTGTAGAAAAGTCCATTCGTGGCAATGGATGCGGTGTCACTAACAACTGGGCCACCCAGTTCACCAGCGCAACGGCCAATTGGCTTGTCGCAAGTAACGCCAGGACATACACTGCGCCCAGCAACCAATCGCGCGCACCGTCTTCATACGCTTTAATCACGAGACCACTGGTCAGGAACAGCGTAATAAGCGTAATCGCGCTCAGATAAAAGCAAAACGAAAACCGACGACTTGTCCGGCATAGCTTCTCAAGAATAGACAGGCGTGCCTGCACCATTCGCTCCAGATCCGGCAATCCTTTACCGATCAAATGAAACCCAACATGGGCCGCAGTCTCGTCGCCCCTTCCCATTGCCGCACCTTCGCGCGCCAGCCGAAGCGTCGTTTGAGCCACCTCCACTTCTGACAAAACACCACCCTTGGCCAAGCGTTCCACGACATGACGGTACCGATCACGGGTGATAAAATCCATACGGCCATATACACCACCCGGATCCTCCCGCAAGATCGTTTCGATTGCACTAGCAGCTTCAGTGAAATCGCGCCAATCGACGGATCCAAGCATTCTCAGGCTGCCGATACTGTTAGAAATCGAAACCTGATCAGCCGCCTGTTGCTGATTGCCGGACTGCACCAACTTCTCGATCGTGCGATTTGATTCGGCAAGGCTTTGTTCAATCCACTTCAATGGCAATGCCAACGCGGGGCTCTGTCCCTGTAACCGACGCACAAATTCCGAAACAAATGAAGCCGTCATTGGCGGATTGGATCGTGCCATATCCGCAATGACCAAAATCAAACCCTTGGGATCCCTCTCCACAACCTTGGTCATTTCGTCGGCCCATTTGACGGCAAAGTTTCTCTCTAGCCTGTCAATCTCGATGTATACGGCAACACGACGCAAGTTCTCGATTAATGCCAGACGCAACATGATAGGAATCGCCCACAATTCGCCCAACTGCAGGATGGTAACGGTCTGGTAGGCAGCCACAAATCGACTAAGCGTTTCAGTGTCGACCCGACCATCGCCATGGGAAATAGTCTGCAGAGCGATGTCATACACCCGCGGAAGACCAGCCGACGACCCACGCACCAGGCATGGCAACTCGCGGCTATAATTTTTAGGAAGATGATGCTTGGCAGTACGGATCTGCTCTTCGAGCAGGTGAAAATTGTCGAACAGCCATTCTCCGGCTGGCGTCAGCCGATGGTTCGCCTTAACTGTTGCCGTAAGAACATTACAAACACTAATCAATGTGCTTTCGTTCGCGGCCAGCCGTGCCAGAAGTTGGTCCGGACTGCGTTTCGGCGACACTGCATGTGACGCCGCAAGAATTCTGCCATGTAACTCCATCTGATCGGCGCTAAATAGTTCCGATCGTAACGGCAGCTCTTCGCGAAGCAGAGTTCGTGGCCATTCTATTTTGCGAAACCATTTAGTCATGGATAACAAAAAATCAGAAATGCTTGTGTCTCCAGCCTTCAAGTTAAACATCCTCCAATTTGAAATACGCTGCCTACAAACATGATTGCAATGCAAGACATCGGTGGTAATTTAGGCATTTCGAGGTTCGAAACCGAAAATCGAAAACAGTCACGGCATTTAACTACCTGGCTTGCAGGCCTGTCCCTTTCGACTTGAGCAAATTGTAATGATTTCATGTTCCGGACATAGAGATAGGTGGTAAATCACATTTGTCAAAATGACTTTAAAGGAAGATTTAATAAACAAACAAAGCAGCAATTTGATAAAAACTTCAAATCAGAAGTCACACATGCCTAGTTATATTCTTGAGCTTAACAATACCGCCAGATTAAAATTGGGCATTCTATCGCCCACCAAGTTCTAGCAAAAAGCATGCTGCTCGCTGTAACTATGAATTACTTGTCATTTTTTTTAGATATGGGCAAATGTATCGAATTTTCTCGGTACCTTGCCCACAGATAGCAAAAGTCGAGAAGCTTGTGTATGTGAAAATCTATGAGCACTGACTAGGGTAGCAACCAATCCCGCCCATGCAACAAGTAATACTGCGTATTGATAGTATATAAATGATGAACGGCCTAGATATTGCAAGCCCTCCATCACTACAAAAATTGGGAGATTACACTGGCAATCTCCTATGTCAGCTTTACTTGACTCGCATATCATTCTTGACAGATTTCACGCCTTTTACATCACGAGCAACCTCTTCCGCCCTATTAATATTGGACTGAGATCTTACAAAGCCGCTTAATTGAACGACACCTTTATAGGTTTCGACATTTATCTCGGTAGTTTTCAGCGTAGGCTCATTAAAAATCGCCGCTTTAACCTTCGTTGTAATTACGCTATCATCTATATATTCTCCTGTTCCTTCTGACTTCGTGGTAGAGGCACAACCTAAAATTGACATGAATACGATGGCAGCGAAAATAGTAAAAAAATATTTTAATTGTTTCATAATGAATTCTCCTGATTTTTAAAAAAGGCGCCTGATTGGTTGCTTCCTTGAGTTATAGACACCCCAACCTGCTCGCGCAGGTTTGCAATGCCAACTGAGGAAAGCTGGTGAAGTGCTTCTGCAACGTGTTTGCAACTGGCACTAGCCGCCGACGTGCAGATTACTATCCAGCGCATGTCCGGTCTGTGCGGTATCGTACACAACTTAAGTTAAGGGCTTTAACTATGGATTTCCACTGATTATTTAATTAGCGGAGTGTGCCTATAAAATTTCAAATATTTTAATAAGCTACTTATGTCCATTACCTTTTTACAGGGAACAATCCACAACTATCTCCTTGCAGCTGTGCAAGCAGATGCATTTGAACGCTTGAAACCGCATCTGGAGCTAGTCCAGATGCCACTTGGCAGCATCCTCTATGAATCCGGTGATCGGTTGCAACATATCTGGTTCCCCACGACTGCCATCGTGTCTCTGCAATACATCATGAAGGATGGCGCTTCGACTGAAATTGCGGGGGTAGGCAATGAAGGCGTACTGGGTATTTCACTTTTCATGGGTGGCGCAGCCACGCCTAGCCGGGCAATTGTGCAGACTGGCGGCTGCGGTTACCGCATAAAAGCCGGAGTAATGCTGCAGGAATTCAATCGCGTTGAATCGCTGCAGGGTTTATCACTGCTTTATATTCAAGCGCTAATCTCACAAATGTCCCTGATAGCGGCATGCAATAGACATCATTCAATCGAACAACAGCTTTGCCGCTGGCTGTTATTAACCCTCGATCGGCTGACTTCAAATGAGTTAATCATGACGCAGGAATTGATTGCCAGCATGCTTGGCGTACGCCGCGAAGGAATCACGGAGGCCGCCGGAAATTTGAAAAATGCTGGTTTTATTAACTATCGCCGTGGGCACATTACAGTTCTTGATCGATCTGGATTGGAAACTCTCTCTTGCGAGTGTTACCAGGTGGCCAAGAAAGGATTTGATTGCTTACTTTCAACATGCGCAACCACCAGACACTCACATTCTCAAGGG
>CAZPUT010000001.1:0-48074 GCA_964589845.1 uncultured Candidatus Nitrotoga sp. | reverse complement strand
CCTCCAGCTTGACCAGACTATGCCCGTTAAGCAGCTCGCGTGCGAGTCGCAGCGTGCGCACGGCGTCGTCTGCGCTGTAGCACCCCGCCGTGTTGGGCAGCAGGGTATATTTCGATGGCGGAAGAACATCCAGCAGATTCGGCTCGTTTGGATTTTGCCCGATGTTGCTGCGACGGATAGCGATGGTGATAATCTCGGCGCCACTGGCCTCCACCGCCGCCTGCGTCTCGGTAAAATCCTTGTATTTGCCGGTGCCAATTAACAGGCGCGAGTTATAGCTTTTGCCCGCGATGAGCAATGTGTCTTTGTTCATTAATGTGTTCCGTGATTAACCACCGCCGACTGCGACAACAATTTCAAGTCGGTCGCCATCTGCCAGCAGTTGTTGGTTGAATTGTCCGCGCGGCAAGATTTCACCGTTGCGTTCCAGCGCAATACGCTTGCCCGTCAGATGCATCTGTTCGAGGAGCGTAGCGACGGAAATAGGATTATCGAATTGGCGAACTTCGCCGTTAATTGAGACTGAAATCACTTTCAAATTCTGGTCGTGTTAAGGTAACATCTATTCTACATGCGGGCGTCGTATAAAGGTAATACCCTAGCTTCCCAAGCTAGAGCAGTGGGTTCGATTCCCATCGCCCGCTCCACGTCATAAACCTTGTCACAGCCACTGGGTTCGCCTTCACCAGGCTTCCACATTATAAGTGGATAGAGCCATGGCTAGATGAATCGGCCTCTCTGGTACCAAAAAAGGGAGCCTCATTTTAACTGTTCAGCAACACTCCCGGATCCTGTAGAGAAAAGAATGCAATACCGTCCCCTACAATTTATCTCAATCACAATACTATAAATCATGCCTGATATTTTTCTGCTCAAGGCAATCGCCAAGACGATTATTCTGCCCCCCACAGGGCTGCTATTAATCATTCTCGCTGGTCTGTTTCTGATACGTTTATTTCCGCGCACAGGCAGAGCAATCGCAATCATTGCGACGGTCTATCTGCTTGCACTGTCTACCCCCTTTGCTTCGTATCAATTGATGCATTTTCTCGACACATCGCTTCCGCTTGACCTCAAAGAAGCGCGACGCGCCCAAGCCATCGTGATCCTCGGTGGCGGAATTCGCAACAATGCGTTGGAGTACGGTGGGGACACATTGGGGCGGCTGACCCTAGAGCGCGTGCGCTACGGCGCGCGGGTCGCGAAGAATACCGGGTTGCCGGTGCTGGTCGCCGGTGGATCGGTACTAAGTGGTGAAACGGAAGCAAAGTTAATGCGGGAAGCGCTGGAAAACGAGTTCGGAATTAAGGTTCGTTGGAGCGAAGATAAATCACGAAACACGCGCGAGAATGCGGAATTCTCTGCTGCGATACTGGCAAAAGAGAACATTCGGCAAGTCGTGCTCGTCACGCACAGCTTTGACATGCCACGGGCAAAAGCGGAATTCGCTAAATCGGGGTTGCCGGTGATTGCGGCCCCTACCGGAATTTTAAATGGCGACCTCGAATGGCCGTCGGATTATTTGCCTGGCATCGGAGGTTTGCAGGCGAGTTACTACGTTTGTTATGAGCTTTTGGCGAAGCTTGTCATGCGGATGTCTTTCTTTCAATAAACTCATTACAAGTTATCGCTGAACCCTGCATCAGTCCTTCGCCATACCCCGCCCTTGCCACCACGAATATAGAACTGGAATCACGATTAGCGATAACAGCGGTGCCGTAAGCATGCCGCCTACTAACGGCGCGGCAATGCGTTTCATGACTTCTGCACCGGCACCTTCGCTGAACATCACCGGCAACAAGCCCGCCACAATTACCGAGACGGTCATCATTTTTGGGCGGATGCGTAGCAGTGCTCCCTGGATGATGGCTTGGTGCAAATCATGACGGTTGTTCAGGCGTCCGGCGCGGCGTAAATCTTCGATGGCATTATCAAGATACAGCAGCATGACTACGCCAAATTCAGCGGCTACACCAGCCAGCGCAATGAAGCCCACCGCTACTGCCACCGATAAGTTATATCCCAACGCGTATACCAGCCAGAAGCCGCCGATCAGGGAGAATGGCAGGCACAACAGCACCAGCAGCACTTTGCCAAAATGGCGGAAATGCATGTATAGCAACAAGACCGCCAGTATCAGCGTCAGCGGGATGACCCACTGCATGCGTTCTTTGGCGTGTTGCAAATTCACGTACTGTCCCGACCAGGCAATGGCGTAACCGGGCGGCAATGTCACCGATTTTTCCAGTATGCGCTTGGCTTCGTTCACATAACCGCCGAGATCGCGACCGGTGATGTCGATGTATACATAGGCGGACAAACGCGCATTTTCGCTTTTGATTTCCGAAGCCCCTTCACTGAAGTGCAAATGCGCCAATTCGCCCAGCGGTACTTGCGCGCCGGAAGGCATGGTGATTCGGCTGGCCGCCAGTGCTGGCAAGGAATCGCGCAGGGTACGCGGATAGCGCAGATTAATCTGGAAGCGTTCGCGTCCATCAATCACCGTGCCGATGTTTTCGCCACCGATTGCGCCTTGCACTAGTCGCTGCACATCGGCTACGGTAACGCCATAACGTGCGGCTTGAGCCCGGTTAATGTCAATGTCGAGATAACGCCCGCCAGTGGCACGCTCAGCGAATACAGTGCGCGTACCGGGCACGTTCTTGATCGCCGCCGCGATTTGTTGAGCTAGCTGAGCGATGCCAGCCAAATCCGGGCCGGTGACTTTAATTCCCAGCGGCGTTCTGATGCCTGTGGAAAGCATGTCTATGCGGGTGCGGATCGGGTAGCCCCAGGAGTTGGTGAGCCCTGGTAAGCGCACTTGATCATCAAGCTTGTGTATCAATTGCTCCACCGTTTCTCCCGGTGGCCATTGGTCACGCGGCTTCAGCATAATGGTGGTTTCCAGCATTGAAAGTGGCGCCGGATCGGTCGCCGTATCGGCGCGTCCGGCCTTGCCGAATACTCGCTCGACTTCCGGCAGGGCGCGGATCAGGCGGTCCGTGATTTGCAAAATATTGGCTGCCTCGTCTACGAACAAGCCGGGCAAGGTTGTTGGCATATACAGCAGGTCGCCTTCATACAGTGGCGGCATGAATTCGCTGCCCAGTTTGGCTAGCGGCCATGCCACGGTAGCCAATAGCAATAGCGTGGCGAGTATGGTCAACTTGCGTTTGCTTAAGGCGGCCAGCAATACTGGCCGGTACAGGGCTTGTAATGCGCGGTTCAATGGATTGCGCTGTTCCGGGCGAATTCGCCCGCGAATGAAATAACCCATCAGTACCGGTGTGAGCGTTATCGCCAGGAATGCGCTGGCGGCCATTGCATAAGTTTTTGTGTAGGCGAGAGGGGCGAATAGCCTGCCTTCCTGCCCGTCCAGCGTTAACACCGGCAGGAAGGAGATGGTGATTACCAGCAGCGAGAAGAACAGGGCTGGGCCTACTTCCAGTGAACTTGCTTTCACTACCTGCCAGTAATCGGGGTTGGCTCCGGCACGCTCCAGATGCTTATGCATGTTTTCGATCATCACAATGGCAGCATCGACCATTGCGCCAATGGCGATGGCGATGCCGCCCAGCGACATGATGTTGGCACTGACGCCCTGTTGTTGCATGATGATGAAAGCGGCCAGGATGCCGATGGGTAATGTTACGACTGCCACCAGCGATGAACGCAGGTGAAACAGGAACAGCAGGCAGACCAGCGCGACCGCCAGTGATTCCTCGATCAGTTTCTCGCGCAGGGTGCTGATGGCGCGTTTGATCAGGCCAGAGCGGTCATAGGTGACGACTAATTCCACTCCTTGGGGCAATCCTGCTTTCAGTTCTTGCAAGCGTGTCTTGACCCGCTCTATCGTTTCCAGTGCGTTGTTGCCGTAGCGCATCACGACGATTCCGCCTACTACCTCACCCTCGCCGTCGAGATCAACAACGCCACGGCGCGCCTCCGGCCCAGTCTGGACATGCGCCACGTCCTGCAAGCGGATGGGGATGCCTTGTGCGTCTGTGCCGAGAGGAATTTGCCGGAAATCATCCAACGTTTTGAGGTAGCCGCGCGCCCTGATCATGTATTCGGCGCGTCCCATTTCTACCACTGAGCCGCCGCCGGACAGGTTGCTGTCGCGCACTGATTGCGCCACTTTGTCCAGTGTCAGTTTATACGCGGCCAGTCGGGTCGGACTTACTTCGATCTGGTATTGCCGCACCATGCCACCAATACTCGCCACTTCGGCGACACCGGGCAAACTTTGCAATTCATATTTTAGGAAAAAATCCTGTAGCGCGCGCAATTGGTCAGGGTCGTGGCGGTGCTGCCGATCTGTTAACGCATATTCAAAAATCCAGCCTACGCCGGATGCATCAGGCCCGAGTGCCGGTGTAACGCCGGGCGGCAGTTTCCCCGCCATCTGGCTCAGGTATTCGAGCACGCGCGTGCGCGCCCAGTATGGATCAGTTCCATCCTTGAAAATGATGTAAATAAACGACTCGCCGAACATGGAAAAGCCGCGAACCGCAGTAGAACCGGGGACCGACAGTAGCGCCGAGGTAAGCGGATAGGTCACCTGGTCTTCCACCGCTTGTGGTGATTGGCCGGGGTAAGTGGTTTTGATGATGACCTGAACATCAGAGAGATCAGGAATTGCGTCCAGTGCGGTATGACGCAAGGAGTAAATCCCCCAGGCGCTGATTAAAGCTGCAAGCAGCAAAACCAGCAGATGGTTACGTAATGACCAGGATATAACGCGTGCAATCATTGGTGCTTGTGCGATTCCTGCATGCGTTGCGCGGCATCATGCAGCGACGATGCTGCATCCAGCAGGAACTGGCCGTTTACAGCCACTTCTGCGCCTTCCAAGAGGCCATCGACAACCTCGATCCAGTCCCCGCTTTCGATCCCGGTCTCGATATTAACCGGGAGGAAGTGCCCCTCTCCTCTGGACAAGATTACCAAGTCGCCCTGTCCAGTGTGGATGACTGACGAGCGGGGCAAAACGAGTGCTTCGTGCGGCTGGGCGTGGATGATTACGTCGACAAAGCTGCCCGGACGCAAACGCAGGTTGGTATTATTAAGCGTTACCCTTGCGCTGATTTTATTGTTTTCGGCGATGGGGTTGATAAAGTCGAGCTTGGTTTTGATATCTTGCCCATCGGGGGTTTTTATGGTCACTGCATCGCCATTCTTTACTCGACCAGCTTGGTCGGGATAAAGCGTGATATCAACCCATACCTTGGAGACATCGGCCAGCGTAAACAGGGTGGCGGAAGGCGTGACAAAGTTACCTTCGCGTGCATTAATTTGTGTCACGACACCTGCCTGACCAGCCAGTATTTTAACCACCTCAATGGCTTGCTTGGAACTCTCGATTTGTTGAACGGATTCAATGCCAATATCTTTATGGAGAAATTTAGTTCTTTCTCTGGAAAGCTCTTGTAGCAGATCCATCACATATGGATTTTCCACTAATGGAGAAATGTCACCTATCGTTTTTAACGTCTGATCACGGCGCACCACAAACCTCAAATACTCTTTTTGTTGTGCAATCAAATCGGGAGAATAGATCTCGTAGATTATTTGCCCTTTGTGAATCTGCTGTCCGACCGAATTGATATTTAGCTTTTTTATCCAGCCATCGACCTTGGTATGGACATTATAAAGAGTATCCCCATCGACTATTACGTTGCCATAAGTGCGGATTTCCTGGCTGAGCGGGGCTTTCTTTACACTTTCCAACCTGACACCAAGCTTCTGGATGGATGCAGTATCGATATGAATTCCGTGGTCGTGAACTGCGGAATCTTTTGACTGAACCAGATCCATGCCGCAAATCGGGCAAGTGCCCGGATGGTTTTGCATGATCTCTGGGTGCATCGGGCAAATCCAGATTTTTTCCTGTCCGGCTTTGCTGATATCAGATAAAGATAAGGTCTTGATACCGGGAGTTGCAGTTTGAGTATGACGCCATGAAATAGAAATGCGCTGACTGATGAGATACCAGGCCAGAATGACGATTCCTAGCAGTACTATCCCTGCCGCTATTTTTTTCGCCATATAAATGGTCCAATTTCCTCTGGTCTATATCTGATCACGATGTGTTATTTGCGGCGCAGGCTCCAGCTGCGTCTTCCTATTCAGGATGCAAATTATTATCCTGGAGGTATTAATAATATACGAACGCCCTATGTCCATGGTGGGCAGAGGTGAATTTACAAACTTGATGAGGGGGGGTGCCTTGTTATTGAAAGAAAACCGCCTACTTGCCCTCGAAGGTACGTATAAATTGAATCACATTCCAACCATCTTCCTCGTTTATATCCGTTCCCACACGAATTGGCATCCCGGTTCCCGGGCTACCATGCTTTAAAACCCACATTAATTCCCCATCTGTGCGAAGTTTCTGCCATTTCGCATCGGTAAAATCACGCGGAGCATGTCCGGGTAGATTGACACCTGTGCCATCCTTGCTATGGCAAGTTACGCAAAAACCTTCTCCAAAATAAATTTTACGGCCTGCTTCAATGTGTTCTGGTGTTACGGGATAAGGGCTTTTTACTTGCTGTTCCTGCGTAAGAATTGCCTTGGGTACACGCGGCTCATACACGTCCTTGTGAAAAGCCAATGTGCTTTGCGAGACGATGCTCATAAAGATAGCAATCCATATCCACATATTTTTCTTTAAAAAAAACATGACATCACCTCACATACAAAATCAAAAGACACAGTGCTCATCCTGTCATGGACAAACCCCGTGTCTCTTGAATAAATCAAATATAACTATTTTTTACCAATTTTTCCATGTAGCTCTTCCCAATGTCCAACTGATTGAGGAATGCCGACAGTACCGTCTGGAATGGGCGCGTCTTTAGGCCACAGATGGAAAATGATGCCATCGGTTCCACCAACATAATCCGCCAACCCTTTTTGCTCTTTCGGGTCAGATGGATTCACTATGGCAACGCGACCGGTTTCTATCTCTTGCTTGTGATCGTGCCAGTTTTGCGTATGCTGCCATTTCGGTATGGCCGATCCGGTCAGTTTTTTGGAAACCATATATTCGATTTCGGTCAGGCGAGCATTCGGATCAGTTGATTCGAACAAGATGCATTGAATAACGTCGTCATTGATTGGTTTGCAGTAATGATGAAATGGCCCGATAATTTCCCCGTCCATGACATGTGGCGCCGTAACATGAATTGTATAACCGGTCAGAGGATTTTTATCCGCAGCAAAAGCTGGAGCAGACAAGAAGCCGGCTGTGATTAATGAGGAAACAAGAACGCAGACTTTGCTGATTTTCATAATTGAATCTCCTTATGGTTTTTTTATAGTTAAAGCTCGGATGATTTCTATACGCTCTATGCCTATTTATTTTCATTTGTGGGTTTTAATACCACTTTTTTCGATAGTAGGCATTTCAAATTTCCTCTTTGCAGATCAATTCAGAGGAAGTTTTATTGTATACCTCTTAACAACTGTACGTATGTGCGATGACGCACTGAATGAAAAACGGGCCAACGTGATGTGCAAACGTCTGGCTTAAATATTTTGAGGAGGCAAAAGCCTCCTCAAAATTAGCGGAATAACGTTACTAAAAACTATCTGATCAGGATTTGATCGCCGCGTCCTTTTTTCGGATCAGCATCCGGCTTGTTCATCAAAACCGTGATGGCACCGCGTAATGCTGCTCCCATCGCATGATCGACGATTGCGACATTGGTCGGACGGTCAGCTGGCGAAACGATGTCAAATGTACTGCCTTCAGCTACCGCCACGTTGTATGTTTGAATGCCGTATAGAGTGTTCTTCGGGTTGCCGTTGATATAAACACGATCCCAAATCCCAGCGATAGGATGCAATGCAACTGGATTGTTGATGCTCGCATTTACAAAGAAAATACGGACACGTTCGCCTGGCTTGGATTCCAGAACCTGCGTTGCATTTGGCTCATGAACAGGATCGTAATGGAACATTTTGCCGTTGATGAGAGCGCCTTTCCAACCTGTGTTTTCAAGTAAGCCAGTGATGTTCTCGCTGTCCGGGAAATATTGCTGCTGAATCAGCATGTATTCACGGTCTGCTTTTGGATAGTTCTTTTTATCTTTTGGATCGACAATGATCATTCCGTACATTCCCTTGGCAATATGCTGAGCCATCGTGCTTGCGCCGCAGTGGTACATGAATACGCCTGGAACCTTGGCTTCAAACTTGAAATGTTTACTTTGTCCCGGCTTGATTTCACCGAATTCATTCAGCACGTCTACCTGAGCCGCATGAAAGTCCATTGCGTGTGAATTTTTGTTTTCAGGTGGATTGATCAGCGTGAAATCAACTGTATCACCTTCGTCTACGCGGACAGGCTTGCCAGGAATGGAGCCATCGAATGTCCATGCTGCCATTTTGACATCGCCCTTGTTATTCACGGGTAGATCAACTTCCATAGCCGTCATCGTGACTTTAACGGTTTTTGCGAATACTTGCTGTGCGGAAAAAAGCCCAGTTACCAAAATTACAGCAACTGCTGTACTTTTAAGTTTATACATATTATTCCCCTTATTAATTTAAAGTTAACTACAAATTACTTGTTTCTTACCACCACTTCTTGCTACTGCCATTTACTAACCAAATTTGCACTTGCATAACATGCGTAGATGCTGCACCAAATCCTTGATTTCTTCGTCGCTTAAGGTTGCACCCCAAGGAGGCATCAATATTGATTTTTCAATGGATGGCCCACCCTCTTTGATTGCTTTGAATAATGTTTCGTCCGACCGACCCGACATTGACTTTGCATCGGTATGATCACGCGGCACGACCGACATGTCCCGGACGTTCACGCCTTTTCCGGTTCCATCACTGCCATGGCATTGAACACAATAGGCTTTGTAGTTGTCAGCGGGCGCTTCCTTGGCTTGGGCTTGAACTGAGAAAGCCGCTAGTAAAATCAACAAAAACAATTTAGTTGGCATTTGCAACCTCCTTGCTCAGTGTCTCAAGATAATGGACCATTTTCTGTATATTCACCTCCGATAAAATTTTGTTTGGCATCATGGATTTTGGCTCCCAAGCTTGAGGAGATCTGATGAAGCTCGATATATATTGCGGTTGCAGGCGCTTGGCCGCCGTATAAAGCTCTGGCCCCGATAGCCCACCATATTCAGGCTCGATCAAGTGACAGGCCATACAGCCCAAGAATTTAGTGAAGGCCATTTCCCCCATCTGCTTTGTTATCGTACCGGACTCAACTTTCTCCTTTGCGATCAAATCGTCATGCGGTTTCATCTTCATGAGCTCGGCCGCAACTGAGGCGGCATCGGCCTTGGAAAGTGCAATATGATCCGTGAGAGTCGAAGTATCAATTTCATCACCTTTTGCCCCAGCCTTGATATGCCCGCCATAGTACATTCCGGCTGGACGAATCCGTCCGGGCTTTTGCAGCCAAGATACCAGCCATTCTTGGCGATATTTATTGCCCGCGTAGAAGAGATCTGGCCCCTTCTTCTCAAAGGCAGTTTTCAAAGTCTGTGTTGCCGGCCCTTTAATGTTGTGGCAGGCGGAACAACTCCCCTGAAGCATTTCTCCCTTGGCGAGGGTTGCTCCAGAAAAACCAAGTAAGGCAATAAGAACTACTCGCTTCATATTTATCTCCTCCTTTTCCCCTGTTCGATTATTTTGCCCATGAAAGGTGCGCTGTTGAAAAGCCCATATCCCTGCTTAAGCGATACACTGTAGAAAAAATTGGGGTCATATACTTTATTTTTCCATGTGTACCAGTCATTCATCTTGACGCCTTCATATTCAAAAACGGTCATCGGCCCACCCATCGAGGCACCGTTGTTTGTCATGTGTTTGTCAACATGGTCGTGCATTATGAAGAGTCCAGGATTGTTCATCTTGACGATCACGTCATAACGCTCACCGGGTCCTACCGGAACAGTGTCAACATAGTAAGGACTGGCAAGTGGATAACCGTCTTTGTGGGTGACGAGCATGTCGTGCCCATGCATATGCATTTGATGTGTTTCATCGCCTGCGCCAATAAAACGCATTCTCAACACATCACCTTTCTTGACTCGAATTGGCTGGGTGAATGGGAAGGATTTTGCGTTTACTGAAAAGTAATCAGAAACATCCTGCGGGCTGCCTCCTTTGCCATATACGCTGGCATATGGAGATTGCCAAGTGCTCATCATCAGAATGGCATCCAAAGTAACTTCTTTTTCGAGTGTGCTTGGATTTTTTGGATCGACGATCAGTGGCCCCCACATCCCGCGTATCGCCACATGCTCCCAGACGTTTACATGGCAGTGGTACCAAAGGCTCCCGGGACGATCAACATTGAATTTATAGGTATAAGATTCGCCGGGCTGAATAGCTTCTTGTGAGATACCTGGCACGCCATCTTGTTGCCAACTGCCGGTCTGGTTAACCCCATGCCAATGGATGGTATGGGGAAGTGTGGTGTTGTTGGTTACATGCACCATCACATCATCTCCCTCCTTGACGTGGATGAGTGGCCCTGGCACTTGTCCGTTGAACGCCCAAACTTTATTGGTAAAGCCTGGAGCTACTTCTATTGAAACTTCATCAATGCTCAGAGTAAATTCGCGCTGCTCAGCCCAGCTTGCAGTGGCAATTCCCGCCAAGAAACAAAATATTAAAATATTCCTGAGATAGCGGGCTACAGTGGACGCACACAATTTATACAAGGCAATTGTCATTTTTTTATCATCCAAATTTCTATTGCTATATATTTTCAATTAAAGATATATTTTTAATGTATCTTTAATTGAAAATGTTGTCAAGTAAATTGTGGATGCCCTTGTAGCAAGCAAATAAATATGCTTAAACATATAGCACTCATAAATCTAGTGTTGATAAACATAGCGTGATGCCTATTGTTGCATTAAAGTGAAATTGTTCAGAGAGTTATCTACGATCCGGAAAAACTGAAAATAGATTTGCGCTGTGGATCCGAGCCGCCATTATGTAGTTGTAGTTGGGGGAAAGCGCAAATGGGTGATCAAGCTTCTGATATAGGGTGTTGGCAACCACTTCAAACGCTGATGGTTTACTCCGCAAAAGCCGATCAAGAAGGCTTATGAGCGACATCCGGAAGCGCAATGCCGCACACCATTTGTTCAAAAATTCCGGCGCATCAAGGTTAGGATCCTCGCGTAAATTATGCCACCTGAAAACTTCAAATTTCAGCTGCCGGATCAATATTAGTGCCACGACTTAAACTAAAAGCCCCGCTTCCGTGTATGACAACATAAAGTAAGCCGCCCATCATGGAAATGTTCTTCATGAAGTTGATCGTCTGGTTTTGTACTTCGGCGGGCGGCACGGCCCAGAAATTATGGAAGAACTGTGCGGCCATTGCGGTGAATACAAATATCGCGGCGGCGGCCCAACGTGCATTCCAACCGACGATCAGCATGATGCCTCCGCCCAGTTCAACGATGATGGCGCCGATGGCAAGCAATTCCGGCATTGGCAGCCCCTTGCCGGCTATATACCCTACCGTCCCTTCAAAGCCGGTGATTTTACCGAAGCCCGACATAACGAAGATGAGTGCCATCAAAATACGGCCCGCTAATGGACCAAAGCTGTTCAATGCATTCATAGTTGAAATCCTTTTTTGGAGTAGTTAGAAAGTTATATTGAGATGCGCCTGCTAAATGTTCACGATCTGGCATTTATGCAGCTATTTTTAGCCGCTTGGTAATTTCAGCGACATGTCGGCCTTGAAAACGTGCAATCGCAAGTTCGTTCTCGCTCGGTTGCCGTGCGCCATCGCCACCAGTGATTGTTGATGCGCCGTAGGGACTACCGCCAGTGATTTCGCTGATGGTCATTTGTCGCTCTTCAGAATAGGGCACACCGACGATCACCATGCCTTGGTGTAACAGCGAGGTATGAAAACTGAGTATCGTTGATTCCTGGCCGCCATGCTGGGTGGCCGAACTGGTAAAAACGCTGCCTACCTTGCCAATTAGCGCGCCCTTCATCCACAGTCCTCCAGTCTGATCAAGAAAATTGCGCATCTGGGCGCACATATTACCGAAGCGCGTGGGCGTGCCAAAAATGATGGCATCGGCCTCAGCCAACTGCTCTGGTTTGGCGGTAGGTATCTGTGCAAACGATGTACGCGCAGTTTTGGCATGCGTTTTTAATGCATCGTCAGGCATCAGTTCCGGCACCTGCCACAGAGTTGCCTCAACATCCGATATTTCGCGTACGCCAGCCATGATGGCTTCCGCCATCTGATATATATGTCCGTGGGAACTGTAAAAGATTACCTGAATCTTGGTTGTCATCATGTACCTCTGTAGTGTTGTATAGGCTCATATCGACATTGAGTGTCGCCAAAAATACAGGTAAAGCTTATCTTAAGGTTAAGTCTATTGTATGTGCGGTGACGCACTGACTGAGGGGGGCGGGTCGCTTGCCAGAAAGAAGGCTACAGATTGAACGCCAAGCTAAACGGCGGGGACAATCATTAAGGGGCGGTGTTCATAAATCTCCGGCTACGGCTCCAGCACGCCATTTTCGAGATATGTTGCATCGTAGGTTAATATGACCCGTGGATCCGGCAGAACCATTCGTTCATCCTTATCCTCGTAATTAAGGCGGTTGAGCAGATCCTTAATAACATTAAGTCGTGTCAAATACTTATCGTTGGCACGAACTATTGTCCATGGAGCTGTTGTGTTGTGTGAGCGAACCAACATTTCGTTGCGCGCCAAGCTGTATGGCTTCCATTTCTTGATGGCCTGACTGTCAAGTGCGCTGACTTTCCATTGGGTGAGCGGGTCTGTCATGCGCTCATCTAAACGTTTCTTCTGTTCGCGTTTGCTTATGTCGAGGTAGTACTTAAAAAGCTTGATACCTGAATGGACCAACATGTGTTCGAACTCTGATACTGAATCCATAAATTCCTCATGCTCAGCGTCAGTACAAAAGCCCATTACCCGCTCGACACCCGCGCGGTTGTACCAACTGCGGTTAAACAGTACGAGCTCTTGAGCTGCGGGCAGATAGGGAACATAACGCTGGAAGTACCACACTGTTTGATCTCGGTCCGAAGGTCTGCCGAGTGCCACGACGCGCGTTTCACGGGGACTCAAATGCTGGACGATGCGCTTGATTGTGCCATCTTTTCCAGACGCATCCCGGCCTTCAAAAATGATTAGGATTTTGTCATTGCATTTAATGAAGTGCCGTTGCAGCTTGACCAGCTCAACCTGAAGGGCATGGAGCATCTTTCGGTAGTCATGCTTGCTAATTTGTGTAGCTGTTTTAGCGGGTTGGTTGAGATCGTTTTTTTCATTCATCAGAAATTCACCAAAAAATATGCCGATTCCTGCCATACAAAACTAAACTTATATCCACACTTCACGAAGTAACTTGCCATAAGAGTAGCCATCCCATGATTGATGTAATCAGTTATGTTAAACAACTTCCAGTTCTAGGCATCTTCATCTATATGTTCTGTTATATCTGTTTTTCTTTGCTTGTGGTGTCGTCGGTCTACCTTTGAGCGAAGCTCTTTCAGGAGAGGCTGAATTTTGATACGACGGCAGATTGTTCGGCGTTCACCAAGATGGGTCTCTGCATTTCGCCTCTCGAGTGGCTTAATCAAAAAGTTGTGCTGATGTTCAGATCGTGTAAATGGCCGAAAAACCAGTGACGGCTGGGTGCGCTCTGGGACGGACTTAACTGGTTTAATTTCAGTTAACTTTGTTACTTCATTGATATCCTCTAACCCTTTTACAGACGGAGGAAGGGGAAGATTTTGTATATATTGCATGATGTTTTAAGCATTCTGAATTTCATACTTGCAGGAATTTCAATGTTACCAGCTTCGCATTCTTTCATCTAATGCATGAATACTGGCGTAAGCAATCTTCCCATTCTGAAATTGAACGGCGGGATATTTTAGAACGAGAGTTGCATAAATTTGCGAGAGGTTAGGAGTGTTTAACGGGAACTGGCGAAATTTATAATTTTCTGTGTTAGCTACGGGTGCTTACCTTTAATTCTCGGGATAAAAAAAGCGGTTCAAAAACCGCTTTTTTTAATTGCGCTTACATTGAATTATTTGACGATGGCTTTCAGCTCACCTTTGGTGTACCTGATGGCCATCGCATCCAGTGATAATGCTTTTATTTTAGAAGCTTGGCCAGCAGAACCGAAGGCTTCATAACGTGCTTTGCAAATTTCTTTCATGGCGATGGTCGATTCCGCCAAGAATTTACGTGGATCAAAATTTTTGGGGTTTTGTGCCAAGTGACGACGCACCGCGCCTGTAGATGCCATGCGCAAATCTGTGTCGATGTTAATTTTTCGCACGCCGTGTTTTATACCCTCGACTATCTCCGAAACTGGCACGCCGTAGGTTTCCCCCATGTCGCCGCCAAATTGGTCAATGATCTTCAACCACTCTTGCGGTACAGAAGAAGAGCCATGCATCACCAAGTGAGTATTGGGAATGCGAGCGTGGATTGCCTTGATACGCTTAATATCCAAAGTGTCGCCTGTGGGCGGGCGGGTGAATTTGTATGCACCGTGCGAGGTGCCGATGGCTATCGCCAGTGCATCTACACCAGTTTTCCGGACAAAGTCGGCTGCTTCTTCTGGGTCGGTTAGCAGTTGCGAGTGATCTAGTTTGCCTTCCGCACCTTGTCCATCTTCCTGTTCGCCCATGCCGGTTTCAAGTGAGCCCAAGCAACCTAGCTCACCTTCAACGGATACGCCCACTGCGTGGGAAATATCAACAACTTTACTTGTTACTTCAACGTTGTATTCGTAAGAGGATGGAGTTTTGGCATCTTCTTTCAAAGAACCATCCATCATTACGCTGGAGAATCCGGAGCGAATGGCGTTAATACATACAGCCGGGGAAGCGCCGTGATCTTGGTGCATTACTACTGGAATGTGCGGATAAGTCTCTACTGCAGCAAGAATCAGGTGGCGCAAGAATGCTTCGCCAGCATATTTTCGGGCACCAGCTGAGCCTTGCATAATCACTGGGCTGTTGGTTTCATCCGCCGCCTCCATGATTGCCTTGACCTGTTCCAAATTATTGACGTTGAATGCGGGCAGACCGTATCCGTTCTCGGCTGCATGATCCAGCAGCTGGCGTAATGAAACTAGAGCCATTTTTTTCTCCTAGGAAATTTAAAGTTATCACACAAAATCAAAAATATAATCTGGCAGTGTAAGGGAAAGCTCGGCGAGGCTTTCAACCCCTCAGTTCTTACGGTGATCGCCTACCCGGACAATTTTCATAGTATTGGTATAGCCAGCCTTGCCAACGGCTTCGCCTATAGTCATCACAATCATGTCACCTTCTTGTACTAATCCCAAACGTACCAGTTCATCCTCCGCTGCGCGCAACTCTACTGATGGAAGTTTGGAGGTAATGTTAAACGCAATCGGGTGCACCCCGCTGAACAGAGTTACTTTACTCAAAGTTGACTCAGTCGGCGTTAATGCAAATATCGGCACCCTTGCATTCATACGGGACATCCACAGAGGAGTTGAGCCTGACTGGGTCAGCGCCACAATCGCTTTGATCGTAAAGTGAGAAGCTGCATATAGCGCAGACATGGCGATGGCCTCATCGATGCGTGCAAATTTCGTTTGTAGTAGACGGTGACTGGTGGCGATATCTTCCATCTCACTTTCAGCGTTCATACAGATACGCACCATGGATTTGATGGTTTCGATGGGATAATCACCCACCGCGGTTTCTGCTGACAGCATTACCGCATCGGTGCCGTCCAGCACTGCATTTGCCACGTCCGATACTTCCGCACGAGTGGGAATCGGATTCGTGATCATGGACTCCATCATCTGTGTGGCAGTGATAACCAACTTGTTTTTGGCACGCGCCATGCGGATCATGCGTTTTTGCAAGCCTGGCACGGCTGCGTCCCCTACTTCCACGGAAAGGTCGCCTCGAGCCACCATAATAGCGTCGGATGCATCAATAATTTCGTCCAATACGGCAATGGCTTCGGCACGCTCAATTTTAGCCATCAATAAGCTTTTTCCACCAGCCGCATGCATCAATGTGCGCGCCAATTTCATGTCATCAGCCGAGCGCGGGAAGGAAATCGCCAGATAGTCCGCTTTAATCAGGGCCGCGGTCTTAATGTCCTCCTTGTCCTTGTCGGTAAGTGCGGGTGCAGTCAAGCCGCCGCCCTTGCGATTGATGCCCTTATTGTTTGACAGCACACCGCCGCATACGACTTTGCAGATAATTTGCGCGCCCTTAACTTCGGTTACATCGAATTCCAGCATGCCATCATTTAGTAACAGCACTGAACCTTTGCTGACATCCTTAGGCAAGTCCTTGTAGTCAAGACCAACGCGTTCCTGATTGCCGAGGCCTGTCCATTCTGCATCCAGGATAAAAGTATCCCCTTGCTTGAGAATAATCTTGTCATTCTCAAGTTTTCCTACCCGAATTTTCGGGCCTTGCAGGTCAGCAAGAATTCCAACAATACGGCCACATGCTGCCGCTGCAGCGCGTACTTTTGCAACTCGCTCTACGTGGTCCTGCGCTGTGCCATGGGAAAAATTCATGCGCACCACATCCACGCCAGCAAGTATCATTTGCTCCAGCACTTTCTGGTCGCTGGAGGCTGGTCCCAGGGTGGCAACAATCTTGGTTCTGCGTAACATAAATTTCTCGTCTTATTTATTTCATGGCACGTTGCTCAAGAATTTCCACCGCTGGCAATTTTTTGCCTTCGAGGAATTCTAAAAATGCACCGCCACCCGTGGAAATATAACTTATTTGATCGCTGATCTTGTATTTTGCAATCGCCGCCAGCGTATCCCCGCCGCCGGCGATAGAAAATGCAGGGCTTTCCGAAATCGCGATGCCTAGCATTTTGGTACCAGCGCCAAACTGGTCAAATTCAAATACGCCTACTGGGCCATTCCATACAATGGTTGCGGCGTTCTTTATATAGGCTGCATAAGCTTGGGCAGTTTCGGGGCCAATATCAAAAATCATATCGTCATCGGTAATATCAGCCACTTTCTTAACCACGGCAGGCTCATTGGCACCAAATTTTTTGCCCACGACTACATCGGTAGGTACCGGTATCGATCCGCCCTTGGACTTGGCGGCTTGCATTAAGCGCTGGGCTTCGGCTACAAGATCGGGTTCATATAGGGATTTACCGACGTTATAACCAGCCGCTTTAATGAAAGTATTGGCAATGCCGCCCCCGACGATCAATTGATCCACGATGTGGGACAACGATTCCAATACGGTCAACTTGGATGAAACCTTAGAACCGCCGACGATGGCGATCAGCGGGTGAGCCGGGCTTTTCAATGCCTTGCCCAATGCCTCCAGTTCTGCTACCAGTAGTGGGCCAGCGCATGCCACTGGCGCATACTTCGCCACACCGTGGGTGGAAGCCTGCGCGCGATGCGCGGTACCGAATGCATCCATCGCATAGATGTCGCACAGCTTAGCCATTTTTTGGGACAGCTCGTCGTTGTTTTTGCCTTCACCTTTATTGAAGCGCACGTTCTCAAATAGTACGACTTCGCCATCGGCGATGGTGAAGCCGCCGTCCAGCCAATCTTTAATTACTCGTATCTCTTTACCCAACAAGTCAGACAAACGCTTGGCTACAGGCTTTAGGGAATCGGCTTCGGTATATACACCTTCTTCAGGGCGACCGAGGTGGGACATTAACATTACTTTGGCGCCTGCCTTCGCGGCATGCTGGATGGTAGGCATGCTTGCCCGGATGCGGGTGTCATCAGTTATGGTGCCATCATCAGCTTGGGGAACATTCAAGTCTTCGCGGATCAGGACACGTTTGCCCCTGAGATCCAAATCAGTCATTTTGATTACGGACAATTCTTTCTCCAATTAAGCATTCGAGGTGCAACGTAAGAATAATGCAAAAGGTGAGGTGGTTTCTCACCTTGGGTGCATGTTTATTTAGCAATGACGCGAACCATCTCCAGAACTTTGCTGGAATAGCCCCACTCGTTATCGTACCAAGAGACGACCTTGACGAAGGTGCCGTCCAGAGACATGCCAGCCTCTGCATCGAAAACAGAAGTGCAGCTCTCGCCGCGGAAGTCGGTAGAGACCACTTTTTCGCTGGTATAGCCAAGTATGCCCTTCATAGAACCTTCGGATGCGGTCTTCATGGCAGCGCAGATTTCGGCGTAGGTCGCAGCCTTGTCCAGCTCCACGGTGAGGTCAACCACGGATACGTCAGAGGTGGGCACACGGAAAGCCATGCCGGTGAGTTTTTTATTCAGTTCGGGAATAACCACGCCAACGGCCTTGGCCGCACCAGTCGAAGATGGAATGATGTTTTCGAGGATGCCGCGACCACCACGCCAATCCTTGTTGGAAGGGCTATCCACGGTCTTCTGGGTAGCGGTGGCAGCATGTATGGTGGTCATTAGTCCGCGCTTGATGCCCCAGGTATCATTTAGAACCTTGGCAACCGGGGCGAGGCAATTTGTAGTGCAGGAAGCGTTGGAGATGATCGTTTGGTTAGCATAAGTCTTGTCATTCACGCCGTACACAAACATAGGCGTGTCATCCTTGGACGGCGCAGACATGATGACTTTCTTGGCGCCAGCGGCGATATGTTTTTGACAGGTTTCCTTAGTGAGGAAAAGACCGGTGGACTCGATGACTATATCAGCGCCCACTTCATTCCACTTCAGTTCGGCAGGGTCCTTGATGGCAGTCAGGCGAATCTTTTTGCCGTTGACGACCAAGGTATTGCCTTCAATGGAAACACTGCCGTCAAAGCGGCCATGCACGGAGTCGAAGCTCAGCATATAGGCTAAGTAGTCTGGTTCAAGCAGGTCGTTAATGCCTACGATCTCGATGTCCTTGAAATTTTTCACCGCTGCGCGGAACACCATGCGGCCAATTCGACCAAACCCATTGATACCAACTTTGATTGTCATGTTTCTCTCCTGGTTTTATAACTAAAATTGTAACTATTCAGACAAATTTCTTCAGACTGTTCTGATGTTGTAGCTAAGCTAATCAAATATTTAAACTTTCAGCATCTTCACATGCTCTGCCACAAATAATCGGACGACCGGATAACCTTGAAGCGTGTCGCCAATCCTACCGCTGCAACGCTAAGTACCCACTTCGACGGAAGGGGGCAGTATGTGAGCCTCGATGTTTGCACTAGCTACTACTGTTGCAACACTGAGACTGACTTGATATGGCCTTACGATGATCATCACAGCAAGGTTATGCGGACACTTTTTGCCCCTCCAAGCAAAGCACATCAGAGCCCGCTGTATCGCTACCAGAAATTTAAAGTATGCTTTTCACGGCTTTCACCACATTTTCAATGGTAAAGCCGAAGTGTTTGAATAGTTCACCTGCCGGAGCAGATTCGCCAAAGGTATCCATGCCAATTACCGCACCGTCCAAACCAACATATTTGTACCAAAACCCTGTCACGCCAGCTTCGACAGCTACGCGCTTACTGCCCTTTGGCAACACGCTGTCCCTGTATGCCTGATCTTGACGATCAAATACATTGGTTGAAGGCATGGAAACTACTCGTACATTAATACCGTCTTGAGCCAAGGCTTTTTGTGCATCCATGGCCAGACCCACCTCGGAACCCGTCGCGATAATGAGCGCCTGTGGCTTGCCATTGGCAGCTTCCGACAACACATAGCCACCCTTGCGGATGTTGGCGATTTGAGCCTCATCGCGCTTTTGGAATGCCAAGTTCTGGCGGCTGAAAATAAGACTGCTCGGGCCAGTTTTGCGCTCAACCGCTGCAACCCATGACACGGCAGATTCCACCGTATCACAAGGACGCCAAACGTCCATATTTGGAATATAGCGTAGCGTGGTAGTTTGTTCCACAGGCTGATGAGTTGGACCGTCTTCGCCCAAACCGATGGAGTCATGCGTGTACACGAAAATCACGCGTTGTTTCATCAGCGCTGCCATGCGCAGTGCATTGCGGGCATATTCCGAAAACATCAGGAAAGTGCCGCCAAATGGTAGCAACCCGCCATGCAACGCCACGCCATTCATAATGGCTGACATCCCGAATTCGCGTACTCCGTAACTAATGTAGTTACCTGTCGATTTTCCATGAACGTGCTTGGCGCCCGTCCAATTGGTCAGGTTCGAACCGGTCAGATCCGCCGAGCCGCCAAGAAATTCAGGCAGTGCCGACACCAGACCGTTAATCGCATTCTGTGACGCCTTGCGCGAGGCAATGGTTTCTGCCTTTTCATTGGTCTTGGCGATCATGTCCGCAGCATGTTGCGTCCAGTCTGCTGGCAAATCCCCCTTCATTCGTCGCTCAAACTCAGCCGCTTCTTGGGGGAAAACCTTGCGGTATTCTGCAAATTTATTGTCCCACAATTTTTCCAAACCCTCTCCCTTGGTACGTGCATTCCACGCTTGGTAAACGTGCGCTGGAATTTCGAACGGCGGGTATTTCCAACCTATATATTCGCGCGTAGCGGCGATTTCCGCATCGCCTAATGCAGCGCCATGTACGTCATGCGTACCGGCCTTGTTCGGGGAGCCCGCGCCGATGATGGTCTTGCAACAGATCAGTGTGGGCTTGTCGGTAACTTCCTTGGCGGTCTTGATGGCGTCATCTACTGCTTTAGGATCGTGGCCCTCCACATTGGCGATTACATGCCAACCATAAGACTCAAAGCGTTTGGCAGTATCGTCAGTAAACCAGGCTTCAACATGTCCATCAATGGAAATGCCGTTGTCGTCCCAGAAGGCGATCAGCTTGCCGAGCCCCCAGGTACCGGCCAGTGCGCAGGATTCATGCGAAATGCCTTCCATCATGCAGCCGTCGCCGAGGAAGACATAAGTATGGTGGTTAACGATTTCGTGGCCAGGCCGATTAAATTCATTTGCCAGCAATTTTTCCGCCAGGGCAAAACCCACCGCATTGGTAATGCCTTGACCCAGCGGGCCTGTAGTGGTTTCGATGCCAGCGGTGTAGCCATACTCGGGGTGGCCTGGCGTCTGGGAGTGTAGCTGGCGGAAGCGCTTCAACTCATCAATCGGCAAGTCGTAGCCAGTCAAATGCAGCAGGGCATAAATTAGCATCGAGCCGTGGCCGTTGGAAAACACGAAACGGTCACGGTCGGCCCACTTAGGGTTAGCCGGATTATGGCGCAGATGGTGAATCCACAGCGCTTCGGCGATTTCTGCCATGCCCATGGGCGCGCCAGGGTGGCCAGAGTTTGCTTTTTGAACCGCATCCATTGCCAAAGCGCGGATCGCTCCAGTTATGTCATTAAACTTGGGGGGGGTTACTTTACGCGCCGCAGCCATTTTTCACTAACCTCCTGAACATCTCTAAGAATAAATAAATTATTTTTGCAGCAAACTGCAACAAACAGTAGGTAATTATGCCGTACTGCCCTGTTTAGGGCAACAGGAGAAAAATAGTTATCAGTATTATTCCAGGGTTTTGTGTCTAACGTTCACTGGCGAGAATCGTGCTTTTCAACGAGTCATTCGCACTTCATTTAAGGGGTGTCAGTCCGGGCAATCGTTTGAAATGTACCGCCCGCATGTGTCGGAATACGCATAACGCGTACGGACTAAACAATTATTTACCGCCCGGATAAACGCAGCACACCTTTAGGGGACAAAAACCATGCATCTTCAATGATAGCAGGGCCGAGAAAGCCCGCCCGCTCCTTATTGGACAATGGTTTAACTTGCACACGCCCGCTTTCTCAAGTACAATTTTTCTATAATTTACCTTATCTCTTTTGCTTGCCGCTGAGGTAGCTACTATGCACGTCAAGATAACTCCAAACAACCAGATCACGTCACCAGATGAAATCGCTTCCCAAGTGGAGGCCGCCAAGTATCCCGATGTCGAAGTCGACAATGCCAATATAGTCCTGACACCAGTTTTAGCTCAAAGCGTCGAAGCCGTGCGTGATAAATTGATTGCGTCAGGTATTTCCGAAAAAGATGTAGCAGACGCCAGTGCTTGGGCACGTCGGCCCAAGGAATAATATGCGAGTTGTTCTCGATACTAATGTAATACTTTCTGCATTGTTGTTCACCAACGGGAATTTGGCGTGGTTAAAAAAGGCTTGGCAGGCGAAGTCTATCCGTCCGGTGATCAGTAACGCAACAAAGGAAGATCTGTTCGACTCATTAGATTACCCAAAATTTAATCTGTCGATCGCTGAACAGGATTTGTTGTTGGAAGATTTTTTCCCGTACTGTGAAACAGCTTCTATATCCAACTGGATGCCATCGCATGGTGTATTTAGCCAAGTATTTTTGGCTGTGGCACACAAAGCCAAGGTGGATGCACTGGTGAGCGTTGAAAAAGATTTACTCGCATTGCGAGGAAGCTTTACTCCCTCCATCCTCACCGTTGAGGAATTACGTAAACGTTTGCAAGAAGAACGTCTCGCATAACTACTCCGCTCAATTTCTTCTAAAAGATAGACAACTTGCCCCAATTTGCGGCAAACTGCGTTCATGAAAACCATTCTGGTTCTACATGGTCCCAATCTGAACTTGCTCGGCAGTCGCGAGCCAGACGTATATGGCCATATTACTTTAGACGAAATTAACAACAAATTGCAGCATTTAGTGCATATACAAGGCGCAAGTTTGTTGCATTTCCAGAGTAACTCTGAATCCGCTTTAGTGGATCGCGTACATTTGGCGCGCCAGGACGGTACAGATTTTATTGTCATTAACCCGGCTGCTTTTACGCATACCAGTGTGGCTTTACGCGATGCACTGGCGGCGGTAGCCATCCCATTTATTGAAGTGCATCTTTCCAATGTGTTTGCACGTGAACTGTTCCGTAAAGAATCATACTTCTCTGATCTCGCTGTCGGTGTTATCAGTGGCCTGGGTGCAACCGGTTACGAACTCGCAGTGCAATACGCGCTGCAATATTCTGTTAGGAGCTAATCATGGATTTACGTAAACTCAAGACCTTGATTGAACTGGTTGAAAGCTCCGGTATTGCCGAGCTGGAAATCAGTGAAGGCGAAGAACGCGTGCGTATTGTTCGTTCTGGTGCTGCGGCGCAGCATGTTTATGCTGCGCCGCAGCACATGACCACGCTTGCTCCACAGCTGGCCGAGGCGCCTGCTGAACCAGCCGGATCCGTAATACCAGATGGTCACGTAGTGAAATCGCCAATGGTTGGTAGTTTCTACCGCAGCCCCTCTCCTGATGCCAAGCCTTTTGTGGAGGTGGGCCAAAGCGTGAGCGTGGGCGACACCCTCTGTATCATTGAGGCAATGAAGT
The DNA here is from genome assembly GCA_964589845.1 of uncultured Candidatus Nitrotoga sp. Classification (GTDB taxonomy): domain Bacteria; phylum Pseudomonadota; class Gammaproteobacteria; order Burkholderiales; family Gallionellaceae; genus Nitrotoga. Next base: position 24,763 of record CAZPUT010000001.1, on the reverse strand, counting down.
TGCTCAACGAAATCGAAGCTGATCAAAGCGGTGTCATCAGTGCGATTCTGGCTGAGAGCGGCCAGCCGGTGGAATATGGTCAACCTCTTTTTGTCATCGGTTAAATAATGTTTGAAAAAATTCTCATCGCAAATCGAGGCGAGATTGCCTTAAGAATTCAGCGCGCCTGTCGTGAGATGGGCATTAAATCCGTAGCAGTGCATTCCGAAGCTGACGCAGATGCCAAGTATGTCAAACTGGCTGATGAATCGGTGTGCATTGGCCCGGCGTCCTCGCTACACAGCTATCTGCACATCCCATCCATTATTAGCGCAGCGGAAGTTACTGATGCGCAGGCCATCCACCCTGGTTATGGTTTTTTGTCTGAAAGTGCTGACTTCGCCGAGCGTGTGGAAAAGAGCGGGTTTGTATTCATTGGCCCACGCCCGGAGACCATTCGTTTAATGGGCGACAAAGTGTCCGCCAAAAATGCAATGAAAAAAGCGGGGATTCCTTGTGTGCCTGGCGTGGACGGCGCACTGCCGGACAATCCAGCCGAAATTACAAAGATTGCACGCAGCATTGGTTACCCGGTCATTATAAAGGCCGCCGGTGGCGGGGGCGGACGAGGCATGCGCGTGGTACATACCGAAGCCGCGTTGCTCAATGCCGTGGTCATGACGCGCAGCGAGGCACAGGCTGCGTTTAATAATCCTGTGGTGTATATGGAAAAGTTTTTGCAGAATCCGCGCCACATCGAATTTCAAGTACTGGCTGATTCTTATGGCAATGCGGTATATTTAGGTGAGCGCGACTGCTCAATGCAACGCCGTCATCAGAAAATTCTTGAGGAAGCGCCAGCACCTCTGCTCAATACTCGTTTTCGTAATAAAATTGGTGAGCGCTGCGCGGCAGCTTGCCGCAAGATTGGCTATCGCGGCGCGGGAACTTTTGAGTTTCTGTATGAAAAAGACGAGTTTTTCTTCATTGAAATGAACACTCGCATACAGGTAGAACATCCGGTCAGCGAAATGATTACGGGCATAGATATCGTGCAACAGCAGATTCGTATCGCTGCCGGTGAAAAACTCAGTTTCAAGCAAAATGATATTACGCTCAAAGGTCATGCCATCGAATGCCGCATCAATGCTGAACATCCCTACAAGTTCACGCCCTCGGCCGGCCGCATTACGACTTGGCATACCCCCGGTGGTCCTGGCATCCGCGTGGATTCGCATGTGTACGCCAATTATTTCGTGCCGCCGCACTACGATTCCATGATTGGCAAGATTATTGCATATGGCGACAACCGCCAACAGGCGATAGCCCGCATGCGCACTGCTTTATCTGAAATGGCGGTAGAAGGTATCGAGACTAACATTCCGCTGCATCAGGAGCTGATGTTGGATGCTGCTTTTCTACGAGGTGGCACCAGCATCCATTACCTGGAACATAAGCTAGCCGAACGCATCAAGGTAAAATAACATGGCATGGCTTTCGCTGACGATCACTGCATCTGCATCCCAAGCGGAGATGCTGAGCGAGGCTCTGCTGGCGCTCGGCGCATTATCGGTGGACATACATGATGCAGATGCCGACACCTCGAATGAGCAAGCCATATTTGGCGAACCGGGCGAATCCGTCTCTCATCTTTGGTCACACAATCGCATTACTGCTTTGTTTATCGAAGATACGCCGATAGACACAATCATGCTGGAGGCGGCATACGCCATCGGGCTGAAACAGCCGCCAACCTATGTCATTGCAACCTTGGCGGACAACGACTGGGTGCGTTTGACCCAATTGCAGTTTAACCCCATTCGCATTTCGCAGCGGCTATGGATCGTGCCTACTTGGCACACCCCGCTTGACCCTAGTGCCATCAACATTACGCTCGATCCCGGCTTGGCTTTTGGAACCGGTAGCCACCCCACTACCCGTTTGTGTCTGCGCTGGTTGGATAGTCATTTGCAAGGGGGTGAATCCGTACTGGATTATGGCTGTGGCTCGGGCATCCTGGCCATCGCTGCACTCAAACTTGGCGCTGCCAGCGCCACTGGTATGGACGTGGATGCACAAGCCGTGCAAGCCAGTCGAGACAATGCAATGGCTAATAAAGTTGACGCGCAGTTCTACCTTCCGGGTGCTGCACTAAAACAACAAGCCGACATTGTAGTAGCCAATATTCTTACCAATCCTCTCAAAGTGCTCGCTCCATTGCTCGCAGGCTCAACGCGGCAAGGCGGCCAGATTGTGTTATCAGGCGTACTCAGCGAACAGGCCGAAGACGTTATGGAAATCTATGATCAATGGTTTGACTTCATGCCACCGGTTATGGAAGAAGGTTGGGCATGCTTATCTGGAGTGAAGCGATGAACGAAGTCACCCAATGTCCGGAGTGTGGCACCCGCTTTAAAGTCAGCCAAGCTCAGCTGGATATGCATCAGGGCATGGTGCGTTGCGGACGGTGCCAGGCGATATTCAACGCAACAAAGCAATTGCATGATAACGAACCCAGCCCGCAACTTGCCCTAATTCTGGCTCAAAAAGAAGTGCAGCAAGTGCCTGTTGAAAGCCCGGTAGAGCATATCTCCGCAACCCACGATCAATATGATTTTAGCCATCTCGCTACGGCCAGTTCAGAAGAAGTACTGGAAACCAGTCCCTCAGTCATCAAAAAGAATGTTCACTGGTCGTGGGTGGTGGTCACATTATTATTGTTCATAGTGTTGCTAGCACAGGCTACCTATTTTTTTCGTGTCGAACTCGCCGCACATTTGCCAGGCATCAAGTTAACACTCGCGTCTTATTGCAGGCTGCTCAACTGCAATATTCCGTTGCCGAAAAAAATTGACCAGCTGAGCATCGAATCTTCTGACTTGGAGTCTGATCCGAAACAAGCGAGCGTCATCTCTCTCAATGCCACCTTGCGAAACCGTGCGCCTTACGCGCAAACCTATCCCAATCTCGAACTTACACTTACCAACTCGATGGATAAGGCACTGGCACGCCGCATCTTCCCTCCAGCGGAATATCTCAAATCCAGCGAGGACGAAAAACAAGGGCTACTACCCAACCATGAGGTTGGCATCAAACTGCGTCTTGACACTGCCGACCTTAAACCAACTGGATATCGCTTGTTTTTGTTTTATCCTTAAATATTGCGCCCATCGTTTGTTTGAGCGTACCAGCAAACAAAATGCAACGTTTTTGCACTTGAGACATGACGTTGTATGTACCATTTCATGTTGTGGCTCGGTTAAAAGTGAATTCGGGCAACCTGGCGCGAAAATCCACGTGGTCGTGATACCATTCCCGCACTTTTTCGCAAAGAAAGCATCAAGTTGAGGAAACGCTTAGGAGAATGGTTAGTTGAGCAGGGGAAGCTGAATGCGCTCGAGTTGGAGCGTGCGCTAGACTTGCAGAAAGAAGAAGTCGGCGAACATGAGCGTATTGGCGCACTGCTATTAAAGCTGGGGGTGGTTTCTGCCCGTGATGTGGCAGAGGCATTGGGGGCACAGCTTGGGCTGGCACTGGTGGAGCCGGCTGATTATCCTCAAGTGCCCTTGCTGGAAGAGCGCGTATCGGTACGTTTCCTCAAAGAGTCTAAAGCGTTGCCGCTACATGAAGATGAACATGTGCTAGTGCTGGCGCTAGTGGATCCACTTGATCAATACGTCATCAATGCCTTTGGCTTGCTAACGCATCGTTCAGTCAGTGTGCGCGTGGCAGTGCAGCAGGACATGGAAAGCGCTTTCGAGCGTCTTTATGGTAGCGGCAAGACGTCGATGGGTGAAATTATAGGCGACATCGAAACCCTCGAGGAAGAAGGTGCGAGCGACGATGTGCAGCATCTTAAGGATCTCGCCAGCGAGGCACCGGTTATCCGTCTGGTTAATTTAATTATTGGCCATGCGCTGGAGGCGCGCGCATCCGATGTTCACATCGAGCCATTCGAAAATCGTTTGATCGTGCGTTATCGGGTAGACGGGGTGATGCACGAGGTAGAGTCGCCGCCGCGGCGATTGTCCGCTGCTGTCATATCGCGTATTAAAATCATGGCAAGCATGGATATTGCGGAACGGCGTCTGCCGCAAGATGGTCGCATTAAATTGCGAATTCAGAGCAAGGAAATCGATTTGCGTGTTTCCACTGTGCCTACCATGCATGGCGAGAGCGTGGTTATGCGGATACTTGACAAGAGTGGTACTACCCTAAATTTTGTTGCGCTTGGGTTTGACGAAGATGTGCTCAAAGTATTCATAGATGTGTTGCAGCAACCCCATGGCATTATTCTGGCCACCGGCCCAACCGGTAGCGGCAAAACCACCACGCTCTACACCGCATTACAAACGTTGAACAAATCGGATGTCAAGATACTCACTGTGGAAGACCCGGTTGAATATCAGATGGAAGGTGTAAACCAGATTCAGGTCAAAGCGCAGATCGGCCTTACCTTTGCCAACGCCCTTCGCTCCATAGTGCGCCAGGATCCAGACGTTATCATGATCGGCGAAATACGCGATTTGGAAACCGCACAAATTGCCGTGCAGGCTGCGCTTACCGGTCACTTGGTGCTGTCCACCCTGCACACCAACGATGCTGCCAGCACGATCAACCGTCTGCTCGATATGGGTATGGACGATTATCTTCTGACCTCCACTGTTATTGGCATTCTGGCGCAGCGCTTGGTGCGCACACTGTGCGAACAATGCCGTCAATTGCGAACAGTGCTGCCCGAAGTGGTCGATGAAATGGAGTTGCATCGTTTTACCGCAGCGCGTCCGATTGAGCTTTATCATGCAGTTGGTTGTTCACACTGTGCACACACGGGTTATATTGGCCGAGTCAGTATTGTGGAAATGCTTCCGATGAGTGATGGTATTCGCAGCTTGGTGATGCAGCATGCGACTGCCGGGGAAATACGCAAGCTGGCGATCGATCAAGGCATGCGAACCATGTTTGATAACGGTTTGCGTAAAGTGATGGCAGGGGTTACGACCATTGAGGAAGTATTGCGCGTGACGCGGGAGACTTGATTTTGCCGATGTTTCAATACAACGCTGTTAGTGCGGACGGAGAAGCGCTGGAAGGCGAAATGGAAGCCCGTACTAATGAAGCGGTGGTAGATCGTTTGCAGGCTATGGGTTATATTCCGATTCAGGTTGAACTGGCGCAGCTGGAAAAAACTACAGGAAATGCCTCATTCGGATGGCTACGCTCCAGTCGAGTTACTCAGGCAGAAATTGGCGTATTCACGAGTGAAATTGCAACGTTACTACATGCCGGCCTGCCGCTTGATCGCGCATTGGAAATTCTGGTCGAGCTATCGGAAAACGATAAAGTGCGTAACCTGTTGACGCAGGTGCGTGACGACGTGCGCGGCGGGGCTTCGCTTTCCGCAGCGATGGAAGCGCAAAAAGGCGTATTTTCCCGTTTCTACCTCAATATGGTGCGTGCTGGTGAGGCTGGAGGCGCACTTGGTCCAGTGCTGACGCGCATCACTGAATTCATGGAGCGTGCCAAAGCACTCAAGCAAACTGTCACATCTGCATTAATTTATCCCGCAATCCTGATGGTGGTGGCAGTCAGTTCTGTGATGATGTTGCTGATATTCGTTGTGCCGCAATTTTCACTGATGTTTCAGCAATCTGGTAAAACCCTGCCGCTACCAACGCAAATCGTCATTGCCGCGGGTGACTTTCTACGCCATGACTGGTGGATGTTGCTGATTGGTGCGTTAGCCATTTATGCGCTAATGCGACAGCAAATGAACAACCCTGCCAGCCGCTATCGTTGGGATGGCATTTTTCTGCGTCTGCCGCTGGTAGGCGACTTGGTGGCAAAGATCGAGGTGGCCCGCTTTAGTCGCAGCTTGGGCACTTTGCTAGGCAATGGAGTGACTTTATTGAACGCGCTCTTTATTATCAAAGAGACCTTAAATAATAGCGTCATGGCTGAAGGGCTCGACAGTGTGGCGAATCAGCTCAAGCAAGGGTTGGGGTTGGGCAAGCCAATGATGGAAACGGGTTTGTTTCCCAAGCTTGCGGTTCATATGGTAGTAGTTGGTGAAGAAACAGGCCAGCTTGAAGAAATGCTGCTACGCGTTGCAGATGTGTATGACAATGAGGTGCAAACAACGGTCAAGCGCATGTTAAGTCTCATGGAGCCGGTGCTGATTTTGGGGCTGGGGCTGTTGATTGGCGGTATCATTATGTCAATTTTGCTTGCCATCCTTAGTGTCAACGACTTGGCGATGTAATCAAAAATCGAGAGTTCGACTGCATGACGGTGTTCGGTCTTATTGGATTCCATCATAAGCTAATGATGTGTTCAGGAAGCATGGACAACATAGGGAAATAGCAGTGGTATATTTTTGGAGAGAGATATTATGAACAGGATGAATCAGGTACGGCGGGAAAGGGGATTTACCTTGCTCGAGTTGCTGGTTGTGCTGGTAATTCTGGGTCTACTGGCTGGTTTGGTGGGGCCAAAGGTAATGGATTATCTTGGCACATCGAAAAGCAAAACGGGTAAGCTGCAAATAGAGCAATTTGGACAAAGCCTGGAATTGTTCAAGCTGGAAGTAGGACGCTATCCTAGCTCACAGGAAGGTTTGTCGGCATTGATCGAGGCACCAACTGGTGTGACCGGTTGGAACGGCCCTTATATTAAGGGATCGAAGATGGTGCCAAAAGATCCGTGGGGCAACGATTACCATTACGCTTCGCCGGGACAGCACAATAAAGATTTTGATATCAGTTCACTTGGTCTTGATAACCGTGAAGGCGGCGAGGGCGAAAACAAGGATATCAATAATTGGGGCGAATAAAGTCGCATTCTATCGCCGGTTTTACCCTGCTTGAATTACTGGTAGTGCTGATGCTAATGGCGATGGTATATGCCTTGGCGGTGCCGATGATCTCTGCCGGCCTACCCGGCACCGAACTAAAAGGCGCGGCGCGTCAACTGGCGGCTGGCTTACGCCAAGCGCGCAGCCAAGCAGTCACGCGAAAAGAAGAATCGACATTGACACTGGATGTTGAAAAGCGAAATTTCAAGGTAAGTGGCGATCAACGCCGCTACGCCTTACCCGCAAAAGTGGACATCAGCCTATTCACAGCGCAATCCGAACTGCTACCCGACAAAGTAGGCGCGATCCGTTTTTACCCGGATGGAAGCTCCACTGGCGGTCGTATAACGGTAAAATCTGGTGTCCGCAAATACGATATTAATATCGATTGGCTGACCGGCCAAGTCACCATCCTCAATTAAGAGTTGTATGTGAACCGGGACATTATTGGAAATTTTGGCTGTATATATTGCAAGTGGTAGTTAATATGACATTGCATCAGTTAAAACCCGCGAAAATGTTCAGGTTATTTGCTGACAATCCTCTTAGGTATGTATAAATTCAGTCGTGGCTTTTCTTTGCTTGAAGTGCTGGTGGCATTTGTAATTCTGGCACTGATATTGGGCGTATTGATGCAGATTTTTTCTGGTGGCTTGCGTAATGCCAGTCGTGTTGACGAGTACCAGCAAGCAGTGTTGCTGGGTCAAAGCAAGTTAGCATCGGTTGGCATCGAGACGCCACTGAAAGTAAGCGAGAGCAATGGCGAATTTAATGCCGTTTACCGCTGGCAAATCAGCATTCGACCATACCTGGTGACTCCGGCACAGGCTAGCGACCAGACTGGATTGCCAGTGCCAATTTTGCCTGTGTCACTGCTGGAAGTGGAAATCCAAGTGCTATGGGGCGGCAGCGACCAGCCGCGTTCGGCCAGCCTTAAAACGCTGCGACTGGTGAATGGAGTGGCGCTGTGAACTTAAACAAACATGGAGTTGCCGGCTTCACCTTGCTGGAACTGTTAATCGCCATGTCGCTGCTCGGTTTTATCCTGGCCTTGTTGTTTGGTGGCATGCGCCTAGGCGCTCGCAGCTGGGATGCCGGCGAGATACGTACTGAAAATTCGACACATTTGGCTTTGCTGCAAGGATTTTTGCGGCGTGAATTAAGCCAGGTAACGCCATTCCACTGGAAGAAAAAAGCAGATATGAATCTGGCATTCGTCGGTCAGCCAGACAGTATCAAGCTGGTGGCTCCGATTGCCGTGCGATTAGGTACGGGAGGTCTGTTTCTTATTAGCCTGGAGCTGGTGCAGGATAATGATGTTGGCCAACTGGTAATGAGGCGCGTTATTCCAGAGGCAGATAGTATTGATTTTACCGCATTGGAGGGTGCCGAAAAAATTGTCCTGGCGGATCATGTGGAGGAATTAAGCTTTGCCTATTTTGGTGCTGAAACCAAAGATGCCGAACCGCAATGGCAGGATCAGTGGGGAAATCGGGATAGTCAGCAGCGGTTACCTTACCTGATCCGAGTTCGGGTCAAGTTCAGTAATGGTCGCGTTTGGCCGGATTTAGTGGTGGCACCGTTGATCGGTTCTGATACTGGCTGTGTGTGGGACAGCTCTACCAATCGATGCGTGAGTGAATGAAGGCCGTGATCAACAAGAAACATCAACATGGTATTGCATTGGTGTTGGTGTTGTGGGCAACCACACTGTTGACGGTGATTGCTGCCAGTTTCGCTTTCAGCATGCGTACTGATACGTTGCTGGCGCAGAACTTGGCAGCTGCAGCACGCGCCCAGGCGCTGGCTGATGGTGGCATGCAGCGTGCGTTCTACGAAATGTTCAAACCGGCCAGCGATCTGCAGCGATGGAAGGGCGATGGCGTGCCCCATCAGTGGGAATTCGGGGGTGCCAAGCTCAACATCACGCTCCTGGATGTGTCCGGTAAAATTGATATTAACAGTGCGTCAGACGATTTGCTGAAGGGCTTGTTAAAAAGTGTCGGGCTTACCGATGAAGAAAGCAATGTCCTGCTGGATGCTATTGTAGATTGGCGCGACGGCGATGATTTGCCGCGTCCTAAAGGTGCCGAGGCTGCGGAATATAAAGCTGCCGGGTTGAAATACCGCCCGGCTAATGCACCATTTGAAACGGTCAATGAATTGCAGCGGGTATTGGGTATGACACCGGACTTGTACGCTAATCTGGCAGATGCACTGACTGTAGATTCACATAAGGCAGGAATAAATGCAGCCATTGCACCAAGAAAGGTTTTACTAGCACTACCCGGCGCTAATGTTGCGCTGGTTGACGCTTATCTTGAAGCGCGTCAGGAGGCCTTGGGGAAAAATTTACCGCCACCGCCGTTTGCGCCAGCTGCCGCTGCCTTAGCGGGTGACGACGGTTCCGTGTACAGTGTTCGTGCCGAAGCGGCATTGCCAGATGGTACAGTGTTCATACGTGAAACTGTGGTAAAAATTGATCAAGGCGCCGTTCGCAAGTTCGTTTTTTTTTCCTGGAAGGAAGGGGAAGCGACTCCAAAGCTGATCGTTGGGGAGCCAGCGGCTATAAAGTAAGGATTGCATGCGATTTATCCTCTTTCCAAAGGAATCTCGCAATCGCCATATTGCAGACGAAAAACACAGATGACCATGCTCTGATATGCGTATTATTTTAATTTTTTTTGTGACGAGCATAAAGTTTTGGTAAAACTTAACGATAATTAACATATTGGCTAACAATATCTTTTGGATGCGTCGTTGCGTATCCATGTCTTCATGGTTACACCTTGGTATAACCAGATACTGATTAAAGACTGAGGGAGTTATAGTAACAATTAATTATCCTGCACTACTTCTGTAGCTCGGGCAGAACCCATTACTCTTAAGCCCCTCTTCGCCAGAATGAGAGGAACGTCACATGTGTACTTCAGTTTTAGATGACAAATAAAATTCAAGCTGCACGCCAGCCGCGCTTTACTTTTGACAAAAATTCCCCGCTTGGGCGCTTTGGGCGTTGGTGGTCGGGCGAACTCATTGCGCTCGTGCCGCAATGGTTGCGGCAGTTCAGTACAAACGCCGCTAACGGACTACTAATAGAAGTGACTCCGCAAGCCGTTGTATTGCAACGCTGGGTGCAAGGCAGCTTGACCGAGCAGGGTCGAATCGATAGGCAATCTGGTGACCGTGATTCCCAAGGCATTACTTTTCAGGCACTTTTTAGCAAGCTACATGAACACGATGAGCAAGTTGCGTTGTGGCTTACGGATACTCAATGCCTAGTCAAACAGATCGAACTGCCGCTGGCGGCAGCCAAAAATCTGCGTCAAGTGCTAGGTTTCGAAATGGATCGTCATACCCCATTCAAAGCTGAACAAGTCTATTTCGATTTTCGTGTGTTGCGTGTGGACAATCAAAAAAATCGGCTTGCCGTCAAGCTGGTGGTTGTACCGCGCTCAGAGATGGATGGTTCACTTAATCTGCTGGAGCGTTGGGGTGCGTCGGTCAATGCTGCATATGTTGCCTTTGCTGTGCCGAACGGCGATGCCATCAATCTGATGCCGTCCGAGCGCAACTCTACCCAACCTTCCAAGCTGCGCGGAATCAATCCTGGGTTATTACTGTTAACGCTGATCCTGGCAATGGCTGCCATATCCATCCCGATCTGGCAGAAGCGACAAGCCGTAACTGCCCTGCTGCCGATAGTTGACAGCGCCAAGCAGCAAGCAAAAGATACTGACGTGTTGCGGCGCGAGCAGGAGAGGCTAGCCGCAGAATATAATTTCATGCTGGAAAAAAAGCAGGCAGTCCCGCCCCTAGTAATACTGCTGGACGAGTTGTCTCGTCTATTGCCGGACGATACCTGGGTGCAACAATTCAATCTCAAAGGAAAAGAACTGCAAATCCAGGGGGAAACCGGCTCTTCGTCGAAATTGATCGCCTTGATTGAGAGCACCAGAATTTTGCATGACGCCAACTTTCGCTCGCCGCTGACCAAGGGGAATATGCCAAACAGCGAGCGTTATCATCTGGTGGCAGAAATAAAGACAGTGCCGACTGCCGGAATCGTAGCGTCAGAGCCCGGACAATCTGCACTGCAACCACTATCCTCTGCGGGCAAGCCAGAACCAGGCAAGCCCGATAACGGCACCAGTAAGTCAGTGCAGGCTATATCTGAGTCCAACAAGATTGAAGCGGAGAAGTTTGATTCGCCATTGCCGCTTCGAGTCCCAGCCATCAAGCCAGCGCTGCCCGCTTCGAATACGCTAGTTAAAAAAGAGGCAATAAAAGCGGCGCCCTATCCAGAGGCTAAACCCTGATGCGCGCCCTCAGTAAAAATCAAAGTCGTAGCCTGGCCATTGGATTGTTAATTTTATTCCTGACTATTGGCATTTTGCTGTTGTTCATCCCAATTAAGATGCTGCATCGACATTACGATCAGTCGCTGGATAGCCTGGCCGATTATTTGGGGCGTTACCGGCACGTTGTAGCAACCCATGCCGAAGTCCAGTCGGCCCTCGATCAAGTGAAGAAAAAAAATGGCCGTCAGCATTTCCTCAGAAACACTGGCGCCGCATTGGCCGCCTCGGAAATTCAGGAAACCGCAAAAAGTCTGATCGAGGCCAATGGCGGCAAGCTGGTCAGTATGCAGGTGGTGCCATTCAAGGATGACGGCGGTTATCGCCGTGTTACGGTCAATATCCAATTCATCAGCAACATGTCCACGCTGAGAAAAATTCTTTATGCCGTAGAAACAGTGCAGCCCTATTTGCTGCTTGATAATGTCAGCATACGCTCGCAGGCCAATGCTTTGAGCAAAGGCGCACCCATGACAGAGTCGGAACTGATAGCGCAGTTCGACGTATCTGGCTATGCATTGGTAGCGGATAGAAAATGAAATTGCCCTTCGAATCTCGCTATTTCACGAACATATTATTGTTGGTGATGATCTTGTTGCTGATCTGGACGATAGGCGCCGAACTTGGTTGGGGTAACCGAGTCAATGTGCCCCTGCCTCAGCCAAAGCCGAAAAAAATCAGGCCGGCAGTGCTGCCATTGCAGCCAGAATTCGCTTTACTGTCACTGAACCAATCCTATTCAGAGATATTGGCACGGCCACTATTTGTATCAAGCCGCCGCCCGCTGCCACCTAAATTAGCTTTTCATCAGCGCTCGGCATCGTCCGCAGCTACTCGCCACTTGCCGCCTTCCCCGCCACCCATTCCTGTACCGGTAGAGCCTCCCAAGCCAATCATGCGCAAAGGGCAGTTTATTTTGGACGGCATCATTATTACCAAGGACAAAAATATTGCGCTGTTGCGTGAAGTTACCACCCGCAAGATGGTACGTGTCGAGCTGGGCCAAGAAATAAACGGCATGCAAATTGAGAAATTGGAGCGTGATAAAATTACCTTCAAACAGGGCGATGAGCGCGAGGAGCTGATTCTAAGAATCAAGACAGGACCGAGTCAGCCGGGAATGTCTAGTAGCCCAGGTGTGCCAACGCAACTTGCGGCACCGGTTGTGCCACTGCCTAGTGCACCAGTTACGGCCCCGATAGAGAGCGTTGCTGACCCCCGGTCTGTTTTTGAACGCCGCCGTGCATTGCGCCAACAACCGCCTGAATAACGAACAAATTATTATGACTTTATGTGACTCGTAGTGGGGATCCTTTCGATAAGTGCAAAATGAACATCAAGAAGATGAACAACAAGAAATAATCATCTAAAAACCAGTTCGTCCTGAGCTTTTTCTGGGTGCCGAAGGATGGGCGCATTGCTAAAAACGAAAAAACTGGACCTGCAATTTCATTTGGTAAGCTAAATGTTGTTTCAAACTGATAATGTAATGGAAATTAACATTGAAGATTCCTGGAAGTCTCAATTAGCTGATGAATTTGCTAAGGAGTACTTTTTGCAGCTCATTCAATTTGTAAAATCTGAATACAAGAGCCATATTATTTTTCCTCCTGAAAAGCAAATATTTAATGCTTTTGACAATTGTCCGTTCGAAAAAACGAAGGTTGTCATTATTGGGCAAGATCCTTACCATGGTCCCGCGCAAGCCCATGGGTTATGTTTTTCTGTGGCGGATGGAATTCCAAAACCACCTTCCTTGCTAAATATCTTTAAGGAATTAAAGCTGGATATTGGAAAGGAAATTCCAATTAATGGAAATTTGATAAATTGGGCTCAACAGGGTGCATTAATGCTTAATGCAACGCTAACTGTAAGAGCAAATGAGGCCGGCAGTCACCAAAACAAGGGATGGGAAATTTTCACAGATGCAGTAATAAAAAAACTATCGGATCATAAAGAAAATCTGGTTTTTATTTTATGGGGAGCTTATGCCCAAAAGAAAGCAAACTATATCAATAGAAAAAAACATTTTGTTGTGGAGTCAGCTCATCCTTCCCCATTATCTGCTTCAAGAGGATTCTTCGGGCAAAATCATTTCAGCAAAACCAATGCGTTCTTAGAAAAGAATGGTAAAAAACCAATTGTTTGGTAGCTAGCTAGCTAAAAAAATGGATATTATCAACATAATAAAACATATCAAAAAGAAAAATATTATGTATTGAGTGTGAATTTGCGCTGAGTCGATTACAAATAAAAGAAAATGGGCATGAATAAAACTTACCTGCGTTTAATATTGATTATGATCACGCTCCCTTTGATGGGAGGGTGTGCTGCTTTTTTCAAAGCGTTCGAAGTAAAGAGGAGCGATGAGAAACAAAGCGATGAAAAGAAAAGCGAAGGGATTGTGGAGCCACATTTTATTACGCGGAACATTAGCGATGCCGAGACCAAGCATAAAATAGAAGAGAAACCTGCCGTCGTCGATGGTTCAGAAAAGGTCAAGCTGTATCCCGGCACTGGAGTATTTGTCAAAGGGCCGGCGCCAGTAGCAGGCGCGGCCAAGCCAGCTGCAGGAGACGAAATGATGCTCAATTTCGAGGGTGCAGACTTGCGCGAGGTAGTCAAAGCAATTGTCGGCGATATATTAAATGAAACTTACATCATTGATCCCAAGGTGCAAGGAGTAATCAACTTACATACGAGCAGCCCCCTTCAGAGAAAAGATTTGTTGCCGACACTGGAAACCATGTTGCGCATGAATGGTGCAGCGATCATCAGGGAAGAGGGCATTTACAAAGTGGTGCCGGCTGCCACTGCCACGCGCGGCTCGATCACGCCACAATTGGGAGACGGTAAGATAGTATTGCAAGGCGGCCGCGGTTACAGCGTTCAGATCGCGCCGCTGAAATTCATCGCTGCCAAGGAAATGGTAAAGATTCTTGAACCATTTGTTACTGAAGCGAATGCCGTGCGTATTGATGAAGCACGCAACCTGATTATTCTTTCCGGCACCGAGCGCGAATTACGACATTTGCAGGATACCATCGCCATGTTCGATGTGGATTGGTTGACTGGAATGTCGGTCGCCTTGTTCACGTTGCAAAGTGTGGACGCGAAGACTGCCGTGGCTGACCTCAACAAAATTTTTGGCGCTCAGGCGCTAAGCCCGTTAGCCGGAGTTGTGAAGCTGGTACCTATTGAGCGCCTTAATGCCATTCTGGTGATCACGCAGCAACCCAAGTATCTGGAGCAGGCAAAAATCTGGATTGATCGTTTGGATCACACCGGCGGAACTGCTGGCGGCATGCGCTTGTTCGTTTATCAAGTACAGAATGGATTGGCTGAGAAACTGGCGACATTGCTCAATAATGTATTCAGCAAGTCAACAGTTCCAACTACGCTCCCGCCCGCGCTTGCCCCTGGCCTGGCTCCGGCGGAAGTAAAGTCGACAGAACTTCCTGCGGATGCAACCCCGGAACAGCAAGCGGCTGCTGGCGATAGTGTCGCGGTTAAGGGAGATGTACGTGTGCTCGCCGACAAGGATAATAATGCGCTGTTGATTCTGGCCTCGCCGACCAATTACGAAAAAATAGAAACCGCCATTCGCAAGCTTGATGTACCACCGCGACAGGTTTTAATTGATGTCACCATCGCTGAGGTAACGCTAACAGGTGATTTGAAATTTGGCCTGGAATGGGCCTTTAATAATGGAAGGCGCGGCAGCGGCAAGCTCGATACGGGTGACCCTGGCATTAGTGCATTAGCGCCTGGTTTTTCCTACATGCTGAGTAATTCCAATGTGGCAGGAGGGGTGGCCGCTGCACTCAATTTGTTGGCAACCGATTCGCGCGTTAAGGTGATTTCCTCGCCGCATATTATGGTCACCGACAACCAGACCGCCAAGATTCAGGTCGGAGATCGGGTGCCAATCGTCAATCAAACCCAATCAGTTTTAGGCACCGCCACAGGGCTGATTGCTTCAATTCAGTATATTGATACCGGAATTCTGTTAACGGTAACGCCGCGTATCAATGCCGGTGGCCAAGTTACGATGGATATCAATCAAGAGGTCAGTGCGGCGTCCATTACCACAACATCTTCGATTAATTCGCCTACCATCAGTAAGCGCGCGGTAAAAACCACGGTAGTGGTGAAATCCGGAGAAACCATGGTATTGGGTGGGTTAATTACGGATAACAAAACAACAGCAAGCAGCGGATTGCCATACCTATCGAAAATACCATTTATCGGTGGCTTGTTCGGCACTCAGTCTTTTGCTAATACCCGCACCGAGCTGGTTCTTATGATAACACCGCGTTTGGTGGCTAATAATCAACAGGCGCATGATGTCAGCGAAGAATTCCGAAAAAAACTCAGCGGTTTAGGTGATATTTTTGAAAATATCGGAAAGTTTAATGACATGCCAAAGAAGCCTGCTGGATTGAATGAGCTTCTGGAAAAAGTTGGGAAGCCTGGTGACATACCCATACAAATGGATAAGCAAGTTAAATAAGTTTTTTTTCGCAGGTAGCTTCCCGGTTGTATTAAAAAACCGATGAATAAATTTTGCAGAAGCAGATTGCAAATACCCGATTAGCTGACTTTCTCGTTGAGGCAAAATCAACAAGTTAATTTTTGCTAGCCACTCTTTTGCACAGAGACTGGCCTGCAGAGGGCGTTTCTGTCCACTTCCCTTCGCACAGTTTAGTCTTGAGCGTCTCTCTGCACACTAATCCAAAGAAACCAGCCTTGCATTTAGTTGCTGCTCCAATATTATATTGCTCATCAATAGTTTTCTGGTCTGGATAGGCCACAGGTGCCGGAGCAACGGCCACAGGTGCCGGAGCAACGGCCACGGGTGTTGTAGTAACAATGCGATAAAAACGGTTTTTGAGCGATTGCCCTTTTACAAGGTCATACTTTTCACCCATTGCAGTACCCAACTTATCTATGCGTACATCTGGATGAGGATGTGTCTTGAATAATAGTGCAACATTGCCATCATCTTTGGCAAAGTGACCGATTTGCTGCAGTACTGCGGGTAAGCCAAAAACATCATAACCCGCACGGGCAGATAGTACGACTCCGACACGGTCTGCCTCAAACTCGGCATTCTTATCCAGTGAGCGCGAAATGATTTCCGCCCCGCTACCAATTACTTTTTGTATCTTGTCATCACCGCCAACTTTATGGGTAACCAATTTGCTGCCTGCATCCAGAAGATTGCTTTGTTGCAATATTTTCAGGTGGTGTTTAAGGATTACGTGGCCTATCTCATGCCCTAATACGCCCGCAAGTTCTGCCTCATCTTGCAATAACAGGTACAAACCCCGCGTAATAAAAACATATCCCCCAGGAGCGGCAAACGCGTTCACGTCACCTGACTCGATGACGCCGAAATGCCAAGGCAAATCAGGACGCTCGCTTTGATTTGCCATCCACCTCCCAACATTGTTGACGTATTTTTGCAGGACGTTGTCCTTAACCAGTGGAGCCGCGCCAAGCAAGTTCCCGGAAACTCTTCGGCCAATAGCTATTTCTTCATCTTGCGATGTTCCGGTGGTTGCTTTCAATATACCGCCCAACAGTGACGACATATCTGAACCTTGTTGCTGATGCTGACCTTGTTTCTCATCTTTAGGTTTCTGAATGTTATTTAACAATTTATCAAAATCAAGTCCGTAGACTGCACTACAGACAAGCAACAATCCCATTGCCAGCAACCATTCTGTTATTTTATTCATATTGAGCCTCCTTCTTTGGCTCAGGCAGGTAATCGAATTTTTGTGATTTAAGCTCACCTTTTTTGGCAAACCCATCCGCATCTGCACGAGTGGTGGCAAATGATTCAGCCAACTTTAGTTCGTCGGCATTGAATCTGGCAGATTTCAACTCTTCTTCATTCAATCCACGAATACCGGTGGTACTTACGACCTTGCCAGTCCCAGCACGCCCCGATGCTATGCTCAACACTCCTGCCACTTCGCCGCTTCCCTTGCCCGCAGCGCCTTTGCGGATGCTCAACATGCGCACCCAGCCGCTACCTTTTGCGCTTCTAATGCTTAGCCAGCCTCCGACCCTGCGCAAGATTTCCACTTTGTCGCCGACTGCCAGCGTAGCCAGAGCCGTTGCATCACCAAACGGTTCGCTCCTGATTTTATCGGATTTAAGCGCAGTGCCGTCTTCCGTAGCAAATGCCGGATACATCAGCAAGATAGTCAAAGCTATAAACCCTGATTTAATCACCCTCATATTAATTTCCCCTTTTTTGTTCTTCCCACCGCAGAATAGCCTCTGCGTACATAGCACGCCAGCTGGCACTTGCCGCAACGCCGCCTGCAATTATTTCTTGATGCATAAACCACTCGGAAACATTCTCAGGATAAGCAAGATTCTTCCTCAACAATGGCATTAATGCCGCCAGCACAACTTCTACATCATGTTTTATCCGCGAAATTCCATCCGCATTATCCGAAGATACCGCCCATGAAACTGCAAAAGTTCTTCCAAATAGATCCCACCCCCCTGTTTGCAGGCCTTTTATTACATCCACGCATTTAGGTTCTTTGCTAGCCATTTCCAAATCACGGCGAATTTTTTCCAACGTTACATCAGTTATAACGTTCTGTGTGCCATCAAGACGGATCAACAGTACCGTAGCCAGCAGATTGCCACTGCTCGCCTGCGAGATCCGCACCATATTTCGTTCCAGCGCAATACGTGTTCCAGTCGCGTAAATACGCGCAATAGTAAAATAGACCATTCCAATCATCACCGGCCCGGTAAGATTGATGTAAGTATTGGATAGATTGATACTGGTATAAGAAATTCCAACCAAAATAAATTGTGATAGACCAAACATATGATCTATCTTGTCACGGCCAGAATTGCGGAAGAAACCCCAAGCGGTAAGCCACACCATTAGGAGCGAGAGCAGCATATAAATCACGCGGGCTTCGGGGTAATGCAAATAATCCCCATGTTTTATGTTATCCATCGCGGTCGCAAGGATTTCCACGCCAGGATGTGTCTGGCTCAGCGGCGTTATCTTGATATCAAATAAACTTGGTGCAGTTGAGCCGATAATAACGATTTTATTTTTGAATTCATCCGGAGGGCGTTTCTTTTCCTTATTGCTAAAGTCGGCGAATACGTCGCTAAAGCTGACATAGTGGTATGAGAATGGCGGGCCACGCCAGTTGAGAAGAATTTGTTGCACGGATGGCTCTTCCCAACCAAGGTTGCGTGCCACCTGCGCGGGCAAGGACGGCAACCTCCACCCATAATCGTCGCGATAAATCAGATACTGTCGCGCCACACCATCTGGATCCGGGTAGATATTGTGCAAACCGATACGCCCCCCATTCAAAGCTGCCTGAAAATGCGGCAATACCACCGCGACAGTTGCATCCTGGCTTGCCTCTTTTGACAAGGCTCGCACACCGGGAATCATCAAAGGCTTAACCTTGCTTAACGGGTCACTGTCAGGATCAAGGCGCAGCAAGGGGAAAAAGGTGTTGGTGGTGGAGGCGATGGCTGAATTAAAGTAAATATCGCTGTCTGGGTTGTATATGTCCGCATCACTGAACAGGATGTCAAAAACTACGGCCTTTGGTTGCTGCTGTTCAATCTGCTCGAGAAACTCACCCAGCACCTGACGCGGCCACGGCCAGCGGCCATAGTCTTTGGCCATCGCAGCAAGACTGGCCTCATTGATGTCAACGATAACGATTTCAGGATCAGGTTTTGGTTTGAAAATCCGGTAACGCACCATCATGTCAAAAGCGCTTTGACGCATTTCCGCAGTGAAATGCAAGTAAACGGTATCAACTACGGTAAACACCGTAAACAACGCTGCCAGATAGAAATAAAAACTCAACTTCCAGCGCTCTGCGAGAAACGTATAAAACCTGGCGAAAAAAACCCGGATTGCATTGAGTGCCAAGAGTTGAATTTTCATGGCTTAAATCTCATCCATTTGCTGCATTAAAAAGATGTTGCGCAGACTGAAACCCATATCGAAACAGAAGCGATAAATTGTTGTTTTATGACTCATTGAAGCCAACCTCTGTGCAAACATCTGACCCATCCGCTGGTATATTTTTCCCGAAAAGCATTTGCATCGGCACCCAAGCGAGGGAGGCACCGAGCCGGCCAATGGTACCTATTATCGCGGAAGCTTCTACGTTAACGTTAAAATTGTCAAAATTGCCATTTACATTGATTGGGGTGGCGAGACTCAGGAACTGTGGTTTTTTCGCCTTGGGCCGCATATGAAGCATAATCTTTTCGTCAGCAAAATCCACAGAGCCTTTGCCGATAACTCGCATACGACTAGTATCAATCAAAATGAGCTCATCATTAAGCTTGCCATCCTTAAGAACGAAGCGTCCGATGGCACAATTCACCTTGGAAGCCTTGCTGGAATCCACTGCTGGCAATAACGCCACCAGCAGATTCACTGCCCAGATATCGAACACGCCAGATTTCATATTTTCTGGATGTATGGTGAAATCAATGCGCCCGTTTCCATAATGCAATATTTCAGACAGATAGTGCGCGCGCGAACTTACATTGACGTTAAGGCTGAAATTGCCGTGCAAATCGGTGTCTGGTTTAATACGGCGTGCAAGCACGCCATAATCAAAGCGCTTCACTTCCGCACGTAAATTCACTTGCACATCGTTGCCGCTCGGCTTATATCCAAACCAAAGCCTTGCTGAACCACCAGGCATATTGACTTCGATCGGGTTGATGTCGAAACGTCCGTTTTCCAGCTTTGCGATAAGCTTCCCACTGCCCAAGGTATCTTTGCCGGAGAGCACTTTATCCACCCGCACTGACAGATGCGCATCCTGACGTTGCAGAACTTCGGGGCTTAATAGCTGCTGTGCTTGAGTACTCGACTCGGTTGCCTTTTTGCGGATTTCAGCTGAGGTCAGCGGCTTCCTGGCTTTGGATGATAGCTTTGCCTCCGGGTTTTCTTTCACCGGCGACCAGTCAGCGAATTTAAAATCGTCAAGCTGGATGTTCGGCGCTGTGAGTGCAACATCAAGGCGCGGACGCGTGGTAGTAGTATCGAGTTTTCCATGCCCGGCAAGTGCGCTGTCGCCTACCCGAAGCATGAGGTCTGCAACTTCATAACCTTGTGCCGACATGCGAAATTTTCCTGCTGCTGACCAAGGGCCCCACGGTGGCAGCGAGGCGTGCACCATGTTGTTGAGATTGTCAAAACGGACGCCATGCATATCGAGCGCCAGTTCAATGTTTGCCTGCGTGAGAGGGCGTGCAATACTTCCGGAGAGTTTCATCGTGGTATTGGCTGCGTCCACAGTAAGTTTGATTGGAATGCGTAGTAACGGGTTTACAAGGCCTGCGGCTGATGCTGTCTCAATTCCGATAGAAACTGGAATGTCATTAAGCCTGCCATTCAGGTCGAGGCTCACCGCCTTCCCTGCATCCATATTGAGCGCGCCCTTGTCCAGGGCGATTCGCATTTGGCCGCCGGTATTTGAGTCCTTCAACGTAAGATGGCCACTTTCGAAATTCGCCATGAATGTCGAATGCGAAATCAAGTCCCCCAAGCGACTCGATTGCAAATCGATATAAAGTGCTAACTTTCCGATGCTGGCTTCGGTGTCGCGCGAAAGGTTAAGTTTTTTCAGCATGCTTCCGACGTCCAGCGATTCCGCTGCAAGCCACATGGTTGTGCGGGGCTGCATGCTACGAAGGTCAAGGGCAATGGCGCCGCTAAAACCTGCTCCGGCGACGTTCAGCGCAAACGGCGATGTAAGCATGACTCCCTTGCGAATATGCCCGTCAAAGGAAAGGTCGCTCACTTCAAAGGAACTGGAGCCAACAAAGCGTTTGACCCGCACTTCAATGTCCGCATCAGCCAAGTCAATGCCTTTGGGTAAAATAGGAATGTCGAGTACCGAGCCTGAGGACGCGCTTTTATTTGGCTGATGCATCAGCAATTCCAGTTCACCCACATCTACACGTTCACCGGACAGGCGCACTTTAAGCAATGGTTTCCCTTCGATTTCGGTGCGCACTATATCCGCCGACAATGAGCTGCGCCCCAACTGAAATGAAAGATCGGCAAGCTGCCATTCGCGGCTGTTCATGCTGGCTTTCCCCTTTAGCAAAATGGCAGCATCGGTTCCGGATTTTAATCCGAACCAGTTCGCGACGTCGCCAGAACGTGGGGCAGAAAGTTCAAAGGTTATTTCAGGGCCAAGTTTCCCATCCACAGGCTGCAATACGCCGAAAATATGTGCATGCATGCTGCCAGATCGCATGCTGAAATCAATCGGTGCACGCGCTTCCAGCATCATGGTTTCAAGTGCGCTACCGTGCAGCAAGGCAGTGAATGGCCGATCGAGAAGATAACCACGCACCTCTCCATTCAGAGGCTTGCCAGGTGGCAAGACCACAGCAAGCTTCTCCAGAGAAAATGCCACAGGACGCTCACCTTCGTTGTTGCCATAGGTAAGCTTGCCGCGCTCCATGTTGAGCTGCACGTCAAGGCTTTTCACCAGTTCATTACCGCGATCACCAGCGGCGGCAATTCTCAAATCGAAACGCCCCATTTCTCCTTTGATGCCCTTTACGCCCACCAGTAATTCTGCAAGGCCACCGAGGTTGGAATCATGTGTGCCAAGTCCGAGATTGAACCGTGCCGGAGTAACGGTCGTGTCAGCACTCGCAAGCCCGGAAAATGCTACGCCCGCAACCGTAGCCTGTATCGGGACATCAAGATGGCCATTATTGATCTTCACTTGCAACATTGCATCGTGCACGTTGCCTGGAAGGTTCAGCCAGTTTCCCACGCGCAGAGTAACGTCGGAATCTACACTATTGAGCTCCTTCAGACTGAATGTGGCCTTTGAAATTTCGCGATAAAGCTCGGCAATGCTTTTTGGAGGCTCTATTTCTTCATCGGGTTTGTCTTCCAGAAACGGTCGCAAGTCGAGAGTTGGCACCGTTAGTGAACCCGTAATACGAGGCCGGGCACCGGTGGAGTTGAGGCCAAGCACGCCGCTGAATGTAGTCTTGCCCATAACCCCGTCCAGACGAGTCAATTTCGTTTTGCCCGCGCCGTAGGTTAGTGTGCCAGCAATGCCAACGACGCCGACATTTGGAAGTTTGACCTGAAGCAGGCGCTCGAAATCCAAAAGACTCTCGGTGCCAAGACCGAAGTTGATCTCGCCTCCCACCCCCGATATGCTTCCGTTGAGAGACAGCCTGGTGCTTAGCAATTCCAGCTTCAGGTCTATCGGCCATGGCTTATCGGTTCTCGCAAAATCTTCGATTGAGCCGCCGGTGAAATCGAGCTTATAGGGAAATGTCTTCTCGACCGTGCCGTCCAATGCAATAGTGAGCGGTTTACCGGCTGGCAATTGTGCGGTGAGTGAGCGCAAGTCGTAGAAATGGCTCTTTGTGTTGTCGCCAATGTATTCGATGCTCAGATTTTTCAGCGTCACTCGTTTAATATCGAGAACTGTGAGCATGTGGCTAAGGTCATTCAACGATGCTGGCACATCCTCCCCTGTAGCCCGCATGTTCTCTTGCCTGGACTTGGGACTTTGGAATGTCCAGTTGTTGCTGCCGTTGCCACGGTGCTGCAGCTGAATATGCACGTTGTTTCCGCTAAGCTCCTCGATTTGTAGTTGGCCACGGAAGAGAGGCCAGAGATTCAGTGAGAGATGCGCCTCACCAAGGCTGGCAAATTCGCTACCTGCGAAGCCACTCAAGTTGGCGATATGCAACCCCCCTACATGCAGCTGCGGTCGTGCGGAAATCTCAAGTTGCAAAGGCCCATCGAATCGAACATTGCGGCCAATACTATTGAAAAATGCTTTGGCGATTGTTTCGCGCAGAAGAGAAGCGTTAAATTCGATGCCAACAAACAAAACATAAAGCAGGCAAAAGATCACCACAACCCTAGCCCGTAGTGCATAGCGTAGAAACCGACGCAAATGTACAGTATCAAAGCCCTTCAGCACTATGATGTTTCCTTTGTCTGCGGGGGTACCGTTCAGGAAATAAGCTCCCCTCTGGTTTTCCGTCTTCCAGCGAGTATGATTTATGCTACCAGTTTTTCATGTTGCTGAGCTGGCAATCAACCCCAGCCTATGGTCGCTTATCGGTGATGCTGCAATACCGTTTCCACATGGAAAAGTTACTCAATGTTCCGCCGGTTGACGGAAGATGATTTCGTCCGGTTGGAAATAGATGCGCAATTGCGCGCGAAAAACCTGGGAGTGGTAGAGCTCGCGCGCATCACCAATGAATGCATTTGACGAGATCAGGGCCTTGGTTTGGATTATGAAAAATCAATGATTACTTGGACTCATCTACCATAACCCCTTATCTGCCAAGGCGCATGGGAGTCTTTTGGGACGCCGGTAGGATCGCCGTGCTTAGGATTTTAGTACTCTTCTCTTGGCTTAGTTTCAAGGTAACGTATCTCCCCAATCTTTGGGGAGGATAATTTCTTATGTTGCCCAAGCGTTACGCTCCAATCTACTTCAAAATAGACCCCGTACTTCATAACTATTTTCTTTTCTGGTATTGCTGCTGCAGATGACATCAAACCTTGGAAGTCGAATTTATTGGTAACATCATATCCAGTAAATGTTGCGGTAATTTGTGTTGTCCAAAAGAAACGCTGCAATTCTTTTTTAACAAACCAAGGTGGATTAACATACCAAGTATTGGCTTCAATTTGAGTTACGCCTTCTGGTTTGGTAGCTAGCTCTTGAGAAAACTGTTCCTTTATTTTTTTTAACAATCCCTCTTTATAATACAAAGAGCTTTCCTCTTTTGGAACAAAGAAATAGGGTTGGACTTTACTTAGAATTTGTTTAATAAACGCTTCATCCACTTCTGATACTAACGTATTAATGAGACCTTTTACCTCTTCTAGCGTATTCAGAACGCGTACATTTGTGGATGCTGATGTTGCTGCTCTTGCTGCCTCACATACCAACTTATCTTCAGAAACTAGCACGATTCTGCAAACTTTAGGTGTTACTGGCGACTGGGCGATAAGTTGTTGAAGAGATTCGATTACTAAAGCGTCTCTAAAACCTTTTTCCTTTTCCCCTGGGTCAAAGGGTGGAAGTCTATACGCTGCGCTGTGCATTATTTGCGTCCAGTTAACATCGGAAGCATTAATCTCCACAATGCTTATCTTCAGTTCATTAAGTTGTGATTCAACTGCATGTTTGACCTTATATTCAAGAACGGCTTCACTCATTCCAAGGTTATGGCCAAGCAATTTCTCAAGCTTATTTATTGCTGGGAGTAAAAGCTTCCCTGCCTTAAGCATTTGGTATTGTCGCTCGTGGCGCACGATCGATGGTAAGTACCAAGATATTTTGTGATCCACATGGTTGGAATTCTCTTTCACCAACTGAGCTATATCTGGCTTAACTAATTCGCTGGCTGATTGGGTATAAAGAGCATTTGTATCAAAAAGTACCTTTAGTTCTGGAACTGTTTTTTTTCTGCTCGCGGATTCAAATTCGAAGTGCAACCGCTAGTGGTTGCTTGGTGTAGAGAACTT